>JAFULM010000050.1 GCA_017483185.1 Prevotella sp. | reverse complement strand
CACCCATGTATATAATTCAACCAAACAGGTTGAACCGGTTGGTACGGAGGCGGTCGCGACGGGTCGCGACCCTACTTGTGAGTGATATATAATATGTATAAATGTGTGCAGAGAGTATGCCCCGAAGGCCATGCCGGTGCCGCAGGAAGCGCAACTGTTAAAAACTCGGAATAATCTCAACAAAAGTCCTCGATTTTAACATAAATTCTGCGCCAAGCAGTCCCTCGGGCTCAAATATGCGAGTTTTGCGCGTGCATCTTTTTCTCACTGAGCATCAATGCGTTACATCAGAAATTACAGAAGTGTGCAACTTTTTCACCGATTTTTTCGAGCCGTAAGGGCCTTACGGCTTTGCAACGGGGCCCTCGTTGCATCACGACGGCGTGCCCGTTGGAAGACGACGGCGGCCCCGTTGCGGACCAACGGGGCCCTTACGGCAAGACCGCAGTAATTTTTCAGTCGGAAAATTACGCCCGGATGTCAAAATCAGAGCTGCGTCGCCGATTTTTTGAAGCATTTTTCATGTGTTAAATTTATGATATTATTCTGACACACAATCATCCCGACTCTATGCCCGCCATACTTCACGGTGTTCGTCCTACATCTTCGGACACTATTCAAGAGCCTTGCAGAAGACGTCTGAGACTAATGGCATGATTGTCCGAAAAAGGTGGAATATCAGCCGAATATATGGACGGTAAGGCAAAATTTATCGCCTTTTATTCTTTATTTGCCTTAATAATACGTATCTTTGCAGCAATATCTCGTCACATCTGAAACAATTAAAAAAAGCCGGTCTGCACCTTTCAAGGACAAATCTGAAACAGACCGTGGATGCTCACGGAGCGACTACAATACTATACTATTAATAACAAATATGAGACACTACTTAAAATTGATGCTTCTGTGTCTGCTCTTCCCCGCTGCGGCTATGGCCGACGGTTGGGACACGACCTACAAGCAGATCGAGCAGAGCATCAGGCAACCGCAGTTTGCCGACCGCGAGTTCAACATCACCAAGTATGGCGCCAGCACAACCGCCAAGGCCGCCGTTAACCAGAAAGCCATCAACAAGGCCATCGCCGCATGCTCCAAAGCCGGCGGCGGACGTGTGGTCGTTCCCGCAGGAACGTTCAACACGGCTGCCATCACCATGCTCAGCCACGTCAACCTCGTGGTGGAGAAGGGCGCCGTGCTTCAGTTCACGTTCGAGCCTGAGCTCTATCCCGTCGTGCTGACACGCTGGGAAGGACTCGACTGCTGGAACATTTCTCCCTGCATCTACGCCTACAAGCAGACCGACGTGGCCATAACCGGCGAGGGTATCATCGACGGCGGCGGCACACGCGAGACATGGTGGCCGTGGTGCGGAGCAGCAAAATACGGCTGGAAGGAAGGCATGATCAGCCAGCGCAACGGCGCACGCCCCCGTCTGCTGAAGATGGCCGAGGATGGTGTCGACATGAACGAACGCCGCTTCGGACCGAAGGACGGTCTGCGCCCGCAGCTCATCAACTTCAACACCTGCGACGGTATTCTCATCGAGAACGTGACGCTGCTGCGCTCGCCGTTCTGGGTGATTCACCCGCTGCTGTCGAAGAACATCACCGTGCGCGGCGTCCACATCAACAACGACGGTCCTAACGGCGACGGCTGCGACCCGGAGTCATGCGACGGCGTGCTGATCGAGAACTGCTTCTTCAACACCGGCGACGACTGTATCGCCATCAAGAGCGGACGCAACAACGACGGCCGTCTGTGGAACAAACCCAGCGAGAACATCATCATCCGCAACTGCAAGATGGAAAACGGCCACGGCGGCGTGGTCATCGGAAGTGAGATTTCCGGCGGATGCCGCAATGTCTATGCCGAGAACAACGTCATGGACAGCCCCAACCTCGACCGCGTCATCCGCATCAAGACGAACACCTGCCGCGGCGGTGTCATCGAGAATATCTACGCACGTAACATCAAGGTGGGCCAGTGCGGCGAGTCCGTGCTGAAGATCAACCTCGACTACGAGCACAACGAAATCTGCTGCCGCGGATTCCTGCCGACGGTGCGCAACGTCAACCTCGACAACGTCACCTGCGAGAAGAGCAAGTACGGCGTGCAGATCATCGCGCTCGACACTTGCACCAACGTCTATGACATCAACGTGAAGAACTGCCGCTTCAACGGTGTGGCCGAGGGCAACACCATCAAGGGACAGACACGCAACATCAACTTCGACAATCTCTACATCAACGGCGGACTGAGCCTCATCAACAAGCCCTACAAGACATACAGCCAGTGGATGACGGCTTCGGAAATGAAGCGCGTGCCGCAGTCCTACATGCTCGACTTCTCCAACCGGCCGAAGTGGAGCTACGTGATGGGAATAGAGCTGGAAGCCATGCTCGACACCTATCTTAAATATGGCGGCGACGACATAAAGCGATACTGCCAGCAGTACACCGACACGATGATCAACGCCAAAGGCGACATCCGCGGATACAGACTTGAAGACTACAACTTAGATCAGATACGTACGGGCCATTTCGTGGCCCGTATGTATCAGTTATATCCCGAGGCCAAAAACCGCAAGGCTCTCGAAACACTGATGAAGCAGCTGAAGAACCAGCCCCGCACAGAGGACGGTGTCTTCTGGCACAAGGCCATCTACTCCTATCAGGTGTGGCTCGACGGCATCTTCATGGGACTGCCCTACTACGCCATGACGGCCAACATGCTCCTCAAGGACAAGAAGGCACAGGCCATCTACGACGACGCCGTGGACCAGATCAAGAAGACCTACGAGCGCACGCTCGACAAGAAGACGGGACTCAACCGCCACGCTTGGGACGAGACACGCGAGATGTTCTGGGCCGACAAGGAGACGGGACTCTCGCAGCACTGCTGGGGACGCGCTCAGGGATGGTACACGATGGCTCTCATCGAACTGCTCGACGCGCTGCCCGAAAACTACTCACGCCGCGGCGAAGTCATCGAACTGCTGAAGAAGGACCTCGACGCTGTCATCAAGTGGCAGGACAAGGCAACAGGCGTGTGGTATCAGGTGATGGACAGCCCCAAACGCGAGGGCAACTATCTGGAGTCGACATGCTCGTCGATGTTCACCTACGCCCTGCTGAAGGCTTACCGCAAGGGTTACGTAGGCTCTAAATATCGCGACGCCGGAATCAAGGCCTACCGCGGACTCATCAACAACTTCATCAAGGTCAACCCCGACCTGACAATCTCGCTGACCGGCTGCTGCAAGGTGGCCGGACTGGGCCCGGGCATGAGCGACAAGGTGAAGGCCGCCACGGAGAAGTATGGCATGAAGCTGAAGGAGAACAAGCGTCGCGACGGTTCTTACGCCTACTATCTGAGCGAGGAGGTGCGCGACAACGACGCCAAGGGTGTCGGCCCGTTCATCTGGGCTTCACTCGAAATGGAGGCACTGGGATACAACACTGACAACGCCACGGCCACAATCAACCGTCAGGCCGTCGTCACACGCAACAACCCCGTCGTGACCGAGGCTGACGCGCTGGCATCACTCACCGTCGGCAACGGCCATTTCGCCACTACCGTCGACGTAACGGGTCTGCAGAGCTACCCTTTTGACTACGAGGCAGGTGTGCCTCTGAACGCCATGTCCGACTGGGGATGGCACTCGTTCAAAAACACCAAGGGGCTGACTCCCGCCGAAACCGAAAGGACGATGAACCTGGGTCACGGACGCGACGAGGTGTTCGCCGTGGAATATAAGACCGACGGACGCAACAAGGAGGCCACGGAATATTTCCGCGCCAATCCCCACCGTCTGAACCTCGGAACCATCGGACTGATGCTGGCCGACAAGGACGGCAAGCAGATTCCGCTGAAGGAACTGAAGAACGTCCGTCAGGAACAGGCTCTGTGGGACGGAACGATTGAGTCGCGATTCACCGCCGACGGCACTCCCGTCGAGGTGACAACGGCCTGCATGTCCGACAAGGACGCCATCTTCGCACGCATCAAGTCGCCGCTGCTCCACGAGGGCCGCGCCGCCGTGACTTTCCGCTTCTCCTATCCCTCAGGCAAGCACGCCGATGACGCCAACGACTGGACAAAGCCGGAGAAACACAGTTCGAAGATTGTCAGCTCCGACAGCTGCTCGGCCATAATCGAGCGCATCATCGACGGCACACGCTACTACGTGACCATGACATGGGAGGGCAACGCCTCCATCAAGGAGACGGAGACTCCCCACTGCTTCGCACTCGTAAGCAAGGAGGACGTGCTGTCGTTCTGCGCCGAATATACACCGAAGCAAAACCGCATGCGCCCGGGTGCGTTTGAATATGATCAGGCGCTGAAGGGCGTGATGAAGTACTGGCCGAGATTCTGGAACAGCGGCGCCATTGTCGATTTCTCCGATTGCACCGACCCGCGCGCCAAAGAACTGGAGCGCCGCACCGTGCTCTCACAGTATCTGACGGCCATCAACTGCGCCAACACGACGCCTCCGCAGGAGACCGGTCTGACATACAACTCGTGGTACGGCCGTCCCCATCTGGAGATGACATGGTGGCACGCCGTCGACTTCGCCCTCTGGAATCGTCCCGAGGTCGTTGCGACGATGCTCGATTGGTACAACGAGACGGCTTATCCCGTGGCAAAGAAGATTGCCGAGCGTCAGGGATTTAAGGGTGTGCGCTGGATGAAGATGACCGACCCGTGGGCCGGCGAGTCTCCGTCGAACGTGGGTTCGTTCCTCACATGGCAGCAGCCACATTATATATATATGGCCGAGGAAATGTATCGCGCCAAGCCCAACGGCGAGACTCTGAAGAAATACGCCAAGCAGGTGGAGGAGACGGCTGAGTTCATGGCTGACTTCGCAAAGGCATGTGCCCCGAAGAAGGGCGACATCAAGCTCTTCGGACAGACGGCCATGCAGGAATCCATGTCAAAGGACTTTTCGTTCAACCACCCGTTCGAGCAGGTTTATTGGGTCTATGGCCTCAACGTTGCGCAGAAGTGGCGCGAGCGTCTGGGTCTGGAACGCAATGCCGAATGGGACGAGCTGATCAGCCGCATGGGCAGCCTGGCCGAGAAAGACGGCATCTACACCGCCGGCGAGCCTTCTCAGGCATTTGACCCGAAGGCCAAGTCGGCCGGTTTCGACCCGTTCAACACCGGTGGACAGAACACGGCCAAGCAGATTTCGGCCGAGGACTTCGCCCTGAAATCACGCTCAGACCATCCCGCCGTGCTCGGTGCTTGCGGTCTGCTGCCCGCCACGGGCCAGTATGACGAGGCCAAGATGAAGGCTACGCTCGACTGGGTGATGAAGAACTGGAACTGGGACACGACCTGGGGATGGGACTACGGCATGATCGCCATGTGCGCCGCCCGCCTCGGCGAACCCGCCACCGCTCTCGAAGCTCTGCTCATCAACAAGGGCAAGAACACATACCTGAAGAGCGGCCACAACTATCAGGAGCCAAAACGTCTGCGCCTCTATCTGCCGGGCAACGGCTCGTTGCTCGACGCAGTGGCCATGATGTGCGCCGGATGGGACGGCTGCAAGGACGTCCTCAACCCCGGTTTCCCAAAGGACGGCACATGGAACGTGCGTTGGGAGGGCCTCAACAGGATGCAATAATAACGGAATAAAAACCGAAATGGAATAAAACCGGAAAGAAATTCATGCACAAGTAGGGACATATTCTTGTATATGTACGTCTCAGACATACGCCGAAAATATCAGCACGTGACAAGCAGACAAATACAAGAATGTGTCCCTACTACATGAACCTGATGAAGATACTATTTCTTTCACATAACTCTCATAACTCCCAAAAATCCCATTACTCCAATAAAAAGAAATGAAAACAATCCTCCCCCTTTTCCTCTGCGCCCTCACCGCCTCAGCCACAGCCCAATCTCCGGCAAAGACACCGGCCTTCCCAGGAGCCGAAGGCCACGGACGCTACGTCACCGGAGGCCGTGGCGGCAAAGTGATCCACGTGACCAACCTCAACGACAGCGGTGCCGGCTCGCTGCGCGCTGCTGTGAAAGGCAACGAAAAAAAGATTGTCGTATTCGATGTAGCCGGCGTAATACCACTGGAGTCCACCCTCAATATCGGTGCCAACACCACCATCGCCGGCCAGACGGCACCCTACCCCGGCATCACGCTGCGCTACAACACCCTGCGCTGCGACGACAACATCATCATGCGCTTCATCCGCTCGCGCCGCGGACAGGAGAAAGACATTAACGACGGCGCCGACGCCATCTATGACAACGGCAAGACCGGCATAATACTCGACCACTGCTCATTCAGTTGGAGTATAGACGAGGTGGCGTCGTTCTACGACAACAACAACTTCACGATGCAGTGGTGCACCATCGCTGAAAGCCTCTCAAACCCAGGACACAGCAAGGGTGCCCACGGCTACGGCGGCATCTGGGGCGGCAAACTGGCCAGCTTTCATCACAACTTGATTGCCCATGTCACCAACCGCGGCCCGCGATTCAACGGCGCACGCTACGGATGGACGGGCTATACCGACAATTACGACTACGCCACATACCGATGGGAGAACCCTGTGCAAGCCGAGAACGTCGACTTCCGCAACTGCGTGATGTACAACTGTCAGGGCTCATGCTACGGCGGACCCGGCGGCGGACAGATAAACATAGTCAACAACTACTTCAAAGCCGGACCACGCGACAAGAGCAATCAGGAGCGCATAACCCTCATCACCGTATCGACCACCGGCAACTCCAGAAAAAAACATCCGGAATACTACGGCATGACGAGCCGATACTACATAGCCGGCAATACAACCGAGACCGTCACGGGAACAACAAAGAAGAACCGCGACTGGGACGGCGTGAAATACGACAAGGGCGTATTCACCATCGACGGTGAGATATTCTCGAAAGATCCCAACAACTTCTACGGCACCAACGTGGCGCACGTGAATAATGCCGATGGCGAACCGTGCGTTAGGATAAAGATGGACAACCCGGCACCCGCAGGCTACGTCACCACCCACACGGCCGAAAAGGCATTCGACAAAGTACTTGCTTTCTGCGGCGCGGCGCTCTACCGCGACGACGTTGACGCACGCTACATGACCGAGGCACGCGATGGAAAGGCCACATATAAGGGTTCTATAACTGGGAAATGGGGACTGATAGACGTTGTAGCCGACGTCAACGGATATACCGAGAAGACATTCCCAACGGGAAAACGCCCCGACAACTTCGACACCGACGGCGACGGAATGTCCGATGCGTGGGAAAAGGCGAACGGCCTGAATCCTGCCGACGCCTCGGACGCCAACAAGACGACACTCGACCCGAAAGGCGGCTACACCAATATCGAAGTATACTGCAACAGCATCATTCAGGACATCATGACCGGCGGCAACACCGACGCCATATCAACGCCCAAAGAATACTACCCGCAATACCACAAGGAAGACGGGAGTGTGGTCGAAGCCATCGGCAGCGCGATATAATACATATATAATAAGGTGCGACTCATCTTATGAGCATATATATAATAAGGTGCACTACACATACAACATCACAACAAGGCAAATATATTAAAACAGATATATGAAAAGACAGATACTCACACTATCACTTGCAGCCATGACCGCGGCTGCCACGGCACAGACAACATCAATGATTCCAGCCTTTCCCGGAGCCGAAGGTCACGGACGCTACGTAACGGGCGGCCGCGGCGGCAAGGTCATCCACGTTACCAACCTCAACGACTCCGGCACCGGTTCGTTCCGCGCAGCCGTGAGCGGCAGTTCCAAGAAGATTGTCGTCTTCGACGTTGCCGGCGTCATCGCCCTCGAGTCCGACCTGAAGATAGGCAACAACACCACCATCATGGGACAAACAGCACCCTACCCAGGCATCACTCTGCGCTACTACACCGTACAGCCGGGTGGCAACAACATCATCCGATTTATCCGCTCACGCCGCGGCCAGGAGAAGGACATCAACGACGGTGCCGACGCCATCTGGCGACGTAATTATACGGGCATCATGCTCGACCACTGCTCGTTCAGCTGGAGCATTGACGAAGTGGCATCGTTCTACGACAACAACAACTTCACCATGCAATGGTGCACCATAGCCGAGAGTCTCTCCAATCCCGGACACAGCAAGGGTGCCCACGGCTACGGCGGAATATGGGGCGGCAAGCTGGCCAGCTTCCACCATAACATGATAGCCAGCGTGACCAACCGCGGCCCGCGCTTCAACGGCGCACGCTACGGATGGACGGGCTACACCAGCAACTACGACTACAACACGTATAAGTGGGAGAATCCCGCACAGGCCGAGAACGTCGACTTCCGCAACTGCGTCATGTTCAACTGCCCCGGCGCATGCTATGGCGGACCCGGCGGCGGTCAGATAAACATCGTCAACAACTACTTCAAGGCCGGCAACTCCGGCAACGGCAATCAGGAGCGCATCACCCTCGTCACCGTATCGACCAAGGACAACTCCGATAGCAAACATCCCGAATACTACGGCATGACCAGCCGCTACTACATCTCGGGCAACACCACAGAGACCGCGACCGGAACGAAGAAGAAGAACCGCGACTGGGACGGCGTGAGCTACGACAAGGGTGTGTACACCGTCAACGGAGAGACTTACTCGGAAGACCCGAACAACATGTACGGCGACAACGTGCCCCACATCACCACAAGCGGCAAGTCGTGCGTGAAGATAAAGATGGAAGAACCGGCACCCACCGGTGATGTCACCACCCACACAGCCGAAAACGCCTTCGACAAGGTGATGGCCTACTGCGGTGCTTCACTTCATCGCGACGACATCGACAAACGCTACATGACAGAGGCCAGGAGCGGCAAGGCCACATACAAAGGCTCCGTGACTGGCAAATGGGGACTCATAGACCTCGTTTCCGACGTCAACGGCTATACTGAAGAAAACTTCGGGACCGGCTCACATCCCGCCGGCTTCGACTCCGACAACGACGGAATCCCAGACGATTGGGAACGCGCCAACGGCCTCAATCCCAACGACGCTTCCGACGCAGCAAAGACAACAATAGACCCGAGAGGATGGTATTCGAACATCGAGGTCTACTGCAACAGCCTCGTGCAAGACATCATGACAGGCGGAAACACCGACGCCATATCCACACCCAAGGAATACTACCCGCGCTATGTCCGTGAAGACGGCACCGTGGTTGAAGCCATCGAAAACGGCGTGACGGCCATCAGCAACGTCAGCGACGCCGGCAAACCCGTCCGGACGGAGTTCTACAACTTGCAAGGCATGCGAGTGACGCCTTCGACAAAGGGCACCGTCATCCGCGTAATCACGCTTGACAACGGACGCCGAATAAGCAAGATGATAATAAACAAATAACTCAAAACCGAATGATTGCCAGTGACTTCAAAGAGACAATTCCAATGAATGTCAACGTAGTCCGGGCTATCATTCGGTTTTTTACTACTTAAACGATAAAAAACACCCCTTTGAATAACAATAAATCTTTACTTTTGCGGCAAAAAGACTGAAGCACTATTGATAAAGGACAGAAACTCTGCGACAGAATACATAAGAAAATAATACAACAATTCACTATTAATTCACTAACAAAACCAAATCAAACAAGTTATGACAAAAGGAAAGTTACTTCGATTGTTCCTTGTCGTGCTTTGCATGGCCGGCATGATTCCGGCAAGTGCGGCCTTCAAGGACATCAAGCTCGACCTTACGGGACAATGGCTGCTCACGACTGAGGAGTTTACCGGCGACCCGAAACCAAATGTCGAGTTCGGTATTGTCATCGCCGACGACGGAACGGCAACGCGTGTGGAGGCTACAGACCCCACAGCCAATGCCGTCATCAGCGGTAAGTATCACAACGACCACGGATGGGGCGGCGCCAAGCTCGTCGTTCCCGTTGACGGCATGGTGAAGATAGGCGTGGGCAACTGCGACTATGCCGGCCACACCGTCAAGGTGACCGACGCCGCCGGCAACGAAGTCGCCGCCTTCGCAACGGAGAAGACCGGATGCTGGAAGAACAGCAAGGACGACGCCCACGCCACCTTCGGCTACTACCGCGGCGAGGCCACCACGCTGACCATCACCACCAGCAGCTACACCCCGTATCTCTCGGTGGAAGCCGTAAATGAAGTTCCCTCACAAGCAACAGTGAGCTACACGATGGGCAGCGCCGAGGCCATCGGCACACTGCCCGCAAGCATCAAGGCCGACATGGGCACAGACTACACACTGCCGAAGAACTTCACGCTCTACGCCGAAGGCAAGACCCTCACGGCATGGACCGACGGCACGGACACGTATGCTCCCGGCCAGACCATCAAGCTGGAGAAAGACCTCGAACTGTCGCCCGTCTTCACAGCCAACACCGTGTCGCTGGCTGACCGCACCGATGCCGTAGCGCTCACGTTCGACTTCCAGCAGAAGAGCGGCGCGCCCATCGTCGGCTACCAGAACGTGACCGGCGTATGGGTAACGCAAGCCGAAGTCAACGGACAGGTCATCGACGTGAAACTCGACTTCGACACCAACAACGGAGGCAAGATTGCCAACGCCAACTGGGATGACTGGGCACAGATGAACGCCGGCACCAAGCTGACCGTTCCGTCGTGCAAGGATGCCACAATCGCGCTTGAGGCTTACAGCGTCATCACCACCACGACCATCGACGGCCAGACCGACTACACTCAGGGACTCAGCATCAGCTACACCATCGGCGGCACAGCCGAGACCATCGACATCATCATCGGCGACGGTTTATACTACCGCACCGTCAAGGTGACACTGCCCGTAGTAAGCACTCCCGGCGGAAAGACATACACCAACGAACCTGCCAAGATCATTTGGGACTTCAACAACGAATCGTCATACGAGACTACGAGCACCCTCCTGCCCGCAGGAGCATTCAGCATCGTGTCCGTCAACCTCGGCGACATGCAGGTCAAAGGAACAGGAACGGGACAGGCCGTTGACGAGAACGGAAACGCCGTCACCTTCTTGAAGATCAGACCCTCTGAAAACACCAACGCAGTGGAATGGAGCGTGAAACCGGCTATGGGACTCACATTCACACCCACAAAGGTCAGCTCATACATACAGCGCTTCGGTACCGACGCAGAGAATGGAGTGACCGTTACGGCCAAACTTGACGACGGAACAACCGTTGACCTCGGCAACTTCACTGCTCCGAGAAACAACAAGACACAGTCTGAAGACAAGTTCGGAGGCTCAGCAAACTACACCAACCAGTTTGTCATCACCCTCACCGAAGAGCAACAGCAGATGCTGACATCGGCCGACGGTTTCCATCTCTATGCCACCGTCGGTGTAGGAACAACGAAAGAAGGCGGTTTCAGTGACGTACGCATCGAAGGTTTAGTCAACGGAACCATCGCTGAGATAGAGAAATATACACTCGCAATAAAGGCCGATCCCGAAGAGGCAGGAACCGTGAGCGTCTATCCCAAGGCTGACGAATATGACGAAGGCTCAGAGGTACAGCTCACCGCCACCCAGAACTTCGGCTATCACTTCCTGAACTGGACCGACGCCGAAGGCAACGTGGTCAGCGAGGACGCCAAGTTCACATACACCATGAACGGCAACGCCGAGCTTACTGCCCACTTCCAGGCCGTCAAGACATACGAGCTGACATACAGCGTCGAGGGCGGAGCCAACCTCTACATGGTTCAGCCCACACCAGCCCCCACCGTTGTTGACGGCAAGAACATGTATGAAGAAGGAACTACCGTCACCCTGACAGCATCAAGCAACAAGATTCTGACCTTCACCAACTGGAGCGACGGAACCTCAAGCTCTGAGATTACGTTCAACATGACCGAAGACAAGACCGTCACAGCCAACTATTCCGCCATTGACTTCATCGCCGGCTGGGACTTCTGGCGTCCGGGCAACAACGGCCGTAAGGCCGACTTTGCCGCAGCAGACAACGACGCAGCCACCTTCAACCTCGTCAACGAGGAGACCGGCGAGTCTTCCGGATGGCTCGACAAGAGTCAGGAGGCAGCCGGAGGCTATGAGGGCCGTCCTGCCGCTGTCAACTGGAAGACCGGAACATCCAACGGCGATATCGGTCACTACTATTGGCAGACAATGGTCAACGCCGGCGCCTTTGAGAACATCAAGGTTGCATTTGAGATGGCCTACAACTACAACTCATACACGACATACGATGTTGAGTATTCACTTGACGGCACAGCCTGGGAGAATATCGGCTCAATCACCCTCGAAGGTGCAAAGAACTGGATCCCCGCTGAATTTGACATGCCGGCAACAGCCAACAACGCAGAAAAGCTCTACATCCGCTGGATTGCAGACAAGACATCACCCATTGAAGGAACTCCATCGTCCAACGACGGTAACGCCATAGCCAATGTCTTCATCATCGGCAGCGCAAAGCAGCCCTACGACCCGACAGCACCCGCTTTGGTAAATACAGTTCCGACTGAAGGAGCCAGCAACGCATCTGCTTCCGGCAAGATTGTCCTCACATTCGACAAGCGCATCAAGGCAGCAGAGGGTGCCACAGCAACACTGGGCGAGCAGAAACTCGAACCCGTCGTATTCGGCAAGACAATGACATTCGCATACAAGAATCTCAACTACGACACCGACTATACGTTCACCCTCCCGGCAGGAGCCGTGACCAACCTCAGCGACATCGCCACCGAGCAGGCCATCACAATAAACTTCCGCACCATGCTGAAGCCCGTTGTGACCAAGGCTCTCTATGACTTCGTCGTTCCGACCGACGGCACAATGGAGGCTGCCATCGCCGCAGCCGACAGCCGCGAGGACAAGAGCAAGCGCTTCCGCATCTTCGTAATGGACGGCACATACAAGCTCCCGCAGAGCAAGACAGCCACCATCAACTGCGACAATGGCAAGACATATCCCAGCCCGATAACAAACATCAATTCGTCAAACATCTCCATCATCGGTGAGAGCAGAGACGGAGCTATCGTGACGAATTCAATAACAGAAGACAAATTTACCGACAAATACGGAACCAAGAGCGTCTACGAGGGTATCGGCAAGAGCGACGTTCTCCAGATACAGGGTTCCGTATCTGGCATCTACTTCCAAGACATTACCATCAAAACCGGTCTGGGAGACAAGAACGGACGCGACATCGCCGTACAAGACAAGGGAACAAAGACCATCTACAAGAACGTATGTCTCCACGGCTATCAGGACACTTGGGTTTCCAACAAGGAGAGCGGTCTCTACTACTTCGAGGGCGGACGTCTCCGCGGACGTACCGACTTCCTCTGCGGTAAGGGTGACGCCTACTACAACGCCGTAGATCTCGTAATGTGCGAAAAGGGTGGTTATCTTGCCGTACCCTCTCAGTCAAACAAATACGGTTATGTCTTCAAAGACTGCGTCATCAAAGGTGAGGCTGACGACATCGACGGCAACTACACCCTCGGCCGCCCGTGGGGTAACGGCACTCCAAGTGCTCTCTACATCGACACACGCATGGAAGTTCAGCCGTCAGCCATCGGCTGGAACGAAATGGGAGACGGCTGGCCAAAACGCTTTGCCGAATACAACTCGACAACCAAGACGGGAACTGTCATCGACCTGAGCAGCCGCAAGAAGACCTTCTCTGACAATCATCCCAACAACCCCGTGCTCTCAGCAGAAGAGGCAGCCGAGGCAGCTGACATGACCAACATGTTCGGCGACTGGCAGCCCACTCTCTACACAGAGCAGGCACAGGCTCCCGCCAATGTCTCCATCGACGGAACGGCGCTGACATGGGCCGAGAGCAACTATGTTCTCCTCTGGGCAGTATGCAAGAACGGCAAGGTCGTTGCCTTCACGACAGAACCTTCCTACACCGCTGACGACGCTACGGCCACATGGTCCGTACGCGCTGCCAACGAGATGGGCGGTCTGAGCGAAGCTACCATCGCCACCATCGGTTCTGCCATCAGCACGGTCAACGCCGAAGGCACAAACGCCATCAAGACTGAGTATTTCAATCTGCAGGGCATCCGTGTCAACGACTCCTACCGTGGCACCGTCATCCGCGTCGAGACGCTGGAGAACGGCAGCAAGACAACAACAAAGATCAACAGATAATCTTTCAAAAGAGCTGTGAAGCTCTGAATAAGTTCGGACTCCCCTGCCCCGCCAACCCGGGCGCAGGGGAGTTTTTTATGTTTATCCGGTATTGGGGTGATATGTGCTCACACGATAAATATACAGCCTCGTGCCCCTCCACAGGTAGGGACAAAGTCTTGTTTTTGTCCGCAAGGAAATGTTTAATTTCAATCTGCCGCTTGCGGACAAAGACAAGACTTTGTCCCTACCCGTGGAAGAGTAAGCGGCCGTATCACTCCAAATATTGGATGAACCCAAAAAGTGTGCCTCCATCGGCTCCTCCACTGCCAGGACTCCGAACCAGATTAACCTATTGTAAAGATACAGGCGGAGCTTCACCTCCGAGGTTATGACCGGCACGCGCGAAGTGGAATGAGCACTGGGAGGGCAGGCTTCCAGCCTGCCAAAATCCCCATCGTTCATGTTTCTAATGTTTTTTTTGTTATTGTTTGTGCAGGCTGGAAGCCTGCCCTCCCAGTGCTCATTCCATTTTGCACTTGCCGGTTGGCTGTCTCGCGCATCAACCGCATCTCTTCCGCCATGTCTTGACATAGTCTTGTCTTTGTCCACAAAACGTATTGACATACAACCGTTTACTTGCGGACAAAGATAAGACCATGTCCCTACGACAGATTGTGATTTTCTGATGTTTCAGAAGCAAGCTCCTTTTTACAAAAGTGATGTGACTTAATGTAAGTTGTGTTAGATATTACGTCATGCATTTTTTACCAGACAGCAACAAATATGTTTACAAAACCATGTTCATGAAAATGCTCAAAGATTTGCGTTTCTAAGACCAATAAGGGCCTTAGAGCCTACCGACGGCCCCCTCCGGCTCCCCCAAGGGGGAGAGGCCTGTGGCTTCAAACGCCCTCTAAGGGCCTTACGGCTCTTCATTTTTGAAAAAGTTCGCGAGTTTTTGATAGCTGAAAAAGAGCCAAAAAGCGGTCTTTTCCGAGCAATAAGGCCCTTACGAGGTTACAACGGGGCTGCCGTCATGTTGCAACGAGCGCCCCGTTGCAACGCAATAGCAGCCCCGCCAGAGAGCAATAAGGCCCTTACGGGAGCCCCGGCTCTCCCCCTTTGGGGGAGTTGGAGGGGGCCACCGTTCACAAATATCTGTATAACAACGAGTTGCAAAAATCATGATTTTCCAGCCGGAAAAATGCCCGATTTTTGACCTTCGCAGGATTTGAAAATTTGGAGACGCGGCCGGAAAATTTTGGAAAGTGCCTCTAAAAAACGGCCTTAAATTCAGAATTTTTCTGACAATGGCACAATGTTAATCCAAATGGATAACTGAAACAAAACAAAAAGAGGGTGTATCAAAACGCAGTATCAAATACGAACCCATCTGTAAGCCTTTAAGTGGGGTAACTGTAGTCCCCTCCTTCCGAAGGATGGGTCAGGGGTGGTTAGTCATCCACCGTTATTTAAAAACAGTGATTTACAGAATGTATTGTTTAACCACCCCCTGGCCCCTCCTTCGGAAGGAGGGGACTACAGTTACCCCACTTAAAGGCTTACAGATGGGTTCGTATTTGATACCGCGTTTTAATACACCCTCTTCATTATATAGCCGGATGTCGTCAGTCGGACGGTATTATCTGATCACGACCTTCTTCTTGTTGACGATATAGACTCCCTTGGAGAGTGTGCGGACATCGCCATTGACGAGACGTCCGTCGAGGGTATAGATACGGACCGGTTCGGATGAGAGCACGGAGGCGTTGTAGATTTCCTCTATGCCGGAAGAAGATCCGGAGGACAACACCATGTTCATCACGACCTGATTGTCTCCGCCGAAACGTACAAGGAGGGAGCCGCTGACAGGCGTTGGCAGAGTGACACTATGGCTCTTGGCTTCCGAGGCGTCATTGCCGTCGAAGGTGTAGTCTGTCGCGCCGTATGTCTCACCACCGAACTTGGCCAGATAGGCCGTCATACCGGCACCGTTGCAGTAGCCGGTGAACGTGCCGCCGGTGATTGAGATGCCGTCAGGGATATTCACGGTATAATCGAAGTTTCTCGAATATTTGATACCTTGAATACCGCATCCCTTGCTTGTTGTATAGCTCTTGCCCGGAGCCGTGATGCTGAATCCGCCGTCGAAATTCCAGTTGTCGTCCGTAGACGTTACCGGAGAGATCTCATAGCCGTTGACAACATCGGCGTATTCGATATCCCCTTCGACTGTTCCGCCTACGTTCTGGGCTTCGGTGATGTCGGCCACGAGGCTGTTGAGATAGTTCTCCAGATTGGTATAGCCGTTGGCTGCCTTCTGCGGTCCGTCGGAAGCGTCGTTGGGGTTGAGTCCGTTGGCCGTCTCCCAAGCGTCGGGCATACCGTCGCCGTCAGTGTCGGCAGGCGCGTCGGTGCTGACGAGCGTAGGCCATGCACTCCAGTCGGCCGGAGCACCGGCGGGGCGGTTGTCGTCCTGAGAGTTGATGAAGCCCTTGCTCAGGCCCGAACCTGTGTACGTGGCTTTGCCGTTGCGTGTGTCGCTGACCATGAGTTCGTCGAACGTGTCGCGGCTCAGACTTGCTCCGGCGTATGCCAGAACGCGCTCGTAGGCGTCGGCTGCGCTGTGGGTCGTCGTAGCGACAAACGGCATGGGTGAGGCCAGCTTTATGGTGTCCTTGGTCTTGGCCGTGAACGTTCCGTCACAACTGTTGACGTCCACCTGATTGATGACGCCGTAGGTCCAGTTGTCGCTGTTGACGTTGGTGTACTTCGTGTTATGGTTGCCCGTCACATAATATTTTCCCCAAAGGTGGAGAGCCGGTGCATAGTCCGGATAGGTGTTCACATACGACTGTGTGCGCACGCCAATGCCGGCGATACGGTAGCCCTTCTTGTCGGTCGGAGTGCCTGGACCGGGCTTATAGTAGTTGTTGACGATATTGACGGTCATGCCCTCTCCACCGTAACATCCGTTGCCGCCGAAGTTGTAGATGACGTTGTTGCGCATGTCCATACGCTCGTCGAGCTGGGTCGTGGGACGCGGGCCAAGGCGCGGGGTACGGCTGCCGTGATGGACAAGCAGGTTGTGATGGAACGACGCACCGGAGCCGCCCCAGTTGCCGCCATATCCGTGGGCGCCCTTGGTATGACCGGAGTTGACAAGGCTCTGAGCCACGAGACTCCACTGAAGGGTCGTGTTCCTGTTGCCAAGCACAGAACAGCACTCGTCGATGCTCCAGCTGACGGAACAGTGGTCAATCATGATGTCACTGGTGTCGAAGCCACCGAAGCCGTCCCATCCGTCAGCACCGTCTTTGAGGACGTGCTTGTTGCCGAGACGGAAGCGCATGTAGCGCACGATGACATTGCTGCCCTTGATCGACACGGGATAGTCTGCCAGACAGATACCGCCGCCGGGAGCTGTCTGACCGGCGACAGTCGTATTGCCGGGAATGGACAGGGCCGACTCGAGATGGATTGTTCCCGAGATGTCAAACACGATGGTCTTGGTTCCCTTTTGGCCGAGAGCCCAACGCAGGGAGCCTGTGCCGGAATCGTTGAGGTTGGTCACATGATAGACAGCGCCGCCACGTCCTCCGGTCACGTAGCGTCCGAAACCTTCGGCACCGGGAAAGGCCGGTGTCTTCTCCTGAGCGTCCTGAGCCATAGCCGGAACGACGGCCGAGGAGAGCATGAGCGCAACTGCGCCCGCTGCGATTTTTCCTTTGAGTTTCATAATCATTTATGTTCGTTTGTTGTTCTTATTGTTTTAGTCTCTTTTTGTTACTCTCCGGTGCTCCGCACGGACAAGGCAAGTCCGCAACAAGTGCCACAAACCGGAGCGACGGGGCCCCCGCGGCAAGCTGCAGACATTGCAAAGATGGGGTGCACCTCAGCAAATTCAAGCTGGCTTGACTGCTTTCGGTCTGCACCATCTCCTGCAAAGATAGCGATAAAATATTATATACGTGTTTACTTTTTGGCGGTAATTGCGTATTTTTTTGATTGTTACGCCCGCTTCGTCTCTAAATTTATTTCAACAAACGGAAACAGGAACAAGTTTTCCGATGAGACACCGGGAATAAGGAAACGGAAGGTTAAGGGATGAGCGACAAAAGTATGGCTTTTATTCCCGTGATTTAAAGACAAAAAAAGAATGTGCCTGACATTCGGGATTAATAATCTGCCAAAAGCAGACCACCCATGTCAGGCACATTCTTTGTTATTATACTATCGTATGTATGAGAGCTTATTCCTCAACCGGTTCTTCCCAAGTGACAGCTTTCTTTATGACCGGCTGGAGAGCTGCACGCGACTGATACTCCGGGGTCTTTCCCATTCCTTCACCGACGGTGGATTTATAGAAGTAGAAACCGTTTGTCCCTTCACACCAAAAATCGTTCGTCATGAATGTATTTGAGCGATTGACAGCTGCATAGCTGAGAGTATTTCCTGTCAGCTTGCTCTTCAGCACGATGCGGCCGTTCTCCAATGTATAGGTTACACTGGCAGCGAGACTGTTCTTCTCTGCCTCCGTAGGCAGCGCGCCACCGATTGAAGCGAGAGCGGCAGCGGCCTCGTCGGCCGTGTAGAGAGTCTCCATACTGCCGGTATACCAGAACGTGGTGTCACCCATGCAAACGGTATTGGCCGGAGGTGTCACACAAACAGCTCTATAAATAGTTCCCAATACCACGGTACCATCCTCATGCTCTACAAATCCGCGAAGATAATACTTGCTGTCATCATCAAGTCCACTAAGTTCCAAATCATAGATTCCTCTGACAGAACCCTTCTTATAAATACCGCCGGCATAGACCTTTGTCCATGTAGACATGTTGGTGATATCAGCATCACTCTTGGCATAGCAAACGCCATATTTAATGGCTTCATTGCACAATTTGTAATTCTTCACTGTGTCACGTATGGTGAAGCCTCCGCTCTTGTAATTGAGAATCTTCACCAATCCGGTAGAGAGCTTCTTGTCGGTCTTGCGTGTATATGTGTACTGATCTGCATCCGCACCCGCTGCACCGGTCCATGCTCCGGTCTCATCGAATGTCACACCTGTCCACTTCCATTCACAATTACCACCAATGCTGAGCACACCGGCGGAATAATTCCACTTGCCGGACATGGTCAAAGCATCCTTGCCATCATTGCCCGGAGTGTACCACTCATACGTGCCGTCATTGTGGAACTGCCATACTCCAGACACAACATTATAGAGCTGTGCGTCTGTCGACGGGCCCTTACCTGTCCAACGGCCTACGAACTTCAAACTTTCACCATCCATTGTTATCGCATCTGATGAAACTTCTTCATCGGCAGCCAAAGCCGGTATATCAACTACCACCGGGTCGTCATCATCACTGCAGGCTGTGAACGACAAAGAGACAGCGCAAGATACTGCGGCGCAAAATATTAATTTGAATGTCTTCTTCATTATCTGTAATTTTATAGGATGTACTTATACATCCTTTAGTTAATACTTTAAAGATAAGGCAGACGGACATCGTTATCGGACTATGTCCGCCTGCCTATATCACAAGTCTCTTATTTCTTATACCAACGCGGGTCACCGACTTGGTCAAGTATCTTCAGAGTGAAGTCACCATTGTCCGGATCTGTAAATATGTCCTTAGACTTCATGTCGCTCGGTTCGAGTTCCTTGATGTCATTTGAACCATATACACAATCGCTTGCACGCAGACACTCTTGGAATACCATCTTACCAGCCGTACGTATACCTCTTGATTTATCCGGAGTAAACGTCTTTCCAAGAATAGTTCTTGTCAAGGTGATATCCGTGTTCTGCTTATTGGCATCTATGAGATAACGACCGTCTGCTACGTTATTATAGAACGTACAGTCAGAGATAAAGATTCCGTTAGTGACAGGAGATTTTGATGACTCAATAAAGCTGCGCTGTGAGGTATTGAACGTAGAGTTCTTGAGCTCAAGTTTGCCTATAATCTGGTTGCCACCACCAAAATAGATTACGGAGTAACCATTACCCTTGGCCATATTCGTCATAATACAGTTGTCCACAACAATATTGCTCAAGATAATTTCCTCATTTCCCTGAGTACGGACAAGCGAACGGTCAAAGTCTGTGAACTCACAATTCTTAAACGACAGTTCAACAATATTACATGGTTTGCTCTGGTTGATGAAATACTGGCAACCTGTATCAAAGAACTTTATCTTTTCAAAGCGGATGTAAGCATGAGTGCCCTCCATATTGAAACTCTTCGGGAAGTTGAGAACAGGAGCCTCACCACCGGCACGGCCAAAGAATGTGACAGAGAAGCCTTCCGGCAATGATACGCCAGTAACCTCACCGGTTTCGCTAAGACCGGACACCTCATAGACCTTCTCCGCAGGAATACCTATAGTAGCGCTATAAGCATTTTCATTGCCAGCATTAGCCTTAGCCTGTTCCGCAACCATATTTATAAGGTCCTGATTGAGGACATCCTCATCTGTCATGACATAGAGGAAGTCGCCTTCCGGCATAGGCGGAGCTGTCGTTACATGCAGTGTACCGCGCTTCTTTCCTGTTGCTTCCGGCGTACCGTTCCAGATTGTGATAACGTAAGGCGTACCAGGAGTCAGATCTTCAATTGTATATTCACAAGCAGCCCGATCCGCGTCAGACAACATAATAATCCGGCCTTCTTCATCCTTGCCTTTCACTGCAATGAAACCGACCCTCTCATCCGGCGTCCATGACACATGTATAGAAGTTTCCAGACGGTCATGCTCCGTTATGTCTTTGAAAATTTGTTCGGCAACACTTCTAAAAGGCTTACCATCATTATAATAAACCCATTTAGATTCTGCCAATGACGATGACATACCTTTTATACGCAGATAATATTTGGTATCTTCCTCCAAACCTGCAAGATAAGCCGGAGTTTTGGTTATACTCCGATTTTCTCCGTATACTATGGAGTTTTCCGTTGCCCGCAAAGCGATACCGTCATGAAGTGAATCAGTGCTGACTTCTACAATGTAATATTCAGCGCCCTTGGGACCAGGGAAATTGACTGTTGCCGTGACATTGGCGAAGTCCTTATTGGCGTCACGCTCAGTCTCCACCGACACTTTGCTGTCTATCACACCGAAAAGGCGGGATGTTGAGCCATCGGTATCCCAGTCGTTGCCATCAGTGCATGATGTGAAGCCCGAACTGAGGACACCCATCATTGCAATGCTCAATACTTTATTTATTGTTTTCATTAGAATTTCCTTTTTATTGTTATAAGATTAGTCAGGATAACCATAAGAGTTGTGGAGGACACCATTGGATGCTGAAATCGTAGTCGATGCAATCGGCATGAGATAACGATTCTTCACAGGCACATCATTGCCGTCCGTGCCAACCAAACCGCTTGAGATTGACGGGAGATTGGTATCCACGTTCTTGTCTTTTCCCGAAGACGGATCGGAAGCTCCAAACGACTTGATGCTTGCATGATAGTCTTCAGCTGTCTTTCCTTCAGGCAAGCCATAGTATGTAACACTTGACATATCCAATTTCGTATGGGCCGCATCAGTATAGTTGTAGTAAACTTCTTCCTGATATACACCGTTCTGTAGCTGATTGAGATATGTTTCCTTAAATTCAAGTATCTTCTCCACAAGCAGATTCCAACGGATAAGATCGAACTTTCGCACACCTTCACCGGCCAGTTCCCATGCGTTTTCATCAACAATAGCATTGAAGAAAGCGTCCTTGTCATTAGGTATTGCGTCTACATAAGCCTTGGCTGCAGCCTTGTCCGCATCGGCAAATGCACGGCAGTGAACCTCCGAGAGAGCCTGACGGGCCGTAATGCCGGCATCACCGGGATAATTGGCATCGGGACTTCCGGCCAATTCGTTCAGCACCTCTGCATAATACAGAAGGACTTGAGAATAGCGCATCTTCACAACGTTGATACCAGTAGTATGCTTTGCCGTAGCAGTAAGATTCTGGGAAAGCCACTCAGAACTCATCTTTCGTGGATCCCACTTGCCCACATACATGTTGAAAGGTGCATTCTCCAGCATTTGCTCTTCCGTGATTGATTCAAAGTCCTTATTCTTTGAAATCTGCATATTGCTGATTGTAATATCACGGCGACTGTCAGCCGGGTCATAAGAATAGAGCAATGGTGCTGTAAGTTTGAGAACACCAGTAGAATTGCCATAACCGTAAGTAGTCGTCACACCGTTAAGGCGGACACCAACGGTATAACCAAGCTCACCCGTTACACTTAATCCCATCGGGATTTCGAACAGATTCTCATGGTAAGCCTTATCCAAAGAAAGCTGATTGATCAGATACCACTCATTCTCAAACGAAGGATTGAGTTTGTGGGTCGGATTGTTGATTACGATTGTCAGATGCTTCAAGGCTTTCTCATAAAGAGCCTTACGGGTAGCTGCATCAGGACGCTGTGTCGGATAGACGGGATCTGAATAGCTTGCAGTCTCGTAACCAGGTTTTGAAGCCTCACGGATTACCCATCCTGCACGTGTCATGGCCATTTGTGCCAGCAATGCGTGAGCATAACCCTTGGTGCAATGTTCGGTGGTATAATTTGTCACCTCATCTGCCCAAGGAAGCAGATTGGTAGCCTCCTCAAGATCAGCCATAAGAACGTCCATTATCTCATCGCGGTCTGTCTTCTGAATGTAGACATTACTCAGATCAGCCTTTGACGGTTCCAGCTTCAATGGGATATCACCGAAGTAGCGCAGCATGTCAAAATAAATCATGGCACGCAATGTGAGACACTCACCAAGATAGCGTTCCATGTCTTTCTGCAGTGAGCCGCCGGCCGTAAGCATTCCACTATTACGGATACCTTCTATATTAAGGTTGGCGTCCTCTATTATTCCATACATGGCATTCCATGAACCGCTAAGATTGGCAAAGCCCGGTGTCACATTGTAGTTGCCGACACCACGATAAGTACTTGCGTATGCCGTCTCACCAAGACCGTCCACTAGTTCGCAGTCACTGTTGAGTCCCCATTTGATTGGAATGTCCTGAGCATATGTACGGTCCTGGGCGAGACCGCCGTATACCTTATTTACACGCAATCCTGTATAGTATGATGAAGTCCAAGTATTAGCGTCTCTCAGATCTGACGGTGATTCCTGATCAAGGAAGTCAGAACAAGAAGACAAGCCTGCGACTCCAGCTGCAAGTGCTATTATTGATAAAATACTCTTCATAATTCGTTATCTGATAAATCTAATTAAAATGTTACGTTTATACCACCCACAAATGTGCGGCTCTTCGGATAAGCGGCATAATCAATACCGGGACACATGGCATTTCTCTTGCTACTTGTATCCACCTCAGGATCATAACCGCTGTAATCTGTCAGGCAGAGCAGATTGTAACCAGTGAAGTAGATGCGTACATTCTCAAGGAAGACGCTCTTAACCCACTTCTTTGGCAGAGTGTAACCGATAGTAACATTCTGCAAACGGAGGAAGTCGGCATTCTCCACGGCATAATCTATGATATACATCTGTGACACTGCTGCCGGATTCCAGATGGACGCTCCTGCATTGAGTTCGTTCAGACGTCTTACGACACCTTCCGTGCCTCCATAGTAATCAAGCGTGCTCGTCGAGAGGTTTCTCACAAGGTTCATTCCTGTCACGGGATCTATCCATGTATAACGTGAACCCAGAGCGAAGTCTTCCACAGTGTTGTAATACTTTTGTGAACCATGATAGAATGAGTTGGCCAACTTGGTTCCGTTGACAATCTTGTTGCCTAATGAGTAATTGAAGAACACATTGAAGTCAAAGTTGCCTACGCGACCGTCAATACCGAATCCACCAGTTGTGGTCGGAACGGTATTTCCAAGACGCTGTTTGATAGGATCACCATTCTCGTCGACCTGAAGCCTCAGAGCACCGGGATAAACGGCACCACCGGTAAACGAGCTGCTCTTATCGTTGATACCGTCACGCAGTTTCCATGTCGTTCCGTCCAAAACGAGCTGTCCGCCAGGATTGCTGACAGGGTCATATACGGTGAAGAAACCGTTTGTCTTATAACCCCAAAGTTCTCCGAGACGGCCGCCTTCCTCTATGCGGAAGTCCTCATACTTGGCGATTGTGCTGCCGCTCCAGTTGCTGCTCTGCCAAGGATTATCCATTGCCAGCTCGTCGATGCTGTTCTTGTTGTATGCAATATTGAAGTTGAAGTTCAGCCCGAACTTCTTCTTGTTGATGATAGCTGCATTCAATGAGAGTTCCACACCCTTGTTGGAGGTCTTACCGAAGTTCTGATACTGCGATGTATAACCGGAGTTGCTCGGCACGACTGATGCCATAAGCAGGTCCTTGGTTGTGTTCCAATAGAGTTCGAGTGTACCGTTGATGCGTCCGTTGAAGAAACCATAGTCAATACCGATGTTACGTGTAATGGTTGTCTCCCACTTCAGGTCGGGATTATAGAGTGACGAACCGTGTTCGAGCATTGAGGCGCGCTCCTCGTTGAAGAAAGGTGCCTTGCTCGTGTTTGAAGCCATCGAATAGAGGGTTTCGATAAGACCGGAATTAATACGGTTGTTACCAGCGGTACCGAAGCTGAGACGCAGCTTAAGATTTGAAAGCCACTTCTCCGCACCCTTCATGAACTTTTCGTCTGATATACGCCATGCCAAAGCCAATGACGGGAAAATGCCCCAACGGTGGTCCTTGCCAAACTTGCTGGAACCGTCTGCACGCATGGTAAACGTCAGATAGTATTTATCATCAAGAATATAGTTGACACGTCCGAAATACGAGAGGATGTTCTCATCCGCAGCGATGTCCGATTCGTTGGGAAGAGCTATACCTGCAGCGGCATTTGCCAAGACTTCGTCAATGGTGAATGTTGTAGGATAGGCCACAGAGGTATTGGTGCGTGTCTGCTTCTGCACGCTTGTCCACTCCTGACCCAGCAGGGCTGTCAGATGAGCGCGTCCTTTCCAGAGTTTGTTGTTGTCATAGGTGACGGTATTGGCGTTTCTCCAGTCTTTCTGCTCCACGCGGGAGAAGACAGCCTGAGGCATACCGTTGTAACCATACTTGGAATTGGTCACAGCCTCCGATGCCCACACCTGATCCGTATCATTATATCTCCATCCGTAACCGAACTCACTGCGGAATGTGAAATGCTTTATCGGCTTCCAGTTCAGGCCCAGATTGTAATTTTGCTGAAAACGCTCTTGATACTTATATGTAGAAGTGATGCGCTGCAACGGTGTTCTTCGCGTCGTCGTGCTGTTCTCTTCCTCATCCTCGTCATTTGATGTGAGCTGCTCTACCGGTGCATATGCCACGGTATTTGCCACGATACTATTAGCGGCGTTGCTTTCGTTAGTATCGGCACCGCCACTCAGACCGTCAAGTTTCGTGAATGCCATACGACCGTTGAAGTCGAGTGACAGCCACTTGTTGAGATTGACGTTAAGTTTCGCATTGACATTGTTCTTTGAATATCCGGAGCCCATCATGATGCTCTCTTCGTCAATATGAGAGAAACCGATGTTATACTTCACATCCTTCGAACCGCCGCTCACACTTGCATTATACTGATGCTGCACGCCGGTACGACCGAAGATGATGTCCTGATAGTCGTTGCCGTCGATTGACTTCCATATATCGAGGTCGTTGAAGTTACCGTATGCTGCACCAGCCTGATCCAGCTCATACTGATACATAGCGAACTCGTAGGGAGACAATGTCTTGACGGCTTTTGTGACTTTTTTCCATCCCATAGAGGCATTGAAGTTCACCTGTGTCTTGCCTTCCTTACCGCTCTTTGTCGTCACGATGATTACACCGTTGGCACCGCGCGCACCATAAATAGCCGTAGAAGAGGCGTCCTTCAGGACATCGATGCTCTGGATTTCGCTCGGAGCAATATCGCTGATACTCGAAACCGGGAAACCATCGACTATATAAAGAGGTGAGTTGTCCTGTGACAACGAACCACCTCCGCGGACACGTATCTTTATGTCGGCATCAGGTGAACCTTCCGTGGTTGTGATGTTCACACCGGCCATCTTACCGGTCAGAGCTTCACCTACATTGCTTACAGGGATGTTCTCTATCTGCTTGGCACTTACAGACGTAACGGCGCCGGTCAGATCCTTCTTCTTTACCGTACCGTAACCGATGACCACCACGTCATTGAGTGTCGCGGCATCATCTTCCAGCGTAACGTTGAGAGTGGTCTTGCCCTTCGGGTCGACGGTCTTGCTCTTCATACCGATGTACGAAATGACAAGCGGATGCTTGCCCTGCATCTTGACGTTGATATTACCGTCAAAATCCGTAACACCACCATTACGCGTTCCTTTCTCGATCACGCTTGCTCCAATGACTGGTTCACCGTTGGAGTCTTTCACGGTGACTTTTACAGTCTGTGCCGAGACTCCTCCCGCAATGAGCAGAAGAGCCAGCAATAGCGTCGTTCTGATACGCTTAATTTGTTCAGACATAAAAAATTTTGTTTTAGTTTGTTGTTATTGTTAATAGTATCTCGTTATTTGGTTTTGCAAATATAATGTAAAATATCGTAAAACAACTATCCTTCTGACCAGAAAATTGGCAAAAACTCTGATTTTACTCTATTGTCTGCTAAAAATTACACCCCGAAGCGCACCACTCCGACGCTTCAAAAACGAGTAAACTCGGTTTTGCACAAGAGGATGTATCAAAATGCGGGGGAAGCAGATTGTAGGGACATATTTTTCGCTACGCTCAACAACTCGTCTTGTATTTGTCCGCCAAACGACCATTGAATATCAACACGTTACAGGCGGACAAATACAAGACGAGTTGTTGAGCGTAGCGAAAAATATGTCCCTACCAAGCATCATGTGGCCATTTTGATACGCCCTCTTAACCAGGAAGAGCGCAAAAAGACGTTAATTCGTCCGCGCAATTCTGCAAATTTAACATTATTTTATTCCGAAACAAAAGCGGACATCGAGTCATTTCCCGCTCTTTTTTCGTCCGAAAAAATGTCGCGGTCTTGCCGTAAGGGCCTCCCGGGGTCACAACGGGGCTGCTTTCGCACTCCAACGGCAGCCCCGTCGCGATGCAACGAGCGCCCCGTTGCAACCCCGGGAGGCCCTTACGGCTTTGTCATAAAAAGCTCACAATCGTAACTCCCTGACTGTCAACGTCTCCAAATTGAGCGAAAACAACGCTTTTTTGAGCCGTAATTCGGAAATCAAAAGTTGAGTTGCGTTTAACCATTGTTAAAGTAAAGTTTTTTCGGAATTGCAAACAAGTCTTAAACAGGCGTTGCTACCGAAACGGAAATGCAAAGGTCGCAAAGACGCAAAGACGCCGGGTGGGATATCCAATGACTTTCGCTTTCAGCCCTTTGCGGCTTTGCGGGCTTTGCGTTTCATTATAGGAATCGGACGAGCTGCAACTACAAGATTGCAATATTTTATCCCTGTCAAAAAGCGAAAAGCTGGCGAAAACTCTGATTTTACTCTATTGTTTGCCAAAAATTACTACTTTTTAGCCAGCAAAAGGATACGTGTATAAATGTTTTTCGCTATCTTTGCAGTGAAATAATAAGACACGAAGGAAACAAAACAACATACTATTAATTACAAACAAAATCATTAAAAACTTATGAAGAAAATTTTTACTTTAGTTGCCACAGCGCTTTGCGTGGTTGGTGTCAACGCACAGGACTATCAGTACACCCTCACCGACGCTGACGTGGCTCTGACTCAGGAAATCATCAACATCGTAGCTGAAAATGCCGGCGGAACAAGCGCTGAAATCATCATCCCCGGAACAAAGGGCACCATTGATGTCTATGGCTTGAGCGATACCGGCGAGAAGACCGGAGTCAGTCTGCCCGAAGGTTTCTCCCTGTCAATCAAGGGCGAGGGCGAGAAACCGACGCTCAATTTCCTGAAGAGCTTCAACCTCGAAGGCACTCACGATTTCATCCGCTTCGAAAACGTTAAGATTGCTGACGGAGGATGCCAGTATTTCATCAACCAGAGCAAACCGGCCACTGTTGGCGAGCTGTCGCTGAAAGGCATTGAAATCAACGGCATGGAGCGTTCGCTTATCCGTACCCAGGGTACTGAGGCCATCAAGATTGATAATATCATTGTCGACAACTGCATCATGACCGATATGTCAAACGCCAACGGTTACTCCGTATTCTATTTCGGTACAAATACCACTACCATCGGCAAACTCGACATCAAGAACTCTACGTTCAATAAGTCACAGCGCAGCTTCATCGAGGCTTCAAAGGCTCCCATCGCTAACGGCGTGTTCATTTCTGACTGTACATTCTACAACAATGTGGCTGACGGCCGTTATTTCATGGACGCCAACAAACAGAACACAAACCTTACGATGACAAACGTCATCCTCGGTAAGACATACGTAGAAACAGCACGAGGCGCTCGCGCAGCAGGAACAATGACGTTCACAAACTGCCTCCGCACTTCTGACTGCGTTTACAGCGCTAACGACATCAAAGACCTCCCCGCAGGAGAGCAGAGTTCTACCGACATCTTCACTGATCCGGACAACGGCGACTTCACTCTGAAGATTGACACTAAGGTGGGTGACCCGCGTTGGTACAAGGGTGGCACAGGTTCCGGCATCAGCAGCGCCGTTGCAGAGAAGGCTGCAGCTGACGCTCCCGCTTACAACCTCGCTGGCCAGAAGGTTAACGACAGCTTCAAAGGCATCGTTGTGAAGAACGGCAAGAAGGTTGTCGTAAAATAAGATACACCTTATTATATTATAATATACAACAGTCCACGACTGAGGACGTTGATATTAAAGACAGGTAAATGAGGAGACTGCGGCGTAAGATTCTGATTACACTGCGGTCTCCTCACTTTTTTGTGACACCGAGGAGAGCGCGACCTATCGCCGCACCAATGTAGGGTCGCGACGGGTCGCGACCGCCTCCTTAGCAACAGTTTCACCTCATCCGGTTGGCGTATATACATGGCACTATTCGAATATTGGCTATGTGGCACAGAGGCGGTCGCGACAGGTCGCGACCCTACAAAAAAACGACATTTCAGGTGTTCTGCAACACCATTGGTGGTTAGACAACTGCACTGAGAGAAAACGTCACCCGTAAATACGACTACAAACGAAATAACACTAATCAATAACCAAACCTACAAAACGGAACAAATGAAGAAACGAAAGATTATCATCTCGCTTCTGATGGCGTGCGCAATGCCGGCCATGAGCCAGACGCTACCCTATCAGGACGCGAGTCTCACGGCCGAACAGCGCGCCGAAGACCTGCTGGGACGGTTGACGCTGAAGGAGAAGACCCGGCTGATGATGAACGGTTCGCCGGCCATCACGCGGCTCGGCATACCGCAGTTCGACTGGTGGAACGAGGCGCTTCACGGCGTCGGCCGCAATGGTTTCGCCACGGTGTTCCCCATCACGATGTGCATGGCGGCGTCATGGGATGACGCTCTGCTGGAAAAGGTCTTCACGGCCGTGAGCGACGAGGCCCGCGTAAAGGCACGGCAGGCCAAACAGAGCGGCAAAATCAAGAAGTATCAGAGTCTGTCGTTTTGGACGCCCAACATCAATATCTTCCGCGACCCGCGCTGGGGACGCGGACAAGAGACCTACGGTGAGGATCCCTATCTGACGGAGCGCATGGGATTGGCCGTCGTGCGCGGTCTTCAGGGACCGGAGGACAGCAAATACAGGAAACTGCTGGCCTGTGCGAAACACTTCGCCGTGCATAGCGGTCCGGAGTGGAACCGCCATTCGTTCAACATCGAGAACCTGCCGGCACGCGACCTCTGGGAGACCTATCTTCCGGCGTTCAAGGCGCTCGTTCAGAAAGGCAACGTGGCCGAAGTCATGTGCGCCTATCAGCGCATCGACGGCGAGCCGTGTTGCGGAAACACACGCTACGAGCAGCAGATTCTGCGCGACGAATGGGGCTTCAAGGGAATGATTGTGAGCGACTGCGGTGCCATCGGCGACTTCTGGCAGAAAGGCAAGCACGAGGTTTCTAAGGACGCTGCGTCGGCATCGGCCAAGGCCGTGCTTTCCGGCACTGACGTGGAGTGCGGTGCCAACTACAACCGTCTGCCTGACGCGGTAAAGGCCGGCGACGTCAGCGAGGCCGACATCGACATCTGCGTACGCCGTCTGCTCAAGGCGCGCTTCGAACTCGGCGACTTCGATCCTGACGAGCTCGTCGAATGGACAAAGATTCCGGAATCAATCGTGGCCTGTGACGCACACAAGAAGATGGCTCTCGACATGGCCCGCAAGGGAACCGTGCTGCTTCAGAACCGCAGTGACGTCCTGCCGCTGAGCCGCGAGGAGGCAAAGGACATCGTCGTCATGGGCCCCAACGCCAGCGACTCCACCATGATGTGGGGAAACTACAGCGGTTATCCGACACACACGGTAACCATCCTGCAGGGCATCCGCGACAAGATCGGCAACGTCCGCTATATTCCCGGATGCGGCCTGACCCGCAACGAGGTGGACGACAGCCGCTATGACATGATGGTGAGCCCGGACGGTCAGAAAGGTATGAAGGCGACCTACTGGAACAACGAGACAATGAGCGGCGAGCCGGCGGCCACGGATTATATACGCGAGCCTATCAATCTGAGCAACGGCGGTGCGACGGTATTCGCGCCGGGTGTCAATCTCGAACATTTCTCGGCCAGATATGAGGGTACGTTCACTCCCGCCGAGGACGAGACGCTGACGCTGTCCATCGGTTGTGACGACAAGGCCCGCGTCATCCTCAACGGCGACACGGTCATCAACAAGTGGAAGTCGCGCCACCGCATCGACTATCAGCAGGTGAAGCGCAAGTTCAAGGCCGGCGAGACCTACACCATCCAGATTGACTACGTTCAGGAGGACAACATGGCAGCCATGCAGTTTGACCTGACGAGAAAAGCCACACCCTCCCGCGAACAGTTGCTGGCCGAAGTGGGCGACGCCAAGACCGTGATATTCGTCGGCGGTATCTCACCGCGCCTCGAAGGCGAGGAAATGAAGGTCGACGAACCGGGATTCCGCGGCGGCGACCGCCTCAACATCGAACTGCCGCAGGTTCAGCGCGACATGCTCGCCATGCTCCGCGAGGCCGGCAAGAAGGTCATCTTCGTCTGCTGCTCCGGCGGTGCGATGGGACTGGAACCTGAAACAGCTACGTGCGACGCCATCCTTCAGGCATGGTATGGCGGCGAACAGGGTGGTACGGCCGTGGCTGACATCCTTTTCGGCGACTACAACCCGAGCGGCAAACTGCCCGTGACGTTCTATAAGAACTCCGACCAGCTGCCGGACTTCGAGGATTACCGCATGACCGGACGCACCTACCGCTACTTCACCGGCGAGGCGGCCTTCCCCTTCGGCCACGGTCTGAGCTACACGACGTTCAACTTCGGCGCTCCAAAGTATGACGCAAAGAAGGGCACGCTGACCGTCGCCGTGACCAACAGCGGAAAGCGCGACGGCGAGGAGGTCGTGCAGGTCTACATCCGCAACACGGCCGACACCGAAGGCCCGCTGAAGACACTCCGCGCCTATAAGCGTGTGGCGCTGAAAGCCGGCGAGAGCAGCACCGTTACCATCGACCTGCCCCGCGAGAATTTCGAGGGCTGGGACGTGAAGACCAACACGATGCGCGTCGTTCCTGGGAAATATGAGGTTATGGTCGGCAACTCCAGTGCGGCTCAGAACCTGAAGACGACAAACGTGAGAATCAAATAAGGACAATCGCCTGACGAGAGGCCAACGTCCGGAAAAGACAATAAAGACGCGGAGACATCTGGGAAAACGAAAATCCCATGTGTCTCCGCGTCTTTTTATTGTTTATACCGAATGGATTTACAAGCCGGAGGAACCGATCAGTTGGCCTTCTCCCTGTATTCCGACGGCGTCATGCCCGTCTCTTTCTTGAAGCATTTGCCGAAATACTTGGGATCGGAGAAGCCCACCATATATGCAATCTGCGAGAAAGTATAGTTGCTTCCGGCGATGAGTTGCTCCGCCCGTTGCATCCGTATATGTCGGACGAAGTCGACCGGCGTCATGCCAACGATGCTCTTAATCTTCCCGTAGAACACGGAGCGGCCCAAATTGACGGCATCGGCGAGATCCTCTATTTTCAACGACGTGTCGCTGAGATGCTCCTCAAGATATCCGAGCAACTGTTTCATCATCTCGTTGTCAGCATCTACAATCTGCGGCGCCTCCAGACTGTATGTCTTCCGGTCCTCCGGCTTTATCTGTTCGAGATATGCCTGCTGTAGAAGATGGCGTTGGCGGATGATGTTGCTCACCCGCGACTTGAGATAGGTCGCACTAAACGGCTTCGTGATATAGTCGTCGATGCCCTCGCGCAGACCGTCGAGGCGGTCCTGAAGAGATGCTTTGGCCGAGAGCACGATGATTGGGATGTGACAGATATCCTTGTTCTGCTTGATGCGATGGACCATCGACAAGCCGTCCATTACAGGCATCATGACGTCTGTAATGATGAAGTCAGGCATCTCCGTCTCCGCAATCTCCAGTCCGCGCTGTCCGTTTTCGGCCTCCACGACCGTATAGTCGTTTTGCAGGATGCTGACGAGGAGGTCGCGCACATCGCCATTGTCCTCCACGACGAGGATATGCTCACGCTTCCCCCGAACCGTACCGCCGGGTGTTTCCGGCACGACGGAAGACATTTCCGGCGCAACAGACGATGTCTCGGGAGTAACGGTTTTCACCTCCGATGCCGGGACGACGTGGTCATCACTGATATAGACCCCTTTGTCCATACTGTAACGGAGCATCTTGTTGACAAGTTCGAGCATTCGGGAAGCATTGCGCTGTACCATTTCGAGATGGCGGCGGGCCGAATCGGTCAGTCCGACGCTGTTGAGCACTTCGCTGACAGGCGCTCCAATGAGAGTCAGCGGCGTGCGCAGGTTGTGGCTGATCTCGGTGAAGAACTTGGTCTTCAGTTCGCTCATTTCGCGCTCCATAGCCGCCCGACTGCGTAGATTGTATATATAGATGGCCAGACAGATCATGCCGACAAAAAGCATGGCATAAAGCAACCACGCCCAACCGGTCTCCCAGAATGTCGGATGTGCGTAAATCTCAAGTTCGGCGACATTGTCCAACCACACTCCGTCGCAGTTGGTACTCTTCACAAGCAGTTTGTAGCGGCCGGCGGGGAGATAGTTGAACGAGGCGCTGTTGGCCGCACCGACATAGTTCCACTTGTCGTCGACGCCATCCAGCTTGTAGGCATACTTCACCAGATATTTGTCCGAATACTCCAATGCGGCAAAATAGACCGTAAGATTGCGCCGGTCCGAAGGCACATCGAGGACCGCCTTGTTGAGCAACGGTTCCATCTCGTTGTCCCCCTGATAGAGCACGCCGGTGAAGACAATGTTCGGCCGGATGTCGCTCTTCTTCAGATTGGCCGGACGGAAAGTGATGAATCCGCCGTAGACAGCCACCGAGATTTCGTCCGTCACGGGATTGTGGACAGCTTTTGCTTCCGACATCTCGACATCATAGCCGATATTTCCGGGACCATATTGCAACAATGCGCCCGTCTCGAGATTATACTGTTCGAGGCTGCTCTCACGGATAATCCATATATTGCCCCGGTTGTCCTCCGTCACCGACTGGACGATGCTCTCGTCCGGACGCACTTTCGTGAGGTTGCGGAAACGCAGGTTGTCCTCACTGACACGGTCGGAGACCAGCTCCTGAACTCCACCGCCCATCGTGGCCACCATGATCCGGCCGCTGCGCGTCACGAGCGTCTGCTGCACATCGGTGGCCATGAGGCTCGCCGTGTCACCGACCACATGGACGGACGTGTGGAAACGAATCTTGTCCGGAGAAGCGAAATCGTCGGAGAAAGTGATCAGACCGCTACTCGTAGACAGGATGATCGAGCCCCGGTTGTCGTGCGTGATACGGCGTATCTTTCCGAAATAAAGACTGTCGGGATACTGCTTCATCTCGTTGCGACGGTTGATGAAACGGATTTTGCCGTCCCGGCGCTCGTCGACAAGATTGATGCCGCCCTCAAACGTGGCCACCCACATTCGGCCACGTCGGTCGATGTCAATGTCGTAGATGTCGTCGTGACTGAGCGAATAGCTGTCGGCGGGATTGTTGACATAATGTGTCACGCCGCCCTCGGGCCCGATGACAAATAGTCCCTCACCCTTCGTTCCCACCCAGACACGCCCGCGAGCGTCTTCACGCAGGGCATAGATACGGTTGGCAAAAGCGGTCGGTTCCATCTGCAGACGTCCCTCCTTGTTGACATATCCGACGAGGCGGTCACCTTCGTAGACGGCTAAACGGCCGTTGTAGGTTCCCGCCCACGTGCGTCCGTGACGGTCGACGAGCAACGAGCGGACATCCTCCTGCGGCGCCACGGTGATGTTGCGGAAGTAGTGATACTTGAAGTTGACGATGGTTGCATCGCGCATGCCCGTAAACCACAGATTCCGCTCCGCGTCGATGAAACACTTGTTCATCGTCGACTGGACGACACCCATGCCGTCCTGCGACTTGAGGACATACGGCACGAGCCGCATGGCCGTTTCGTCATAATAGCTGAACGTGCCACCGGTCGGAACTGTCCAGACCGTCCCATATCTGTCCTCAAGAAAGAATGGACGGTCACTCGTGGTTGCCAACATCGCGTTTAACGCCCGCGCCATGAGCCTCCGTGTCTCTCCGGTCTTCGTGTCTGTCATGACGATGCCCTCTCCGTCGGTGAAAGCCCATATCCGTCGACGGCTGTCGGCGTAGACCTCACGCACGTCCGATGACGATTCGCCGGGCACGGCCATCGGCCATGTCTTTGTCGTCATCCGGCCGCCGGCGATTCTGACAGCCACCACCCCAACGTCGGTGGCGAGCAGAACAGATGACGAATCCAACGGAGTGATGTCGCTGATGCTGCGCACACCCGACGGCATCGCCAACTGGCGCAGCGTCCTGGCGCCACGGGCACAGGTGTAGACGCGGCCGTCAGGCGAGGCGAGCAGTACGGTACGATCCAGCTGACCGAAATATTCAAAGGGGATGTCGCTCCGCAGACTGCCGTCGGCTATGAACACGCCGCGGTCGTCAAAGACCCACTCACGGCCATCGGCGTCAAGTTCGATCTTCTTCAGATTATTGCTGCGCAGATTGCCTGCTTCCTTGGAAAACATCTCTATCCCACGGCCGTCTTTCACGCCGACATCGTCGATGCGGAAGTTTGCCCCACCCTTGCTGCTGACAATCCACGTCTTGCCGTTGGCCAGCGAGTAGATACCGCGCCCAACTACGGTCTCGCCAAATTGGCGGCGTATCATCTCACTGACATTGACAAAACGGCAGGTGCGTGTGTCAAAGAGATATATGTGACGGTCGTAGGTGCAACACCAGATGTCGCCCGTGATACTGGGGCGGATGAGAAAGATGCGGTTGGTCGTGAGAACCTCGTTCACTCCGGGCTGGTTGCGGAAAGTGGCAAAGCGATAGCCGTCATAACAGCACAGGCCGTTCCACGTCGAGCACCACATCAGCCCGTCCGGCGTCTGGTCAAAACGGGAGATGGAACTTGCGGCAAGTCCGTCACGCAGCGTGAAACGCCGCACGTCGCAGTAGGGCTGCGCCAATATCGCGGTAACAGTCAGTAAGGTTAGTAGCAGTATGTTCAGTCGCTTTATCATGTCAAAGTCTGATTGATATAGTATTCTTGCAAAAGTACACAAAATCTATGTAAAAGCCGAAAAAGAAAGAGGAAATATCGTCCTTTGATGGAATATAGATTCAAATTATAGATTCAAGATAGGAGATGCGACGCTTCTGTCCCGAATCAATATTTTCTTGATGGAATGAACGGGTCATGAATCAAAGCCATCGGATCATATTTATCCGGTTTCACCGGCTGATTGGCTTTCAGCAATTTTCTGGTTTCTTCATGGTCGCGATGCGTAGAAAGCAGTCTCTCGTAGTGCTGAGTGGCAATCTGACGCTCAAGTTCCCTGACACTCCAGCATCCCTTTGCCGCTTCCTCGGCATAATAAGCGCGGGCTTGGGGTGAGGACACTTTGATAAGATGGCGGATATGTGACCAGCTCAATTTGTGGCACACTGTGTCACAAATTGGAAATGAGAGATAAAACTGCCTCATTCTGCGGAGATTTGACGCATCAAAGCCTTTGCCGAATTCAGCCGTCAAACGCACGGACAGCTCATTAAGGAGATTTTCTCCATAGGCAGCCTTATGTTCGCCACCCTGTGCGTCGACTATAAGTTTGCCAACACCCCAGTAAGCCTTGACCATTGCGGTGTTGACGGCAACAACGGAGGTTGTTCTGGCCGAGATCAGCACACTTTTGATGTCGGCGTAAAGAGCTTCATAAAACTTATTATTCATTATATCTGTCATGGTTCATTCGTTTATACGGGGTTATTCATCAGTCATTCACTTATCAACAGCGGCTTTGAAGACTTCAGGCATATCAACCTTTTTGTCAAACTTTCGATAACATCGACGTTTCTACAAAAGTACACAAAATCTATGTAAAAGCAGAATAAAAAGGAATAAAAGTAGAACAGGCCACAGTCCTACGCCCTGCTCGTAGGGCAGCATCTCTTCCCTAACGCTATCCGTAACCGTTCCGCAAACGTCTGACGCAGGGACCACCTCCGACCGTCCTGCCTGGACAATCCAAAAGATTTGCAACACAGACAATAAAATTTTTCTCTTTCATAACAATTTGCGTTTAGTTGTGTTTGCAAATATGCTCAAAACAAGCCACGAGGAAATTTCTCTTCGTTTCAAAAGGCATTTTTCACACTTATCATGACATTCCCCTTGATACGAAAAGTCACGGAACGGCAGAACATTTTCGCCGCTTTAACATTCGGAATATTTCTTACAAACACCCTTCATTTTAACACGGATTTTCCGCGAAGTTCTCCCTCGGCCTCAAATATGCGAGTTTTGCGCATGCATCTTTTTCTCCCTGACGGCCAACGTGTTACGACCGTTTTTACCAAAGTGTGCAACATTTTCGGCGTTTTTTCCTTGCCGTAAGGCCCCTACGGCATTGCAACGGGGCCCCCGTTGCGTCACGACGGCGGCGCCGTTGCATGACAACAAGCATGCTTTTGCGGACCAACGGGGCCCTTATGGCTCGGCCGACGGCGAGATTTTGAACGATGAAATCGATTTTCCGACCGGATTACAACGTTTTTATACAAATTTTCGCGCGTTGTGAATTGTTAATTTTAACAATCTTTTTCTGACATATCCGCTCTCTAAACAGAATACGACCAACATATTTTCGGACCCAAAATATCGGATAAAAAAACAGCCGCCACAACAATATCGTTGCGACGGCTGTCGTCATGTCATTCCGATGTATGCTATATGCCGTTCCGCAGAACGTCAGATACCATACTTTGTCTTCTGCTCTCTGTTATCAGTCCTTTGCCTCTTCCTTAACTGCTTTCTTGGCGGCAGGCTTCTTGACTGCAGGCTTCTTTGCGGCAGACTTTTTAGCCGTAGCCTTTGACTTTTCGTCGGCAGCTTCCAGCTTCTCGAGCTTGGTCTTCAGACGTATGATTTCCTTGTCCTTCATCTCGATCTCATCACCCTGATTCTTGATGGTGGTGAGCAGACTGTTCAGCTCATCGTTGTCGATGTCATCGGGATAGAGGCTGTTGACGCGGTTGATGAAGTCACCGAGAATGTTCATGTAGTTGGTGAAGGCATCAAAAGGATCGCTATATATGCCGCGGTCGAGACCGACGTTGGAGGGTTTGGTGGTCATGAAGCGGAAGTTGTTGCTTGCCTGCAGATAGTCCCAATCCTGATTGATGCGCGGATCGTTGGCTATACGCACGCGGTCAGCCACACTATACAGTTTGTTGAAAGCCTCACGCTGCATGGCGTTGCCCAACCAGCAGCTGACGTCACGCTCCTCGTCCACCCACGACAGTGTGTCGGGCACGTCAAGACTGCCGACACTCTTGGTCATCTTGCAGATTTCGGTGGGTGTCGCGAAGGTGATACCCTTGTCCTTGGCGCAAGTCGGAAGGGCGCGGAGGAACTCGAGGATGTTGGACGAGAGCGGCTGGGCTATACCCAAGGCCGACAGTTCCATGAAGATGTTGATGATCTGTTCCTCCTGCGGCAGCGAAGCGATAGTGTTGATATAAGTGTCGGCAAAGAGCGGATAGCCGGCCCAGTCGCTGTTGGCGAATCGCAAAGAGATGTCGTCGCTCAACTCTACATCGCGGAGAAGGAGCTTGAGGTTGGGCGCGATGTTGCAGTTGTAGACATAGTGGGGAGACTTCCAGCCGAGGACGTGTTTTGCTCCCTCGGTGAGCATGCCCTTGAATCCCATTGCCGCTACCTGACCGCCGATGTCGTCGCTGTAGATGAGCGATGAGTTGCGCAGGACGGTCGGCTTCTTGCCGAAGTATTCTTCAATCTTTGCGCATTGCTTCTTGACGTCGAGGGCAAAGGTTTCCTCGTTTGCCAGTGAGGACAGGCCGTGGGAGTATGGCTCGGCGAGAAACTCCACACATCCGGTCTCGTTGAGTTCCTGAAGTTTGTCAAGCACTTGGGGAGCGTGCAACTCAAGTTGCTCGATGCCGGTTCCGGAGAGCGAGAAGGCCACCTTGAAGTATTTGCCGTTATCCCGAATCATGTCCAACAGGGTGTTGAGGGCCGGCATGTACGAACGCTCGGCTATGTCGCTGATGCTACGCTCGTTCTCGTAGTCATCATAATAGTAATGGTCTGTACCGATGTCAAAGAAACGGTATCTCTTGAGATGGATTATCTGGTGTATCTCAAAATATAAGCATATTGTTTTCATTGTCGTTTTGTTTTTTTGTTCTTATTAGACTGTTTGGCCAATATGAGACCGGACGGCATGATGCACGCCGCGGTTCCCGTCGCTATCTCATGCCGAGAGTGCGCTCATAGAGTTCGCGTATCCAGAGACCGACCTTCTCCCATGTGATCTGGTCCACCTCGCGCTTGCCTTCATCCTGCAGATAGTGGAAGAGGCTGTCGTTGGCGCAGATGGAATAGATGGCGTCGGCAAGGGCGTGGATGTCCCAATAGTCGACCTTGATACAGTTGGTCAGAATCTCGGCGCAACCGCTCTGCTTGGATATGATGGACGGTGTCCCGCACTGCATGGCTTCCAACGGCGATATGCCGAACGGCTCGCTCACGGACGGCATGACATAGACGTCGGAGTCCTTGAGGCACTCGTAGACTTGCTTGCCGCGCATGAAGCCGGGGAAGTGGAAACGGTCGGCGATGCCGCGCTCGGCAGCCAAGTGTATCATGGCGTTCATCATATCTCCCGAGCCGGCCATACAGAAACGCACGTTGCGGGTGCGGTGGAGCACCATGTTGGCTGCCTCGACAAAATATTCGGGACCTTTCTGCATGGTGATTCGGCCGAGGAAGGTCACGATCTTGTCCCTGTCGGTGTGGTCCGGACGGGGTATCTCGGCGTATTCGGGCTTAAGCGGATAGACGGCATTATGTACCGTGAAGCACTTCGCGGGGTCCTGATGATACTGGTTGATGACGGTCTGGCGTGTGAGTTCGCTCACACACATGATGCAGTCGGCCCAGTCCATGCCGTTCTTCTCTATCGAATAGACTGTCGGATTGACCTTGCCGCGGCTGCGGTCGAAGTCCGTTGCGTGGACGTGGATGCAGAGCGGCCGGCCGCTGACCTGCTTGGCGTGGATGCCGGCAGGATAGGTGAGCCAGTCGTGGGCGTGGATGATGTCAAACTGCTCCGTCCGTGCGACGACACCGGCAATGATCGAGTAGTTGTTTATCTCCTCGTGAAGATTGGACGGATAGCCTCCGGCAAACTCCATGCAACCGAGATCGTTGACGTTCATGTAGTTGAAGTCGGCGTAGATGTGGTCACGCAGACGGTAATAATAGTCGGGGACCATGACGTGGCCCACGCGGTTCTTCACATATTCGTAGTCTACGTCACGCCATGCGATGGGCACTGAGTTCATTGCCACAATGTTGGCGGCACGCCGGTCCTCGTCTCCCCAAGGTTTGGGAAGACACAACGTGATGTCAAGGTCGCCCTGTGCGTGGAGACCTTCTGTTATTCCATAGTTAGCGGTAGCCAGTCCACCATATACGTGAGGAGGATACTCCCAGCCAAACATTAGTACTTTCATAGTCTTCGTCCTCCTCCTGTTTATTTCTGATAAGTATATTTCTCCAGTAACTTAAGCGTGCGCAGAATTTCCGCAACGTTCATTGCGAACGACATTCCTCCACGTCCGTGGAACGGAGGATTGCCGTCGAAGAGTTCGGAAATGGTACCAAGAGCATGATAATTCATCTCGTCTTCATAACCGACCATCTGTCGTTCGATGAAGCGGAGACGTGTGCGCTTGTACAGTTTGAGGCAAGCCTCCATATAGAAGCCTCCGAGCCAAGGCCAAGCGGTGCCTTGATGGTAGGCGTAGTCGCGCTGGGTCTGTGTTCCGACAAACATCGGATTGTAGCCGCCGCTCTTCGGCGACAGCGAGCGCAGACCCTTGGGTGTGAGCAACTCGCGTGTGCAGACATCCAGTACGCTCTTCTTTTGTTCCTGATTGAGGGGCGAATAGTCGAACGCAACGGCAAAAATCATGTTCGGACGGACACTCCAATCCATCATGTTACCGTCGACATAGTCGAGCAGATAGCCGTATTCGTTGAGGAAAGTGGCCACAAACGATTCTTTGCAGAGTGCGGCGCGAGCTTCGAGGCTCTCCACATATCCCGTGTTGCCGCCTTCCGCTGCCAATGCGGAGCAGAACTTCAGAGCGTTATACCACAGTGCATTGAATTCCACAATATATCCCGTGCGGGGAACGACGGGACGGCCGTTGGCTGTCGAGTTCATCCACGTAACGGCACGGTCGCGGCCTTCCGTGTAGAGCAGACCGTTGTCGTCAAGGCGCAGATTGGGATGACCGCCGTCAATGATGAACATCACTATCTCCTTGATCAGTTTGCCGTACATCTCAATACACTTGGCGTTGCCGGCATCTTTGGCATACTGCTGTATCGCCCATACGGCCCAAAGAAGTACGTCGGGCTGTTCTATATCATAAGTATGGATGGTGACTGGTTTGCCGGCCATGAATTCACGCAAACCTTTGGCCGCCGTCTTCATGACGAGTTCGAAGTAGTCCTGTTCACCTATCGCCAGTGTCAGACCCGGCAGCGAGACAAATGTGTCGCGGGCACGGCTCTTGAACCACGGGTATCCGGCCAGCAGATAGCGGTCGTCGTTCTTCTCCCGACGATGGAACTGATGAGCGGCATTGACCAGACAGTGGAACATGTTGTCACGCGGAGAGCGGTCTTCGACTTCCTTTTCAAACAGAGTCTTCATGCCGCCGATACGTATGGCGGATGTCGAGGCGGCGAAGACAATGCTTTCTCCTTTCTTTATCGGCATCTCAAAATAGCCGGGGACATAAAGATCTTCATTGAAAGCGTAACCACGTTCCTGCTCCTTGGGATATTCGACACCACGATACCAGTTGGGGTCAAAGACGAATTCATTCTTCTTGCTGAACTGCATGTAGAGCTCGGGATAACCGGCATACATGCGCGTCTTGATTCCATTGTCGATGAGATGATACTCACGGCTGGCCGTACCATTCTCGTGTGTGAGCTGGTTGACGCTGCGGAAAGCAAGGAAAGGACGGAAACGGAGTGTTGTTGCCGAATGGGCATCAACGAGTGTGTAGCGTATCAGGATACGGTCCTCATAATGCTGGAAGACCACTTCCTTCTTAAGTAACACGCCACCCACACGATAAAGCGTGGTCGGCACTTTGTCACAATCAAACTCCCGGATGTATTTGTGTCCCCGGGGACTGTAGTTGTTGCCTTGATACTTGTGAAGTCCCAGATTAAACTCAGCGCCGTGCTGGATGACGGTCACGTCAAGCGACGACAACAGCACGTGATTGTCATCGTCGAGTTCAGGAACGGGGACGACCAACAAGCCGTGGTACTTGCGTGTGTTGCAGTCCGCAAGCGTGGAGCACGAATATGCGCCCGAGCGATTGGTACGCAGCAATTCACGACGCAGAGACTCTTCAAGGTTAGTCATCACAGCCTTCTCAAATCGTAAATAACTCATAGTTCCTTATATTAAGGTTTTTAATTCATTAGTTTCGGACAGGTCTTGCTTTAAGGTAAGTTCAGCCGCGACTGTTGCAGCGGCTTCACAAATGATTTCCAAAGTTAACAAATTTCATGTTTACGGCAAAAGAAAAGCGAAATTATTTGATAAAAATAATCATTTTAGACTCTTGCGGATGAATTTTAGGCGTCATTATAATCGTTTCTAAACGGAATTTCGTAATTTTGCAATAGGACACAGACCAAGTATAAGGGAGAATGGTTTTAAGAAAAGAGATTGACAAAAGAATCATAGCAGAAGCGATGGCAGAACTTTGGGAGCCGCTGACCGACGAGCAACGACAGCTTCTCACAGACAACATCAGGATACGCTCGTTCTGCAAGAATGAGGTGATATTTTGCGAGAATGAGGTTCCGCAATTTTTGATGTGCATCATCAGCGGCAAGGTCAAGATATATGTCGACGGCATCGGAGGCCGCGATCAGATCATACGTCTCATCAGCCGGAAGGGCTTTTTCGGTTACAGAGCAGCCTTTGCTGGAGAAAACTATTGCAACAGTGCTGCCGCATTTGAGCCTTCCGTGATATGCATGATACCCATCGACGTCACCATGCGGCTTATTCAGGAAAACGCGCGCTTGGCCATCTACTTCATAAAGGAGTTGTCGGCACTGCTCGGAGCGGCAGACAAGCGTACCGTCAGTCTGACCCAGAAGCATATCCGCGGGCGGCTGGCCGAGTCTCTCATCTCGCTGATAGATAAATATGGCGTCGACGAAGACGGCTCTACATTGAACGTCAATCTCAGTCGCGAAGACCTTGCCAGCATGTCCAACATGACAACGAGCAACGCCATACGCACGCTGTCCTCATTCGCCCATGAACATCTCATAGTCATTGACGGTAGAAAAATAAAGATCATCGAAGAGAAGATGTTACGCGACATCTCCGAGATGGGATAAACGCACGACACCACCGGAAGAGACCGACAGCCTCACGATGTACATGTCGTGCGTTTTTTTGTTTCCGGCATTTGTTTTATAAAATTCTCTCAATTATATAATTAAGGTATTCCTTATCTCCTGACGACACATTCCTTATTATATAATAATGTATCCGATGCTGAGTTCAGCCAATGCGCCGAACGTTCAGGCCGGCATCAGGAAGTTTACGATTTCCGTTTCCACGCTTATCCGATAGCTGCCGACCGGCGTACTGATGAGCCGCCCGTCTATTCCAACCATAGCGTGACGTGCTTCTGTGACAACGACCTCACGTGTACGGTATGGATGGACGCTTCGATGATTGAGGAAGCGGCCGGTCAGTAGAAGCCACAGTCCGGCAAGCACTTGCGTCACCTTTGAGTTGTACACCACCGACACGTCCAACATCCCGTTGTATGGCACGGCATTGGGAGTCTGGCCGTAACCAGGTCCGTTGCCGATGCACATCGTCATCACCCGGCGTCGGATGGTGTCCGAATTGATTTTGACGTCCATCTTGTAGTCAAGCCGATGGAAGAACATGAGTAGTAGCGACACAACAAACGAGAGTGTCCTCGAGCCGAGCAGACTGCGCGTCTGACGGCGCAGGTTCATGATGTCGGCTATGAGACCGATATTCACACAGTTGAGGAAATAGCGGTGACACTTCTCCCCTTTCTTGTTAGTATATCGGATACAGCCCAGATCTATCCTGCGAACACGTCGGCGGATGAGCCAGTCGACAGTCTGTGCGACATCATTCTCACGGAAGTTCCAGAAGCGGGCAAAGTCGTTGAGCACGCCGTTGGGTATCACGCCGAACACGATGCTGTCACGGACTTGCTGTTCGACATCCATCAGACAATTGACAGCGTCGTTCAAGGCCGAGTCTCCACCGACCACGATGATTGTCTTGTAGCCGTTGTTTATCAGCATGCGCATCAACCGCTCCACACTATCGGTGTTTTCGCTCTGCACGAAATCATACAGCACACCGCGCTCGTCGAGCGCCTTCTGCACCCGGTCCCACTGTTTGCGTCCGCGGCCTATGCCCGACTTGGGACAATAAAGTATGCCCCACCTTGAGATTTCTACTGCCATGTTTATTTTCTATGCTAATCGTTTGTTATACCCGGAGTCCCGGTCAGTCTTAATATCTCCTTTATCTTACGGTCCATCGGCTGCATTGCGTCCACCCAGTGGATTGTCAGCCCGCGACGTTCCATGCCCCGGAACCACGTCATCTGCCGTTTGGCAAACTGATGGATGGCTATCTCAAGCTGTCGGAACATCTCGTCACGATTCAGCCGACCGATGACATATTCCGTCACATACTTATACTCCAGACCGTAATATATGAGATCGTCGGCCTTGATGCCACTGTCCAACAGTCCGGCAACCTCTTCGACCATTCCTTCCTCCAGGCGACGGTGCAACCGGTCCGTTATGCGGCGGCGGCGCTCCTCGCGGTCAATGTCCACACCTATTATTATAGAGTCTGTCGGCGGCATATCGGCATGCCCCGCATCGGGATGTTCCTCTACGTATGTCTCTATCTCGATGGCCCTGATTGCCCGCTTCGCCGTGTCGACGTCTGTCGTATTGTGCATCGTGCTGCCGTTACGCCTTTTCAGCTCCTCGAGCATGACGGTCAGTTCGTCGAGCGTCTTTCCCTCGAGACGTTCACGCAACGCCTTGTCCTCCGGAACTTCGGCCAACCGATACCCTTTCAGCACGGCCTCGATATAAAGCCCCGTACCGCCACAGAGTATCGGTCTGCGACCACGACCGACAATGTCTTCGTAGGCGCGGCGAAAGTCCTGCTGATAGCGGAAGAGATTGTAACGTGTACCCGGTTCGGCGATATCCACCAAATGGCAGGCTATCCGCCGGCCGTCCACGACATAGTCGTCAAGATCCTTGCCCGTTCCGATGTCCATCCGGCGATAGACCTGACGTGAGTCGCCGCTGATGACCTCGCCATCCACACGTGCCGCGAGTGCCGCAGCCAAGGCGGTCTTGCCACTGGCCGTGGGTCCGAGTATTGTTATCATCTTGCCCTTTTTCTCCATAATATGTAACGGATCCCTGTATCGGATCAAAGAAAGATATTGGCAAAAATACGAAAAAAAAGCCGTCCAGCAATACTGGACGGCCTGTTTTTTTATTGTTATACTGCTAATTTGATGATTAGCCGTTAACCTTCTTCATGTGTGCGATGAGCTCGAGCACCTTGTTAGAGTAACCGATCTCGTTGTCATACCAAGACACAACCTTTACGAATGTGTCAGTCAGAGCGATACCAGCCTTAGCGTCGAAGATAGAAGTGCGTGTGTCACCGAGGAAGTCAGAAGAAACGACAGCGTCCTCTGTGTATCCCAGTACACCCTTCAGCTCACCCTCAGAAGCCTCCTTCATAGCTGCGCAAATCTCAGCGTATGTAGCGGGCTTAGCGAGGTTGACAGTCAGGTCGACTACAGAAACGTCCAGAGTCGGAACGCGCATAGACATACCTGTCAGCTTGCCGTTCAGCTCGGGGATAACCTTACCTACAGCCTTGGCAGCACCTGTTGAAGAGGGGATGATGTTGCCGGAAGCGGCACGACCACCACGCCAGTCCTTCAGAGACGGACCGTCAACAGTCTTCTGTGTAGCAGTTGTAGAGTGAACAGTCGTCATAAGACCGTCGGTGATACCGAACTTGTCGTTCAGGACCTTAGCGATAGGAGCCAGACAGTTTGTTGTGCAAGAAGCGTTTGAAACAAACTGTGTACCCTTCTCATACTTGTCGAAGTTTACGCCGCAAACGAACATAGGAGTAGCATCCTTTGAGGGAGCAGACATAACTACATACTTAGCGCCGGCCTCGATGTGAGCCTGAGCCTTCTCCTGTGTCAGGAACAGACCTGTTGACTCAACTACATATTCAGCCTCAACCTCGTTCCACTTCAGGTCAGCCGGGTTACGCTCTGCTGTAACGCGGATTTCCTTACCGTTGACAATCAGCTTGCTGTTTTCAACATCAGCCTCGATAGTGCCGTCGAAAGCGCCGTGCATTGTGTCATACTTGAGCATGTAAGCCAAGTAGTCTACCGGGCAGAGGTCATTGATACCTACAACCTGAATGTCGTCGCGAGTCTGAGCTGCGCGGAAAACGAAACGGCCGATACGGCCAAATCCGTTAATACCAATCTTAATCATAATTACTTTTTATTGTTTAAAAGGGTTATTATACCTAAGTTATTATAATAAGCCTACCGAGAACACCTCTATTTGAGTAACGAATATCCAAAATATGATGCCTTTTCAGCATATTTTTATTCTTTTCGGCCGCAAAGTTACGAAAAAAAATCTATATTTGCAGCAGATTCCAGTATTAAATAATATAAAAACTTCAAACCTATGGGTAAATTTCTAAACGAATTCAGAGAGTTCGCTGTCAAGGGCAATGCCGTAGACATGGCCGTCGGTGTAATCATCGGCGGTGCTTTCGGCAAAATTGTGACATCTGTTGTCAACGATATCATCATGCCACCGATCGGTTGGCTCATCGGCGGAGTCAAGTTCACAGACCTCAAGTTTGAGCTCCCGCAGGTCGAGCTGCCGGGCATTGAGAAGTTCGATCCGGTGACGGTCAACTACGGAAACTTCCTCCAGACCATCTTCGACTTCATCATCATCGCCTTCTGCGTCTTCATGCTCGTCAAAGGCATCAACCGTCTTTCCAAGAAAGTCACCAAGGCTAAGGAGACTCCCGCCGCTCCGCCGGCACCGCCACAGCCGTCGGCCGAGGAGCGTCTGCTCACCGAAATACGTGATTTGCTGAAGGACAAATAAGAGTAAACACAAATAGTCACAAAGGAGAAAGAGGACAAACGACCTGCAGCCAAGACTCGGTCGTTTGTCCTCTTTCTCCTTATTATATATATGTACGGCGTAGAGGCGCACGTCTGCCGGCGTCAGATAAGTGATATTCCAAAGTAGGGTCGCGACCCGTCGCGACCGCCTCGTTGTTCATACATAGGCACCCATGTATATTCCCCAACTGAACAGGTTGAACCGGTTGGCACGGAGGCGGTCGCGACGGGTCGCGACCCTACTGTGGGTGATAAAAATGTGTGCAGAAAGTAGCTTTATTGACGATGTGGGCGCCCCTACTCTATTGTGTAAAAAAGCGGACAAAAACGTCTCAACGCGAACCTCCGTTCACGCGCGGCATAACCCCTCGTAAGGCCCCCGTTGGTCATTTCGCGGCGCAACTTCACGTCGCGAAATGCGCATTTCCGACACCACCATGTTCCCGTAAGGCCCTCCCGGCTCTTCCACAGCGAGAAAGTCGGCGAGTTTTTCATTGCTGTTTTTATCCCGAAAAAGCCTTTTTCTCTTGCCGTAAGGCCCCCGTTGGTCTGCAGCGGCATAGCCGTTGCATCGCCGTAAGGGCCCCGTTGCAAGACAACAACGGCCCCGTTGCGATGCCGTGGGGCCCTTACGGCAACCCTTTCCGACCCTTTCGACAGAATGAAACCGACGGGCTTATTTGTAAGTAACTGAAACATAGACACATGCAAAAACCGTCAAAATAAAGCCACAAAAACATACCGATTTTAACGTCCTCATATTTGCGAAATTTGGGAGCACGGGCGAAAAATTTCAGAAAGTCCCCCGTTTTGAGGACATAAAATTCAGAAAAAAGATGACAACGCGTTGGCGGTATATAAAACCAAGGCCATACACGATAATAAGAAAATTGTAACATAACTTATTTTACTTCGTAACATAACCCGTTCGACCAATCGACGCGGCTCACACCCGCTTCTTTACATAATTTCAACTTTTTGATACATCTCTGCAAGGCTTATTCCGTGATTATGTCTATTTTTGCAGACAGAACAAAAAAACGAAACAACAATGAAACAAAAATTCCTGACTTTAGCGCTTCTTGCAAGCAGCTTATTAAGTTCGGCGGCCCAACCGGTCAAGAATAAAATCATAGACAAGGGTGGCGCGGACAGATTTCTGTCGCAAAAGATGCCCTGCCGGTTGTTGAATGACATCACCGAGCGCAATTGTCCCATCTATCTGCCCGGCTGTTATGAATCTGACTCGCAGTGCAGATACCCGATGCTCTACCTGATGCATGGAGGTGGAGGCGAGCATAACAGCAATTGGAGACAGCCGGCTCTGGAAGATGCCATCAAGCGGGCCGGCAGGAATTTTGAAAGTCTCTGGATAGACAACGGCGACAGACATATCTACGGCATCATCAGCAAGCCGCAATACACCGGCCGCAAGCAGCCCGTAGCCATCATCGCCCACGGCTTCAACGGCACCCATGCCTCTGGCCGTACTTACTTCAAGACTCTGAACGGCCTCGGTTACCAGTGCTATGCGTTCGACTTCCCCTGCGGTTCCGTCAAAAGCCGCAGCGACTCAAACACGATGAACATGTCCGTTGTCGACGAGCAGAGCGACCTGGAGGCCATCGTCCGCCACTTCCGGCAACAGCCCGATGTCGATGCCCAAAAGATTGTACTCATCGGCGAGAGCCAAGGTGGATTTGTCTCTGCCATGACAGCGGCCCATATACCGCAGGATATAGACAAGCTCGTTCTCGTGTTCCCCGCCCTCTGTATTCCCGAGAATTGGAACACCCGCTATCCGAAGTTGACGGACATTCCCGACACGACCCGCCTGTGGCGCGTGCCGCTGGGCCGCCGTTTTTTCATGGAGCTTCGCGACATTGATGTGTTCAAGACCATCAGCAAATTCCGCAAACCCGTACTCATCGTTCAGGGCGATGCCGATGCCGTAGTGTCGATGGAGGACTCCCGTCGCGCCGTGGAGCTATACAAGGATGCACGCCTTTACGTCATCCCCGGTGCCGGTCATGGCTTCAAGCCCGAAGAACAGCAGTTGTCACTGGAACAAATAAAAGCGTTCCTGCTACGTGACGCGCAACAAAACGCCCCATGACACACTGTCACCGTACTTTACCATAATAAATTCTTCTTTCTACATTTAAATGTGTATATTTGCATCGTCATCCGCCTTTTTCGGATGACAACAAAACATGAGACGCTTACTGACATTCATCATTATCATATTATGGTCAGCTGCCGTTCACGCACAGAACGGACAGTTGGCCGCCATGCGTGGCACCGTGCCCGACAGTTACAACTTCTGGCTCTACGCCCCGCGCGAATATGTGCATGAGCACCGCCGCATACCGGTCATTATCTTCCTCCACGGAGCGAGTCTCTGCGGCAAAAACATGCAGCGCGTCCGCCGCTACGGACTGCTCCACGCCATCGAGAAAGGACGCTACTATCCGGCAATGGTCATAGCACCGCAGAATCCCGGCGGAGCATGGAGTCCGCAGAAGATTGCCCGCATCCTCGACTGGGTGCAGCAGAACCACGACACCGACACAACCCGCGTCTACGTCATCGGCATGAGCCTCGGCGGCTACGGTACGCTCGATTTTGCGGGGACATATCCCGACCGTGTGGCGGCGGCGATGGCTCTCTGCGGCGGCAGCACCCTGCGCGACTTCTCGGGGCTGGGCCGCATCCCGCTGTGGATTCTCCACGGAACGGCCGACCGCGCCGTACCCGTATCGCAGTCGAAAACGGTCGTCAAGGCCATAAAGGATTCCGGCCACGACCGGCTCCTGCGCTACGATTGGCTGAAAGGCTCGTCACACGGCGACCTTGCACGCATACTATACCTCAAACAGACCTACGACTGGCTTTTCTTCCACACCACCGTGGACAATCCGCGCGAGGTTGACCGCGACATTGAAATTACGAAAGAAGACATGCGCAACGCCTACGTTGACCTTGCACCGGAAGAAACGCGCTTCGACATTGTAAGCGAAATAAGAAAATGAAGAACGAAGAATAAGAAAGTGAAGAATGAAGAATGGGCTGCCGCCGTTCCAACTGCCATAATATAGCAATGTAGGAACGGTGCCAGCCCATTCTTCATTCTTCACTCTTCGTTCTTCACTTTCTTACTCCCACTCGATCGTTGATGGCGGCTTTGACGAGATGTCGTAGCAGACGCGGTTCACGCCGCGCACCTTGTTGATGATCTCGTTGGAAACCTTAGCAAGGAAGTCGTAAGGCAGATGCGCCCAGTCGGCCGTCATGGCGTCGGTGCTGGTCACGGCACGCAAGGCGACGGGATTCTCGTATGTGCGCTCATCACCCATCACGCCTACCGAACGTACAGTTGACAGCAGCACGGCACCGGCCTGCCAGATCTGGTCGTAAAGCGAAACCTCTATCTCACCGTCGGTCATCGACGCCGGTACACCTGCGGCCAACACCTTGCGGGCCTCTTCGCCTGTGAGACGCACCTTGTAGTCGCGCAGTCCGCGGATGTAGATATCGTCGGCATCCTGCAGGACACGGACTTTTTCGCGGGTGATATCGCCAAGGATACGCACGGCAAGTCCGGGACCGGGGAAGGGATGGCGCGTGATGAGATGTTCGGGCATGCCCAGCTGACGGCCCACGCGGCGCACTTCGTCCTTGAAGAGCCACTTCAGCGGCTCGCAAAGACTGAGGTGCATCTCCTCGGGCAGTCCTCCGACGTTGTGATGGCTCTTGATGACCTTGCCCGTGATGTTGAGCGACTCGATGCGGTCTGGATAGATGGTTCCCTGTGCCAGCCACTTCGCACCCGTAATCTTGCGTGCCTCGGCGTTGAACACCTCGACAAAATCGCGGCCTATTATCTTGCGCTTCTGTTCGGGGTCTGTCACTCCGGCGAGGTCGCTGAAGAACTTCTCGCTTGCGTCGACGCCGATAACGTTGAGTCCCAGACACTCATAGTCGTGCATGACATCGGTGAACTCGTTCTTGCGCAGCATACCGTGGTCGACGAAGATACACGTGAGGTTCTTGCCGATGGCGCGGTTGAGCAGCACGGCAGCAACCGACGAATCGACGCCTCCGCTGAGTCCGAGGATGACGCGGTCGTCACCGACCTGTGCTTTCAGCTCGGCAACGGTTGTGTCGACAAACGACGCCGCGCTCCAATCCTGCTTCGAGCCGCAGATGTCAACGACGAAATTCTTCAATAGCTGTGTGCCCTGCACCGTGTGGAACACCTCGGGGTGGAACTGAACGGCCCAGATGGGGCGGCCCCCCTCGGTCCCCCCAAGGGGGGATGAAGTGCAATCACAAGCCGCAGGTCCCTCCCCCTTGGGGGAGCAGGAGGAGGCCCAATATGCCGCATACTTCACGTCTGCCGTCGAGGCGATGCACTCAAATCCTTCGGGTATGGCCGTGATGGTGTCGCCGTGGCTCATCCATACCTGTGAATTGTCGGTGAAGCCCTTGAAAAGCGGATTCTCCTTGTTGAACGTCTGAAGGTGTGCACGGCCGTACTCGCGCGAATCGGCCTTCTCGACACGACCGCCAAGCGTATGGGAAATGAACTGCGCACCGTAGCAGATGCCAAGCACGGGCAGACGGCCGACAAACTGGCTCAGGTCTACCTTGAAAGCCTCAGGGTCATGCACTGAATAGGGCGAGCCGCTCAAAATCACGCCGATCACTGACGGATCGTCCTTCGGAAACTTGTTGTACGGAAGAATCTCGCAGAATGTGTCCAGCTCGCGGACACGGCGGCCGATGAGCTGCGTGGTCTGCGAACCGAAGTCGAGGATGATAATCTTCTGTTGCATATTCGTATATATATTATTATTGTGTATGTCTTAATTCTACTTGTTATCCTTATTATATATTTGTATGTCCTGTACAAACGCCTCTGCCTCTGCCAGCGTGTCCAGCTTACCGACGTCCATCAGCCGCAGGTCGTCCTTGACGCAGCCGCGTATCACGACCCTGTCGCACACGCTGAGATAGAAATCAATGATGCCGAACTTATCGGGAAACCCGTCGAACAAAGGAAAAAGCTCCGGAGAAAAGATGTGTATGCCAGAGAAAGCATAGCGGCGAGCAGCAGATGTGACTGTGGCAGGATAAGGACTGCGCACCTCGCCAGTGGCAACATTCGTCCAGCCGACCAGCCGCATGTCGTCATCGAAAAGCAGATAGCGGCTGGTCTTGCGGCTGCTGACCAGCAGCGTTGCGGCGTTGGCGATGTTGGCGGCATAAAACGAGCTGAGGTCAACGTTGCTCAGTATATCTACATTATGAATCAGTATCGGCGACGCCGGGTCAAACAGCGGCGTAGCCGCCCGTATGCCACCGCCCGTATCAAGCAGCGCGGCCGTCTCGTCGCTGACACGTATGTCCATCCCGAAATTGCCGTTTGCCGTCAGGAAATCAGTTATCTGCGAAGCGAAATGATGCACATTCACGACAATCCTCTCCACGCCGGCCGCTTTCAGCCTCATCACCGTGTGTTCCAGCAACGGCCGCCCTGCCACACACACAAGAGCCTTTGGCATGGTGTCGGTCAGTGGTTTGAGCCGTGTCCCGAGTCCGGCCGCGAATATCATAGCCTGCATCATCTCTGTTTATACTTGTTTATCCCCGTTGTCATCTATGAATTCTAAAAATTCCGAAGAAGCGGACTTTTGTCACAAATCCCATTCACAATCGTACGGGGTTATATTTTTCTGCAAAAGTACACAAAATCAGCAAGTCTGGCAAATATATCTCTCTTTTTCGTGTTTTCCATTTATTCCGGCAAAGTATAGGCAAAGGCTAAAACTAAATCAGTTCCCTTATTATTCCATCTCATCAATACATCTGACGATATATTCTCTCAACGGCAACAAATCATTGGTATACGTATCCATATAAACCGTGGGCTTACCGTATAATACCCGTGCACCAACACATGCCTCATATCTATGATGTCCTGCCACGGCATTTCGGCATGTCCGTCGCGGAATTCCTTTGTCAGCATATTGGAAGCCTCGCCGATAATCTCTATATTCTTGACCACGCCGTAGAACAAGAGTTTGTCCTTTACCAACGAGTCATACGTCTTACCGTCCATAAACTCAAGTACATTGTCTATGGACTTCCGTATATGATACAGCCTCGTGACATCCTTAATTTTTTCTCTCATATATCAACATTTTGTCACGATTTGCCGACTCCACGGCGTATGGCTCCAACGTCCCTTCTTCCACGAGGTCTACGTCGCAGCCCAACTGTTCTTTTAGTTCCCGCCACATACGCGCATACGTCAACAGCGTGACCGGCCGTCCGTCACGACAGAACTGCACAAGCAAATCGACGTCACTCTGCGCCGTCTCCTCTCCTCTGGCATAAGACCCGAACAGCCACACCCTCCGCACAGGTTGTGTGGAGAAGTATTGCTGCATAGTTTTTATCTTGCCATCATCCATAGTCTCATGCACTTTTATTCTGCAAAGTTACTACAAAAAAGTGAAATGCGGAAAGATATAGTGATAGAATTGAGTTACAAGGGTTTTGGTTGAAGTGGCGATAATCCGTGAAGCCATTACAATCCCTGCCGAAGCCAAATCCTGACGCCGCTACGTTACT
>JAFULM010000049.1 GCA_017483185.1 Prevotella sp. | reverse complement strand
CTTGCCAGAATCTTATAGTCAAATGCCGATTGCTTACTCATGAGTGCAAAGGTAATGCTTCTTATAAACATTTAAGCATTAAACAAGAAAATATAGACCTATACTACAAAAATAAGCCACGGATATTTGCAACTGTGCCGAAGCTTCTCCATATGCCACACCGCAGATATTGTCTGGATGGATGAAATGGACAATTGTAGTTTCTGTAATACTCATTGCTTTAGCTTGTATCTCGAACACAATATACAACATCTGGTTTGCTGAAGATAATTCACCATCTGACACTGCTACCATAAGTGAAGCTGATGATACAGACTCTATCATGAACGCTCCAATCAGTGTTGATAGCGTAGAGACACAACCTGTTCAACACTCGTCTATACCGTCCACATCACAATTAGCACCTAACAACCAAGTACACAGCACCAATAATCCATAATACGTTTAGTTTATATGGCAGAGAAGAAAGAATCCTTTTTTTGGACAAGTTACTCTGATTTGATGACGAGCCTATTCTTCATCATGCTTACACTCTTTGTCCTTGTTATCGTACTCTTGCATAAGCGTATGGAAGCGACGGAGAAGCAACTTGAAGAAATCAAAAAAGTGGAAGCATCAACCAAGGAACTTGGTCGTTCAAAGAACTTTGCGTATAAGGCAGAATACAAGAAATACGTTCTTGATGTAAGATGTTTCTTCAAAGAAACAAGATATCGTCTTGCAGACCTGCAAGCAGATACAGCAAGACTACATAGGGCTGGTACTGAAATCAAGGAGTTTCTTGATAAAAACGAAAGCAATCAGTACTTGCTCATCATTGAAGGGCAGGCTTCGCGCAATTCACAAAAACTGACAGATGCCAACTACGACTGGAGTTTCCAACGTGCGCTCACACTGATGAAGTTCTGGAAGGATATTTGCCACATTGATTTTGGAGCAAACTGCGAGTTTCAGATTGCTGGTAGTGGTGACGGTCGATACAACTTTGGCTACACAGGCGGTGAAGGCACCGAACGTTTCAAACAGCTTGATGCAACTCTCATGCGTGAAAGAGGCTCTAAGGAAATTGACAATCAACGCTTTGTTATTCACATAATACCCAAAAATATTATTGAAGATGCTGAAAAAAAAGAAAACTAAATATTGTGCTGTCATACTATGCTTATTGGTATTGCTTTTTGTATCGTGCGCTCACAAGTCTGGCCACCGTCGCGACCGTGAACGCCCTGGCACTACGATGGCTGACCGTTCAGACAGGAAGTCTTCACGCTCTGCTTCTCGTAAGAGTAAGATTGTGAATAAACGATCCAGCGACAAACTTGAAGGGTCACAAATCTTTGAACGCTATGGCAGTGCTGTGTTCATGGTATTCACGACAGACGGCTCTAATGCTTACCAAGGTTCAGGTTTCTTTATTGACAACGAAGGTCTTGCAGTAAGTAACTATCATGTTTTCAAGGGAACTGGTATTGGTCTTGAGCAAATCAAACTTGTAGGGAGCGATGAAGCCTACAAAGTTACTGAGGTCATACAAAAGAGTGAGCAAGAGGATTTTATTTTATTCCGAGTAGATTGTGAAAACACAAACTACATCCCCATTGCTACTGACAAACCTAAAATCGGTGAGAAAGTGTATGCTATTGGAAGTCCCCGCGGTCTTGAAAACACCTTCTCCTCAGGCGAGGTGTCTCAGTGGCGTGCCGACAATCTTATGCAAATTAGCGCACTCATCGACCATGGTAGCAGTGGCGGTGCTCTTATCAACGAATATGGTGAGGTAGTAGGCATTACGTCAGGTTCTTTTGCTGATGGTTCACAAGCAAACCTAAACTATGCTTGGAGTATTGATGCCGTGAAACCATATATCAGATAGATTTATGGCAACTTGATGCACATATATAATATTAATGTTTTAAATAGATTTTGTTCTATTCGCTTACGGCAAGGACAATTCACACAGTGATACTTACAACGATAAACTGCTATAGAGGCTTAACTTTGAGGAGGATTACAGCGAATATAAGGAGACATCATGAAACTGTGGAATGCAATATTCTAATCCTGTGTTGCCAAACAAGAGAATGCCCGACAGATACGTGAGGCAAAGTTTGATTCGTAGAAATTTGAATGCAAGAATTTTTAGGAACTATGGCGGAAGATTAACCACAAGACTTACCACGCTGTTGATTTCAAGACCTCATCCAGCGTGCTGTCAGTGAACAGGACAAACACCTAAGAGTATCGGAAATAAACATTCTGGTAACGACAGGCACACTCAATGAGATAAAGAGCAAATAGAAAATTACCGAAAGCTCTGCCATGAAAGTAAATAGTACGGATACACATGCCATCAAGGAACTGGTGAACGAGAAAGTGAAGTATGATCTTATAGGCAAATTAGTGGAAACAACAGTGCTGACACGATGTGTCATCGTGCCCATATTGCAAAAGATAAGTCTCAACATCTTCTATATGTTGAAGAGTTCATAATTAAGGCTGGCAACATCATCAACAACACTCCTGTTGGACACTACAATCCAGACTGGGCTGTGGTATTCCATGAGAGAAGTGACATCAAGCACATATACTTTGTAGCTGAAATGAAAGGCTATGAGTATGATAAGGATAGCCTGAAAGACTACCGTCGTGCAGAAAGTGTGAAGATAGAATGTGCAAGTCGTCACTTTGCCACAATCTCTGATAGTCATGTCACATACGATGTCGTAAAAAACTACGATGAGTTGTGGGACATAATCACAAAGCTATAAGAATATGGCTTAAATCTGTTGTAGTATTTCGGGCATAAACTTGTATTTTACGCAAGTTTATGCCCGAGATAATTCTAATTAATGATTAAAATTTATATATCTTTTAATGACTTCTTTATCCCTTTCTGGAACTTCATGAATGCTATCATAGAAGTCTATACCATTAGCATCTATAGCTCTGATATGTGTGTCGAGTTTTCCAATATCCTCAAACTCAAGACCATATCGTATCATCCAAATATAACGACTATCATCTGTTCCATAACGCAGTAACTTAGAAAAACGTTCAGCCTTTTCATCTTGATTCTTTTCGAAATAACTCATGAATGCAGCATAAAAAAGCTCACCGAGCTTAAAATCTATTAATTTGTCAAGAAAATCATAAGTATCATAAAGAATCGCATCGTAACTTACATCTTTTGCTTTGGTCCCTTTTGGAAATATAGAGAATACATGAAGTCCTTTCTTAGGTAAATCACTGAATCCAGTAACAAATGCACTAGAAAGATGGTCTGACTTTAGACCTTTCTTTTCGCGTTGCTTTCGTTCCTTCAATCTACTGGCATTATAATATCGCCAACGGCATAATTGTTTGAATGTAGCATGAAACAGAAGTCGTATTAGCATCAGTTGAATTGCTGTGTTAAAAACATTCTTTTCACCATCACCTAAAGAGCGTCCAAGAGACCTTTCATATATTTTCTGCATTCCAATCGCGGCAGACGATGCAATGTCTTTATAATTTTCTTTGGGTATGAGGTTCCCTTCTCTGTCAAACATTATATCAAGAACGTCTCTAACTTCTTGTGAACCGTCACCTTCAACAATTCTTTGCAAAACGACTGGAGGCATATTAAATCTGTCATCCATAGTATGGTTATTGATAGCTTCCTTATAATCGTGAAAATCTTCGTCTAATGCATCTCGTCTGTCTAAAGACGAATAATCTTTGATTATGCTTTCTTCTAACAGAATATTGCGAAGCTTTGTCATATTGGCATTCGATGTCACAACAACATAACCGATATCAAAATCATCTTTGTTTGATGAACGACCTGCTCTGCCTATCAAATTCTTTATAGCAAGAGGCTTGCTGTTTTCAAATCGATCTAAAAGCACGACATCAAATGGCATATTAATGCCTTGTTCCAAAGTGGAAGTGGAGAAACATAGACGGCAAAGTCTGTTGTTGACGAATTTTTCAACCAACGCTCGCGTCCGCAATGGCATAGATCCATGATGGATAACAATTCCACGACGGAGTAAAGAAATAAAGCGTGAATAAAAATCTCCGTTTTCAGAAGTGTTACCTCCTGTATATAGCTTTAGTTCCTCAATGATGTCATCAACCATATCGGTATGAATTTCTGGACACATTTTTACATACCTATCATATTCTTTTAGGAAATCATAATTAATCACTTTTGCTTTCGACATATATATAAGAGTACTTCCATTTGAATGAATAGCCCTTTCTATTGGGTCGAAATAGCAATCCGTTCGTGTACATCCCATTATGTTCTTATCTATTCCGAAATGGAAATATTTATTTGTATCAGAATTATATAGCAAAAACATCTGACCAATATTTCTAAATGAATAGACCTTACTATCTGAATACTGTCCTATAAGATTATTTTTCACGATTTGAGCGTCTGGATTTGCTATATAAGGATGAGCGAATACAAACTTAGCATCAGGGAAAGAGTGATGACAACGTCTTACTAATCCATCATAATAAAGTCCTCGAACAGACATCTCATCACTCAATTGCGCTTCATCAAACAACATCAAATCCACACTTAAATCATCAACATGATTAAATATCATTCCACAACGTTCAGGTGTAACAATGAACACATTCCTTGTACTATGGGCACGGTTTATAATGTCAATATAAGTAAGGATATTGATACGTGTATCAACTATGGAATTCGTTAAATTTAGATAGTATTCATTGCTCTTGAAGGCACTACGATTACAACATCATGCTCAGAACTTTCTATCAACCGGCGAAATACATAAGATTTGCCTGTGCTTGTAGGTGCAGAAAAACTAAACACATTATTCCTACCAATAGATGTAAGTAAGTCTGCTTGCATGGGGGTGTAATTCCCTTCAAGATTTGTAGAAATTACTTCTCTATAGTCTTGAAGAATGAGTTCTTTTAGATTCTTCGCCTCTGTATTTAATGGCTTGTAAAATAATCCTGAAGCCAAAAGAATACTTTGTTTATATCTTTCAAACAGTTCAGCATGATAGTACTTTATATAGGAAAGTGTTTCCATATCGGAAATACTTACAGGTCCATTGACAAAGATATTGTCAATAGTTGTTTGCAGCAATGCTTCAACTTCTCGACCTTCAATTATATCTTTAATTCTATTCATCGTACATCAACAGCTACACAGATTATTTCTTTATCTTTGGGTAACGCTTTATAAGCTTCATTGTCTTTAATGTTTTGTTCTATATCTGCATTAGATATCGTTGTAGAAGAGAATCCTGCAATGAATCCTCTATCTCCATTAGAAGCCTTGCTTATCGCATTGGCAATATCAAACTGAACCAAATCTGGAAGGCCCGTTAGGTCACGCTTCTCTGTAATAAAGCGATTGATTTGTTTTATTGCATTGTTGTAAGCATTCGAATTCGTGACATACTTTGCCTCACCAAATAATATTTGTTCGTTTGTGTTAACGGTAAAAATGTCAAATCCAGGATTGCCAGAAGCTTTTTGCTTGAATAACTCCCCCAAGGGTATATCCATGTAATTTAGTTCATTCACAATGGAACTTCGGGTTAATTCCGAGACGATATATTCTCCTGTGTTACGAATAATTTCTGAATCCGTTCCATTGGTAAAATCATTTCTTAACTTATCAATAGTCCCTTGTGCTCTTACTTGATAAGCTTGCTTCAATACATCTGTCATTTGGCTAATCCAACACATGGAGGAAAGGGTCTTCAATATATCGCCTAACGTAATCTGTAGATTATTAGGTTGGACTCTAATGAATCTTACATTAGGTTCCATCATTTTATTAATTTTGATAGTATATGAATGAGAATCGACTGTCATATATTAATTATTATAAAGTTTCTAATACCTCTATCATTCTTCCCAATTCGGAATAAGTATAATCTCTACCTCCTTTTTGTTTCTCATCCATTGAACGGTTAGCATTGGCAATAGCCTTTTCAAGGCTTCCTCCGTTGCGTTCAAAGTAACTGTGCAGCCCCTTGGTCTTGATGAAGAAGTCCATTGTTTTCTTGTATTCTACACATTGGTTCAAGTTTTTGAGCAAAGGCTCTTGTGAATCATATGGACGTGAGGTATAGCGGAAATAGTAGAGGAAGAATAACTCGGTGCAGCGGTGAGTTTCGAAGAATTCCACCTCGCAGTAAATACCTTTCTTTGGTTTGTCGATGGGCTTGGCATACTTAGCCTTTAGCTTCTGATATTGTGAACACTCTGGCTCTACATTCTTCGTGTCCATATCAATAATACAGAAGATGTGGCTGTAGCCCATTGCCACACCCTCAGCTATTTTCAAATCAAGTTCCTTGATACTTGTATGCTTCGGATAGTCTGGCTTGATAGTCAAGCGTTTGAACACATCACACAAGGACTTGAAGTAGAAAAATTCCGTAGGTCCTTCACCCAAGATAAGTGCTGCTTGTCGTAATTTTCCCATGTCAATCCTCCAGATTTATGAATATACTGCCCAACTCAGGCTTTGCTCCCAAACGTCCAATGCGGTAAGAATTATATAGAGACAAATTCTTGTGCAGCCCGAAAGAGTCACCGCGAGAATACTCTGAAGAGGCTGTTTCTTTGTTCTTCTCAACAAACCACACAACACCTCTGTTTTCATTGATAAGGTCTTGTGACAACAATGTCGTTTCCTGACTGGTGATAATCAACTGTGATTTTTCTGAGTTGAATATAAAGACATTGAGATAGTAGTACAACAAGTCATTGTGTAAATCTTCACCTAATTCATCAAGATAATACACATGAGAATTTGTTATCATGTCATATAATGCCTCTAGAATGCGTATATATTTTTGAGTACCTTTTGACTGCCATTTAAGAGGAATATCAAAATCTCCATTTATAGAGTGATTGACAAATGCAATGGAGTCGGAAGTAGGTTTAAGCAGTGCCTCCTTCATTTCCTCTGGGATATTTTCCTTTTGGATGCGTTCACGGAACTCATTAGGCACAAAGCGATCTTCTATGATAGGTTTATATTCCAAGATGTTCAAATCAGCCTTTTGAAGCATGGTGTTGTAAAACTTACGCTTTTTAGGATTACTATAAGCATCCTTTAGGATTTCCACGAGCCCCTTCTCACCGTCCCCATCTACATCGTGATAGTTCTCCATAATCCAGCCATGAAGAATATTGAATTGAGCAATATCTTCTTTCAATGCGGCTTTTCTGCAAACAGACAAAACACTATGATTATTCAAGGTGTTCTCACGAATGCTCTCTTGCGTTTTTATGAGCAATTTGAGACTTGAACCAAACTTGATTTCTGCCTGTACATTATCGCCGACAAATGTGCGCTCATAGAACAACGACTTTGATTTGTTCGGGTAATAATATAATGCTTCGCTCAAGATGTACTTGTCATTGAATTCTACACCATAGTCGTATCTGATGCCATTAGCATAGAACGAAACATGCATTTCGGTTGGCTCATCCTTTGTGAGTACGAAAGGGATACTTCCGTTTATTCTTTGAGTCGCATCTGATTTTGGCAGAACTAACAAGCGAAAAACTTCATTCAAAGCAATCAGCATATTGGATTTCCCAGAAGCATTAGAACCATACAGAATTCCTAATTTGTACAAGAATACCCCTTCGGCAACCTCTGTAACAAGTTCCGAAGAAGGTCCCTTAGCCAAGAAACTCAACTTCTGTTTATCTCGAATGGAAAGATAATTCTTTACCCAGAAATCTCTTATCATAGGATTATGTATTTATGTCATTATTGTAATTTGGGTGCAAAATTACAAATTATTTTCTTTAATAAAGAAATATATTCTATGAAATTTGTAGCTAAACTACTATTTAACTATATTTTAACTCTATTTTGTATAAAATGCCCCTGTCAGATTTGAAATATCGAAACTTCATTAGATTGCATGATAATGTACAAAACTGTTTTTGAAATAAAAATGTATAAATATAATGTCATGCAATATTGTCAGCACAAAACTTGCACATTTCTATAATTATTGTGGTTTACAAAAGTTAAAGTCGTTAAAATTCAGCTTTGCTTATGTCTTCAAATAAAAACCGCTCCACTTTTCTATCGTATTAACTATAAACAACTGATAACCAGCAATATCTATATACTATAATTGAAGCGGCCTGACGTCGGTCTACTCTCTGAACACTGTTCCGCCAACCGTCGACAGCTACGGCTTCGACAATGAACAATATCAGACGGCGACACTTTATGTTCCCCGGACGGCATTGGAGATATACCGCACGACTGACCCGTGGTTGAACTTCGTAAATATGGAAGACATTGACGTGTCGGGAATAAACGGCATCAATGCCGATGACACCCCCGACAGAACCTCTATTATGACCTCAACGGCCGCAAGCTCAACGAGCCGAAGCTCGGTCTGAACATAGTAAACGGAAAGAAGGTTCTCGTGAAATAAAGAGCCCGTCTCTTTTTCGGAACAACGCCAAACACACAGCTGCGTTCCGACATAATCAGGAAAGAGGAGTCAAGACATGGCGTCATGCCGTTCCGACTCCTCTTTCTTATTATAATCACTAATCATCAAAGAGCCGCTGATCAAAATCAGGAATTGAGTATAAAGCCATGCTCCAATTTGTCAAAACATCAAAAAAAGTATGCCAAACTGTCGAGATATCGAATAAATTGTGTAATTTTGTCAGCTAAATGAAGACATCCGAACTGCAGACCATCAAGCAACGGTACAATATCGTGGGCAACTGCGATGCACTGAACCATGTCCTCGACGTCGCTCTCCAAGTGGCACCGACAGACCTCAGTGTGCTCATCGTGGGCGAAAGTGGTGTCGGCAAAGAGATTATTCCGCGCGTCATCCATGACAATTCGCCGCGGCGACGGGAAAAGTACTTCGCCATCAACTGCGGTTCCATTCCCGAAGGCACCATCGACAGCGAGTTGTTCGGTCACGTGAAGGGTTCTTTCACGGGAGCCATCAATGACAGTCCCGGATATTTCGGTGTGGCAAATAAGGGCACCCTCTTCCTCGACGAAGTCGGCGAACTGCCGCTTGCGACACAGGCGAGGCTGCTGCGCGTGCTCGAGACGGGAGAATATATTCCCGTCGGAGCGACCGAGGTAAAACGAACGGACGTGCGCATCGTAGCAGCTACAAATGTCAACATACGAAAAGCAATCAGCGAAGGACGCTTTCGCGAAGACCTATACTACCGTCTCAACTCCATACCGATACAGATGCCACCGCTACGCGACCGCGGAGACGACATCGTGTTGCTCTTCCGCCTCTTCGCCATGCAGATGGCCGAAAAATACCGGATGGAGAAAGTCGTACTGACGGACGAGGCGAAACAGATTCTCATGAAATATAAATGGCCGGGGAATGTTCGCCAGCTGAAGAACATCACAGAACAGATATCCATACTCAGCACCGAACGCCAGATCACACCACAAGTCCTCGCCCACTTCATTCCACAGGATCAGGAGAGCACACAGTTGGTCACAATCAACAAAGGCAGCGACCACAGCTTTGAAAACGAGCGCGAAATACTATACAAAATTCTGTTTGAACTGCGTGGCAACGTCAACGAACTGCGCCGCAACGTCAACATGCTGAAAAAACAGATTGAAGACGCTCAAGGCAATACGACAATGGTCGGAAAAGACAATGAGGTCGGAACCATGCCCGCAGCACCGGCCTCTATGCCGGCACAACAGATATACATCTCCTCACCACAGCAGAAACGACAGGCCGAAGACGCCATCGCGGAGGAATATGTCGAGCCGGAACATGAGTCGGAAAGTCTCAATCTCAACGACCTGAGCCGCCAAATGCTGGAAAAGGCACTGGAACGAAACGACGGAAACAGAAAGAAGGCGGCACAAGAACTTGGCATCTCGGACCGCACGCTCTATCGCAGGATAAAGCAATATGGATTGGAATAACACCTGCCAACAGACGCATCACACGACACGGACGCCACTTTAGGCGAACAGTAACAGAAACGGAGCACTACACATTATTATATATAAATAAGAGAAGCGACAAATAAGTGGAAAATATGAAAGGAATAATGGGACTTATCAGAAACATCAACCGCAAGACAGGACCGTCCAAGAGGCCGCACCGATGTCTGATGGTCTTATGTTCGGCTGCCTTCTTGTTGCTTCTGTCGTGCTCGGTGTCCTACAAGTTCAACGGTGCAAGCATCAACTACAGCACGACCAAAACGATTCAGATTGCAGACTTCCCCATACGCTCCAGCTATGTCTGGGGACCAATGGCAAGCATATTCAACAACAAACTGAAAGATATTTATGCCAACCACACCCGCCTCATACAGGTCAAGCGCAACGGCGATCTGAAAGTGGAAGGCGAAATAACACGCTACGAACAGCGCAACAAGGCTGTTTCGAGCGAAGGATATTCGGCACAGACAGAACTGTCGATGACGGTCAACGTGAGATTCACGAACAACGCGAAACACACGGAAGACTTTGAACGTCAGTTTACGGCTTCCGCCACATACGAAACAACAAAGTCGCTCAACTCCGTGCAGGAGGAACTCGTTACCCAGATGGTTGACGAGATAACCGACCAGATTTTTAATGCAACCGTAGCCAACTGGTAACAGACATTTATGGAAATAACAGAACTCATCAATCATCCCGAACAACTCGACAGGGACACCTTGTACGAGCTCCGTTCCATGCTTGCACTGTATCCATATTTTCAGACAGCACGGTTGCTGATGCTGCAAAATCTCTACCTGTTGCACGACCCTATGTTCGACGAAGAGTTGCGCCGCGCGTCCATATACATCACTGACAGAAAAGTGATATTCCGCATGGTGGAGGCCGCCCACTACCGACTGGCAACAAAACATCAGACAAACAAAGAGAAAACACCGGTATCGGCCGGCATCGAGACCGACCGGACAATATCACTGATAGACACCTTCTTAGACTCCATCCCACAAGAAGAAGATAAGGACAAGAAGAAAAAACGCAAGCCGTCACCCGCCGATGCCGCAATAGACTACGTAGGATACATGCTGGCAACAGAAAGCGACAACGAGCCGTCAGACCAAAACGATGCTCCATTGCTGATCGGACACAACCTCATCGACGACTTCATTGAAAACGACAAGGGCAAGATTGTTTTAAGCGAGAACCCGCTTTTCGTTCCCCAAATCGAAGAAACAGACAAAGAAAACGGAAAAAACGGAGATGAAAGCTATTTCACGGAGACTTTGGCCCGAATTTACGTAAAACAGGGACGATATTCAAAGGCTTTGGAAATTATTAAGCGATTAAGTTTGAATTATCCAAAAAAAAATGCTTACTTTGCAGACCAAATACGTTTCCTTGAAAAATTGATAATAAACAATAATAATAAAATAAAGTAAAATGTACACATTATTAGTAATTCTCATCCTTTTGGCAGCAGTGCTCATGATTGGCATTGTGCTTATACAGGAGTCTAAAGGAGGTGGATTGGCATCCAACTTCGCTTCTTACAACCAGATTGGCGGCGTCCGCAAAACAACCGATGTACTCGAAAAAACAACATGGACATTGGCAGCAGCGATGGTGGTAATCAGCATCATGTGTGCCTACACCGTTCCGCAATCATCACAAGACACATCTGTGATGGAGAACATCGAGAACCCGACAACCAACCCCAACAACTTACCGGGATTTGGTGCCAGTCAGACGAAAGAGGCCGCTCCCGCCAACGGAGAGGCTAAAGAGGCTGCTCCTGCGGCTGAAGCCCCTGCAACAGCGCCTACCGCACCGGCGAAATAACATGCCATTAAAATAGAATGTGCAACGCATATACGGCAAAATAGAAAAAAACAGCAAAAAAGTACGTGATTTGTTTGGTCATTCAAAATAAATCACGTACCTTTGCACTCGCTTTAGAAAAGCAACCAAACAACACGGTGGATGTAGTTCAGTTGGTTAGAGCGTCAGATTGTGGTTCTGAATGTCGTGGGTTCGAGCCCCACCCTCCACCCCTAAAGAGACAGAGTTTAACACCCTGTCTCTTTTTCTTTATATGCCAAACACTGCGGGCACCCCTTACGAGACTGGAGACACACAGGAAAACCAAATATAAAAATAGCGCCGCAAGTCATAAACTTGCAGCGCTATATAACAATAGTCCGTGGAGCTGGAGGGAGTCGAACCCTCGTCCAAACAGGGAAACCATACGCTTTCTACATGCTTATTCCGGCCTTCGGTTTTCGTGCTGCAACAAGACCCGGACCACCAATCGCAGCCTTATCCCCTAAAACTTCATCACGCAGCCGGGGCGCGACGTGACTATTCCCGATTTAACTGCACCGCTTGACCAAAGAGCTTCGGAACAACAGCCTTTGAGCGATGTCTCGTCCCTCTACCTTGTAGTGGGATAAAGCCGATAATCTACTGTACTTCGATTAGGCAGCGAGAGCATAGTTGTTTTCGCCAGATAAATTTTTGACCGATGTGATTATGGAGTCAACAGTCGTCACTCCGCATGCTTACGTACCATTTCATCCCGCTGTCAAATCCAGTCAACCCCGGTTTGTATGGTCTTCAGACGTTTTCCACCGAAAACTCCGACAAAGGTAGACATTTTCCGCCAATCAACAATATTTATTTTAATAAATTGCGTATCTTTGCAATAAATTTGTGAAAATAAAGTTTATAACTAAGGTTAAAGGACATACTAAAAAAAAACTACTCAGAAAATTATGAAAAAATATATCTTCTCGGTATTCATGCTGTCAATGATGGCAGTTGCCACCCTCGCCCAATCGTCAATGACAGACCAAGCGGTGGCTGAATTTGTCATAAAAGAACATGAGAAAGGAACGTCACAGTCACAGATTGTCACACAATTGATGCAACGTGGCGTGACGATAGAACAGATTCGCCGTGTGAAGAACAAGTATGAAAAAGAAGGAAGCAATCAGATACTCGGAGCCAAGAACCTGACGACAACACCCGGAAGCCAAACCCGTACGCGGGTGAATAACGGGAAAAAGAAAGACGACGACACTAATATACCACCATACAGGACAAAAGACAACAGACGTCCGGCCGTTAGTGATAATGAAAAAGAGAAAGAGCAAAAAGGATTACTAATGGAGAAAGAGCTGAACTCTTTCTTGCCCGATTCTGCAGAAATATACAACCAGATGTATCTGGAGGAAATGATGAAACGCGACCAAAACAAGCGCAAAGTCTTCGGCCGCGATATCTTCAACAACGAGAACCTATCCTTTGAACCGGAAATGAACATTGCCACACCTCAGGATTACCGTTTGGGAGCCGGTGACGCAGTATTCGTTGACGTATGGGGAGCATCCAACAATACCTACGAGAGTACTGTCTCACCCGACGGAACAATATTGATTGACGGCTTCGGCCCTGTCTCTGTGGGAGGGATGACTGTCAGCCAGGCCAACGCCGCACTACGAAAACAACTCGGAGCACGCTATCAAAGCTCACAGATCAGGTTGACTGTCGGGCAGACCAAGACCATCAGTGTCAACGTCATGGGAGAAGTGCAAGTGCCCGGAACATATACGCTGTCAGCTTTTGCCACTGTTTTCCACGCTCTCTACATGGCCGGAGGTATCAATGACATAGGTACATTGCGCAACATCAAGGTCTACCGAAATAACCGTCTGGTCACCGCCGTCGATATTTACGACTATATTCTGAACGGCAAACTTACCGGCAATGTCCGCCTGACGGACAACGACGTAATTGTTGTCGGACCGTATGACTGTCTGGTAAACATCACCGGTAAAGTAAAACGGCCCATGTTCTATGAAATGAAAAAGAACGAGAGCGTCAGTACGTTGCTCAAATATGCCGGAGGTTTCACCGGTGACGCTTACCGGAAGTCAATCAGGCTGATACGCAAAGCCGGCACACAATATTCGGTATATAACGTTGGCGAGTTTGACATGAATTCTTTCCATTTGGATGATGAAGACTCACTGAGCGTAGACTCTGTCATCCCCCGTTTTTCAAATATGGTTGAAATCAAAGGTGCAGTGTTCCGTCCCGGCATGTATCAGCTTGGTGGAGACATCACGACCGTACGCGCGTTGTTAGAAAGCGCCGAAGGTGTGACAGAGGACGCATTCACTGCCCGCGGCGTGATGCACCGCATAAAGCCGGATCGCACACTCGAAGTACTGGCTGTCGACATTGCAGGCATTATGGAAGGGCGTTCACCGGACATTCCCTTGAGAAATGAAGACGTGCTGTATATTCCCAGCAAGAAGGAACTTTTGGAAGAACAGACGCTGACTATTCACGGAGAAGTGATGTATCCAGGTGAATACAAGTATGCAGACAATGAAACGATAGAAGACCTTATCCTGCAAGCCGGCGGTCTGAACGACGCCGCATCAATAATGAAAGTTGACGTGGCACGCAGGATCATGGATCCCAGAGCGACCGAATCATCCGATACGATAGCCCGCACATTCTCATTCGCCATCAAAGACGGATTTGTCATCGACGGTCAACAAGGCTTCGTACTCAATCCTTTCGATGAGATCTATGTCCGCAGAAGCCCAGGATATTCAAAACAACAGAATGTAAAAGTGGAGGGAGAAGTGTTATTCAGCGGAACATATACACTCGAGAAAAAGAGCCAGCGCTTGAGCGACATCATCCGTCAGGCCGGCGGCGTGACCAATATGGCTTATGTACAGGGAGCCCGTCTTGAGCGTACAATCACACAGGAAGAGCGTCTGAAGATGAACGACGTCCGCAAGATGCTCCTCACACAGAGCGGAGAAAAGGACACACTTGACGCAAAGAAACTTGACTTCGGTGATACCTATTATGTCGCTATCGAATTGGATAAGGCTCTGGCTAATCCCGGAAGCAACTACGATGTCATTCTGCGTAAAGGCGACCGAATCATCGTTCCAGAATTCTCAAACACCGTCAAGGTCAGCGGCGACGTAATGTCACCCAGCACTGTCACCTACCGCGAGGGGAAAAACGTCGGCTACTATATTGATCAGGCCGGCGGTTGGGGCAACCGTGCCAAAAAGAGCAACACGTTCATTGTCTATATGAACGGTTCAAAGGCACGAGTAGGCTACAAGACCAAGCCTATGCCCGGATGCGAAATCATCGTACCGACAAAACCGGCAACAAAGAAGATGACCACTGCCGAAATCGTGACCATCGGATCCAGCACCGCGTCCATCGCAACCATGCTCATCACGATAGCGAACTTGTTGAAATAAATAAGCAGAACTGTTTCCACAGCTCCAAAAAGAATATAATATGGTAAACATATCATAATAACTATAGTATTAAAGAAGCATTCTTTTTTTAGGATGCTTCTTTAATAAATCTATCCGAAACAGATACACCATCATCCCATTTCTTAAACAAGAACATGCATTCTAACAGAGAGAAGCGGATTTTCAAAAATACAGCACTCCTTTATTTCAGAATGGCTTTCACAATGCTATTGGGTATATACACCAGTCGTATAGTACTCCAAGCATTGGGAGTTTCCGACTATGGTTTGTTCAATGTGGTAGGAGGTGTGACGACGATGTTCCTGTTTCTCAACGGTTCGATGAGTGTGGCAACATCACGGTTCATCTCTTACGAAATGGGCCACAACAACAAGGAGCGCCTTGCGGCAACGTATAATCAAGCGCGACTGATACACTGGTGTATTGCAGCTGTTGTTTTTTTGCTCATCGAAACCATAGGACTATGGTTCCTTAACAACAACATGAACATTCCTGATGGGCGTATGGACGCTGCCAACTGGGTATTGCATACCGTTGCTATCACTTCGGTACTGAACATCATCGCCACTCCAGACATATCTTTGGTAATATCGCATGAGAAAATGAGTTCGTTTGCGTATATCTCCATTTTCGACGCAACCATACGTTTTCTCTTCACCTATTTCCTGCTAAGCTACAACCACGACCGACTGATACTCTACGCCATATTGATGATGCTGATTCAAGTGGCGGACAGACTTTTCTACCTTATTTACTGCCACCGCAATTTTAAGGAATGTCGCACACGGGTAAAACTGCAGCCGGAAATATTCAAATCGATGCTCTCGTTCGCGGGATGGAACATAATGGGTAATTTGGCCTTGATAATCATAGATCAAGGTATAAACATAGTGCTTAACATATTCTATGGAACAATAGTGAACGCAGCCCGAGGCATTGCCATGCAGATTTCAAATTACTCCAATGCCTTTGTCACGAACGTAAGAATGGCCATAAATCCACAAATAACAAAATCATACGCCAGCGGTGACATAAATTTCATGGTGAAACTGATAAAATACAGTTCGCTGAGTTGCTACTATCTGTTGTTACTGATAGCAGCAGTGCTATATTGGGTGATAGACTATATCCTGAAGATATGGCTGATCGAAGTACCTGAACATACATCCATATTCATCAACCTCACGTTGCTTTATCTTATCGTAAATTCCTTCGGCAACCCGGTCATAATAGGCATACATGCTACCGGACACATAAGAAAATTCCAAATAGTGGAAGGAAGCATTATGCTATTGACATTGCCTTTAGCCTATATCCTGCTGAAATGCGACTATCCTCCATACTGCGTCTATGTGGCCCAGATTGCGATAGCCATAGCGACACAGGCCGGACGCCTCTACGTGATATTGCCTGAACTGAGAATCAGATTCCGTACTTATCTCACACAGATTATAGTACCGGCAATAAAGGTAGCCGCAACCACGATAGCAGCATCTGTCGCGTTCTCACTGCTCAGACATACGATGAGCGAAACGGGATATAACATGACACAGTGCATGATAACAACGGCAGCTTGCCTGCTCTCAATCATGTATCTCGGGTTAGACAAAGACGAGAGAACCTATTTATACAACCTATTGCGCAAACGAATATGACAAAGATAGCCTCATTTGATATTTTCGACACTACGCTGATGCGAAAATGCGGAGACGCAGGAAACATATTCCATATTCTTGCGTACTCATTGTTTCCTGACGACGAGCAGATGCAAGATGCGTTCTACACATGGCGAATAAAAGCCGAACGCAGTTGTATCAGAAAGGGCATCACAAACCCATGCATCGACGACATATACGGGACTTGTCCATTCCCCTCTCCGACCGATATCATGTCAAAAGAGAAAGACATTGAGAGCAAAAATCTGACGGTAAACAAGCATATACTCGATACAATCGTCAAGAGAAGGTCTGAAGGGTATACGGTGATGTTTATCAGTGACATGTATCTGGATGGCGAGTTTCTCCGCAACATCTTAAAACGCGAAGGGTGCATAAACGACGACGAAACGGTCTTCGTGTCATGTGAACATGACGCAAGGAAAGACACGGGAAAGCTGTTTGAAGTCGTGCGCGAAAAATTTGCACCAGAAGAATGGATTCACTACGGAGACAATATAATTAGCGACTATCATATAGCAAAAAAGTCGAAGATAAAGGCAGTCCTCTATAAATCGCGCCACACATCGACGGAAGACAACATACGACGGTTAGGACACAACACAAAAGGGAAATGGAAGTTTGACACCATTGCCGGACTGTTGCATTGTCTGAACACTACGGGTACTGGCATGCCACCAATACAAAAGATTGCAGTAAACCATGTTGCGCCAGCATACGTTTCCTACGCGATATGGGCAATTCGGCAAGCCCGCAGAAGAGATATCAAACGGTTGTATTTTTTGTCACGCGACAGTTATATACTGAAAGAGATAACGGCAAACATGGAGGTTGCAGACATTGAATCGAAATTTCTTTTCGTTTCACGCAAGGCATTGTTACCGGCCTTCCTACACATATCCGACAAAGAGTCGTTTCTCTCGATACTTGATAGCAACACGGCAAAAGGCAAAGACACCGAGTATCTACTGTCGCTTTTCAACACGTCGACAAAAGAGATGAAAGCGGTCTACGGTATTGACATTCCGGCAAAACGCATTAACACGACAAAAGAAGAGAACGACCTTATTGACAAAATATACGGAACCGATTTCATTAAAGACTTCCGACGCAATACCATCAATGACTATAATATGGTCATGAACTACTTCCAGCAGGAGGGCTTGACCGACCATACGAAATCGGCCATGATTGACGTGGGATGGTTCGGCACCACCCGCGCCATGATAAACACCCTGCTGCGGCATGCCGGTCACACCGACATTCCGTTCTTCTACTATGGCGTGAGAACCGACGTTCTCTCACCAGAATATGGAGACTATTTTTCGTTCACAGGCAGTCCAAATGCCGGCACCATGAACGCCGTACATCTATTGGAGCAATACTTTTCTGCTGCACCCTACCCGAGCACGGCGGCATACGCATGCAAGAACGGCATAATACGTCCGAAATTCAAAACCACATCCAAGTCAACAAACAGAATTATAGCTGCCGAAAACGTCAATGGCTGCCAACTTCTGACCAAGAACATAAATTACTTTGACATGCTCACTGACGAGCAACTGCTCCTGCTGGCACAAGTCTCATCTGAAACATTGTTATATGCTAAAGATGCAACTATCGACTACTCTCCACTAACGATGGCCGAGCCAACCGACAAACTTCCGTTTGTGGTGAGATACAATGCGAAACAGGCAATGGATTATCTGATAAAAGGAGAGATTGTTTCTGCACTCGACAACATCAGCGCAACAATAACTTTCGGCAAAACACTCCGCCGTCCGCTCATCCTTATGCACAGAATAAGTCATGCCATAAACATAAGAACATCCAAAATACTTAAATCAATAAAATAAAACCAACTGCAACAACGTTATAAACATAAAGGGAATATTTATTTAAGATATAATCAAGGAATAAATAATGGAAAACAATAATTCAAAGAAAGAGATAAGCCTGATAAGGATTGTGAAACTGTCATGGGACAACAGAAAACTGTTTGTCATCGTTCTGCTAATATCGTTCGTCGTTTCATGTATAATCGTATTCAGCAAACCACGGTACTACACATGCGAGGTGAAGCTGGCCCCGGAGATGGAAATGTCAGGCAGCAGCTCGCTGAGCAGCATTGCATCGTCATTCGGGTTTGATTTGGGCAATGCCATCTCGCAAGACGCGATTTCCCCCACATTGTATCCCGACTTGATGGAGTCTAACGACTTCGTCATAAAGTTGTTTGACATAAAAGTTGTCAATAACGACAGGACCATAAATACCAACTATTACGATTATCTGAAGAACTACCAGAAAGTTCCGTGGTGGAGCTATATCATATCGAGCATAAAGAAGTTGTTCCCTACCGACAACTCAGAAGCCGGCGGACCTGCCGGCAGCGCCAAAATCAACGCTTTCCAGCTCACAAAAAATCAAACGAACGTTGCTGCCGCCATCAAAACAAACATCAAGTGTAACGTCGACAAGAAGACCGACGTTATCTCAATTTCGGTTACAGACCAGGACAAACTGATTTGTGCGACAATGGCTGATTCGGTAAGAGTTATCCTACAAGACTTCATCACAGACTATCGTACCAATAAGGCCCGCACCGACTATCAATTCTACAAAGAACTTAACAACAAGGCAAGAAAGGAATATACCGAAGCCCGCCGTAAGTACAGCCGCTTTGCCGATGCCAACACCAATCTGACTCTCGAGACATACAGGACCGAGCTAAATGAATTGGAAAATGACATGCAGATGAAGTATAATACATATTCGACGATCAACACACAGCTGCAAGCGGCCAAGGCGAAAGTACAGGAAAAGACTCCCGCATTCACCACTCTGCAATGTGCTACTGTACCCATCAAACCGGCAGGTCCAAAGCGCATGCTGTTCGTTATCGGCGTATCATTCCTTGCCTTCACATGCACACTGCTTTACGTATTGAGAAAAGACCTCATGGCCCAACTATAAAAAAGAGAAAGAAAAAAAATGATTGTAATACCCTTTCTGTATTTCACATTCATGACATTATTCTGGTGGAAGAAGCATCAGGGTATTGATGTATGTGTGTACATGTCGGGACTTTATGCCATTTCTTCGTTTTTCTCCATAGTCATTGTCTCGGCCGATTTGCTGGGCGAAGGCGGTGTCCTCTTCGACGACAGCGATTTGGAGCTGGGCGTATTCCCCACTCTGCTGTTCTGCACATTCCTCACCCTCTGTATACTACCGTTCTCAATGATTTACAACAAGAAGATAAAACGCATCACGGCAACCAACGGCAGTATCCTCATGGGGATATCCTTGATACTTATCGCCGTGGGACTGATAAACCTGTATGTCGTGGCCGACTCTACGATGGAGATTCTGTCAGGCGACCTCAACACCATCCGCACAGACCACTACAACGGTATCGTTTCGCCAGCACAGATAAAAGCCGAATCACTTCCGGCAATATGCAGATATCTATATGTGCTCAATTATGCCACCATACTGGCACTGCCGCTGTTGTTCTATTATCTCATGCAAAAGAAAACCAACTGGATTCTTTGCACATTACTACTGATAAGTTCGCTCAGTTCCCCAATTGCAGCATTCCAGACAGCCGACCGTAACGAGTTCGTCTTTTACGGCATGATGTTTATTTTCTGTTTCATATTATTCTATAAACAGCTCACCAGGAAAATACGACGTCTTATTTACATCGGCGGCAGCATTTTCTGCTCCATTTTCTTAGTCTATATCTTTGCCGTATCCATTGCTCGTTTCGAGGAACGAGATCAAGGTGCGTCAGGAAGTATCATACAATACGCCGGGCAAGGCTATCTCAACTTCTGCTATTTTTGGGAGAATGCCAATTTCGAGTTTATTGCTCCCGAACGAGAGTTCCCCATGATTGCGCACACCGTATTCAAAATTGACTCCGACGACTACCGCCGTGGCGTGAGATCGGGCCAACAAGGTTTCTTCATAAGCGTATTTCCCACGTTCATCGGTGAGATAATGCTCGACTTGAGTCCCATCGGCATGGTCTCGTGGGTGATTTATTACTCGTTGATATGTTTTATCTTATTGAAAACATCCGAACGGGAAGAATACGACTTAGAAGAGATAATAATGATATTCACACTGGCTGCTTTGCCCACGTTCGGAATATTCTATTACCGATACTTCTACTTCTCCCATAGTCTGATAACAATCACGGCAGCCCTGATATATCTATCATCACGCTTCAAAATATCTTTCCTTAAATGAAGAATATATACACCATCATCGTGACATACAACGCCATGCGTCGCGGTTGGATAGACCGCTGCCTGAGCAGTCTGCGTGAAAGTACGATACCGACAATACCCATTGTTGTGGACAATTGCTCCACCGACGGCACCCGCGAATACGTTCCGCAGCACTACCCCGAAGTCGTTTGGCTTCCGCAAGACAAAAACATGGGCTTCGGACAAGGCAACAATGTCGGGATAAGATACGCCATGACCCATGACGCCGGCCACATCCTGCTGCTCAACCAAGACGCAGCGCTGCATGCCGAAGCCATTGAGCACATGCTCAAAGCCGACGATGGCATGTCGTTACTTTCACCATTGCATCTCAACGGCACAGGCACGGCTTTCGACTACAACTTCCGCAAAGATTCGTTTCCGTCCGACGGAAACATAACCGAGGACATTCTTGTGCGCGACGATATGCAAACAGCCTATGAGACAGGAGAGATTTGCGCGGCATGTTGGCTGCTACCCATCGGGATAATAGAAAAAATCGGAGGTTTCAATCCCGTTTTTTTCCAATACTGCGAAGACAACAACTACTACGACCGCCTGTTTTATCACGGCATACGCACACTGCTTGTCCCACGTGCCAAGATGTATCACGACAGAGAGTGTCATGGAGACACACAGGCATACAACAACCAACGGCTGCGTCGCCTACTCACTCTCGCCGCCTACGACATAAACAACTCCACCGCAGGGTGTATAAAAATGTTTTGCGGCCTGCTCATCTCGTGCTATCGGAACGATCTACCACACGGCAAATACATACCGGGCAAATTCACCTGCGAGACGATACGTCTGATGGCAGACATAAGAAACATACGCGCGTCACGTAAGAAAGAAAGGACTATTAACCCTAACTGGCTGTAACAAATGAAAGTCGTATACATATTAAGTTCCACCGTCACAACCGGAGGCGCATCCAAATCTTTTTTAATCATGCTGAAAGGTCTGATGGCAAAAGGAGTACATCCAACGGTTGTACTTCCGGACAGCAACGGGATATACCGTATGCTGTCTGAGACAGGTGTCGAGACCATTGTGCTCAACTACCGTCCGTGCACCTTTCCAAACGGCACGAATACCTTGCGCGACTATCTCCTTTACATCCCCAGACTTGCAGGACGTCTGTATCTCAACCGACGGACGTCGGCACAACTCACCGAAATCCTCAAACGATTGCGTCCTGACATAGTCCATACCAATGTCAGCGTCATCAACATAGGTTACAACGCGGCCAAGGCCCTCCATATACCCCACATATATCATATACGTGAATATGGAGACAAGGACTTCGGCCTGCACTACATACCTTCCCACCGCCGTCTTGAGCGTGAACTCGACCAAGCCGGTTCTTACTCCATCTGTATCACCCGTGACATACAGCGGCATCACAAGCAGGATGGGAAACAGACGTCTCGAGTGATCTACGATGCCGTCAAGGACGAGCAACCCTCCATGCCAACACAACACGGGAGAGACTATTTGTTTTTTGCCGGACGCTTCGAACCGGCCAAAGGACTTGACATGCTGATTGAGGCATACACGCTCTACGCCCGCCATGCCGCACGCGCCATGCCGCTATACATTGCCGGTGGCAGCCCGGATCCGAAATATGCAGAAAGAATAAAGGAGATGGCACGAGACAACGGCATCGACAACCACATATCATGGCTTGGCGAGAGAAACGACATCAACAGTCTGATGAATGGTGCTGCCGCAACCATCATCCCATCACGCTTTGAAGGTTTCGGCCGTGTGATGCCGGAAGCAATGTTCAACGGCAGCCTGATTATCGGCCGCAATACCGGCGGGACAAAAGAGCAGATGGATAACGGAGTGAGCCTCACCGGCAGAGAGATTGCTCTCAGATTCAATACCCCCGAAGAACTTGCATCCCACCTGCTCGATGTTTCCGTCAGGTCACATGACTGTTTTGACGCCTATCGCGACAGAGCGTTCCGCGCCGTAAACACTTTATATACCACCGAGGCCCATGCTGATGGTGTTTACAATATGTATAAAGAGATACTGCAATGTACAAACTGATAAAAACGATATGCGAGTTTGCCGGTCGGCTATTGTCATTGCTGATACCGGCCGGATTGCCGGAACTATGCAGAGCCGCAACGGCACATATATACACCGGATATCTGCGACACAGCTTCGCGCGTATAGGCGATGACTGCGTTATAGCCTATAAAGCCACAAACCTGCGCGGACTCGACTGCGTGTCGATAGGCGAAGGCACACAGATAGGACGAGGCATACAGCTCACAGCATGGAAAGATCTGACAGAAACAAAAAACTCAAAAACTGAAATTCTGATCGGCAACAACTGCAACATACGCGACAACTGCAACATCACGGCTGCCGTAAGCATACGCATAGGCAACAATCTGCTCACAGGCACCAATGTGCTCATCACCGACAATTCACACGGGACTACCGACCATGCCATGACGGACATTCACCCGCAACATCGCCCACTGACATCAAAAGGTCCGGTCGTAATAGGCAACAATGTCTGGCTTGGCAACAACGTTTGCATCATGCCGGGCGTGACAGTAGGCGACGGAGCCATTGTGGGAGCCAACAGCGTGGTGACACATGACATACCGCCACACTCTGTTGCCGCCGGTATACCGGCCCACATCATAAAACAAATGCAATGACAACAGAGATAAAGATAAAACCAAACATAATAGCCTTCTACCTTCCACAATACCACACCATCCCCGAAAACGACGAATGGTGGGGCAAGGGATTCACCGATTGGGTGAACGTAAAGAAAGCCAGCCCGCTTTTCGACGGCCACATGCAACCTCGCATACCGCTCAACAACAATTACTACGACTTGAGTACGGTCGAGGCCATACGGTGGCAGGCCCGTCTGGCACGCCAATACGGAGTGGACGGATTCTGCATATACCATTATTGGTTCAATGGCAAACTGCTGCTCGAGAAACCGGCGGAAATATTGCTCGCCAACAAGGATATAGACATCAGCTTCTGTTTCTCATGGGCAAACGAGCCGTGGGCACGCACATGGGACGGAAAAGCTCACCAGATTCTTATAGCACAAAGCTATGGCAACGCCACCGACTGGCGACGACAATTTGAATATCTGCTGCCGTTCTTCCGGGATGACAGATATATGAAGATAGATTCTGCGCCTGTATTCGTAATCTATAAGTCACAGAGCATACCATGCGCCGCCGAGATGATGGACTACTGGAACACTCTGGCCACCGAAGCCGGTTTCAACGGCATACACTTTGTCGAAACCTTGCGTGACGGCCACACGGACAAACGTAACCTGCCGTTCAGGTCCAAAGTAGAGTTTGAACCGGCAAACATTCTCAACAGCATCTCCACCGCACGACTGTACTGCGACCGGATGCGACGGGCCGTCATTGGCCTGACCAACAGACTGACCGGCAGGGATATGCTCCGCAACCCGATAATGCATTTCGGAGAAATCGCCCACAAGGCTCTTTGTGCCCACGCCCCCGCAGGTACATGGGGAGGCGCATTTGTCGGATGGGACAACACTCCGCGCAAAAGACTCAGCGGAACCATCATACTGCCACCCACCAGAGAGGAGTTCAAGGCATATCTGAAAGCCAAGATAGCCAAAACACGCAATGTATATAAAACAAACTATATATTCATAAATGCCTGGAACGAATGGGCCGAAGGCACTATGCTCGAACCCGAAGAGACGACAAAATACCAATATCTTGAAGCCATAAAAGAGATAAAAGAAGAAATACAGCCGTAATGGAACATATATCAATCTTCTGCGTAAACTACAACTCGTATGACGTGCTCGATGCCTACCTGCGTTCCATAGATCAAAGTGCCGGACAGACAGCCGGCAGCGCACTTGTCGACGTTTTCATTGCCGACAATACGGTAGACGACATCAAGCCCATAGCCACCACCTGCCACAACAACGTGAACCGGATCAAAGTGTTCGCGTTTCATGAGAATATCGGCTATTTCAAAGCTATCACACGTATGATGAAAGCCGTTGACACAACGCCCTACGACTTTGTCATCGTAAGCAATGTCGACATGACTCTGCAAACTGACACACTGAGCAGCCTGCTCGCCTCCCGACACCCAGACGACACGGGATGGATAGCACCGGCCATAATATCCCGTGGCACAGGCAACGACATCAATCCTCAGGCCACATGCAGATACAGCGCCACCAAACTCAGGATCATGAGGTGGTTCTACCGTCTGCCTCCAATATACAATCTGTATGTCAATACATTCCACCGCCTGAAACGAATGAGAACCAACGCTCCCGGTGAAGTGTATGCCGGACATGGTTCTTTTATAGTCCTCACCCGCGAATACATGGCACGATGCGGCATCATCGACTATCCCGTATTCCTCTATTGCGAAGAGATATACATAGCCGAAGAGTGTGCCCGCCACGGACTGAAAGTGATATATAATCCCGAAATACGCGTGGATGACATAGGAAAAGTGTCAACCGGCAAATCTTCCAAACGCAATTACTACCGCTGGAACATCGAGGGAATCACATATATATTAAAAAAGTATTACTGACGGGAATATTTACAATAGATATATATATATGCCGCCGCCCATTAAGAGCGGCACACATCATTGCACAACCGAACGTGCGTGTGGCTTGTAACAGACACCACCTTCCAATATAAAAAGCCATATCTAATGCAATAATAAAACAAAAGGAACGTTATAACAACAAATATTAACAAAAACGATGAAAGATATAAGAATTGCAGTTATTGGATTAGGATATGTCGGTCTTCCTTTGGCCAGATTGTTTTCAACAAAATACCCAACAATCGGTTTTGACATGAACCCCAAAAGGGTCGAAAAACTGATGAAAGGACATGACGATACACTTGAGGTAAACGATGATTTGCTCCATGATGCGATAGCGAATGGTTTCAGATGCACGACAGACTTAGAAGATATAAAAGACTGCAACTTTTATGTCATAGCAGTTCAGACACCCGTCGACTGCAACAACCGCCCTGATCTGAAACCACTGCTCGCGGCAAGCAATACCATAGGACAGGTCATCGGCAAAGGAGATATTGTTGTGTACGAGTCTACTGTATATCCCGGTGTAACGGAAGAAGAATGTCTGCCTGTCGTGGAACGTGTCTCCGGATTGAAATTCAATGAAGACTTCTTTGCCGGATACTCCCCCGAACGCATCAATCCCGGCGACAAGGAACACACGGTTGAGAAAATCAAGAAAGTCACATCCGGCTCAACACCCTATATAGCCGACATCGTAGACTCGGTCTACAACTCGGTACTGGTGAACGGAACTCATAAGGCTCCGTCTATAAAGGTGGCAGAGGCGTCGAAAATAATAGAAAACTCGCAGCGCGACGTAAATATCGCCTTCATGAACGAATTGGCCAAGATATTCAATGCGATGGGAATAGACACACGTGATGTAATCGAAGCCGCATCATCAAAATGGAATTTCATAAAACTCACGCCGGGGCTTGTCGGCGGACACTGTATAAGCGTCGACCCCTGCTATCTCATCCAAAAGGCTCAAGTCTATGGTGTGCTCCCACGTGTGATGTCTGCCGCACGCCGACTGAACGACGGTATGGGTGATTATGTGGCAAATCAGACGATAAAGTTGATGAACAAGAAGGGTGTGATGGTGAAAGATGCCGACATATTGATTTTAGGAATTACGTTCAAGGAGAACTGTCCGGATATTCGTAACACCAAAATCATTGACATATATCACACACTACGCGAATATACGGACAATATTACAATATATGATTCATGGGCTGACGCCAATAAGGTCAAACACGAATATGATATATGTATAGAGTCCGGAGATATGCAGACACTGCGAGGCCGATATGACGCTGTCATCCTCGGTGTGGCCCATGACGAGTTCAAGGACATTGATGTCAGGTCATTCTTGAAGTCTGACAACGGGGTCGTTTATGACGTAAAGGGTGTGCTTGACAGAAAACACATTGACGGACGATTATAAAAAAAAGTAACTGCAGCAAATACAACACAATATTGTTGATATAAAAAAATAATTCTGTGTTTTAGATAATTTTTTGGATGGCATTAATAGAGTGTGCCAAAATGCAAAGACAAGAACATATTTTGCATTTTGGCACACTCTCGTTTTATGTAAAAAAAACGTACAAAATCACCCCTGCAAAAACTTCCATTCAAGCGCAACGTCACCCCTCGTAAGGCCCTCATTGGTCTTCGGAGGGGCCAACCTCACGTCGAAAAAAACACATTTCAGACGCCGTTTTGTCCCCGTAAGGCCCTCCCGGCTCTTCCGGAACGAAAAAATCGGTGAGTTTTTGACTGCTGTTTTTGCCTCGAAAAAGCCTCTTCTTCTTGCCGTAAGGCCTCCGTTGGTCTGCAGCGGCATTGCCGTTGCATCGCCGTAAGGGCCCCGTTGCAAGACAACAAGGGCCCCGTTGTAAAGCCGTGGGGCCCTTATGGCAGCCTCATCCGACTCGTCCGACGGAGCCGAACCGGCGGACACGTACGTAAACGACTGAGACATAGACACATACAAAAACCACCAAAATAACGCCGTAAAATAGCCCCGATTTTAATGCCGTCATATTTGCGAAATTTGGAAGCACGGCCGAAAAATTTCAGAAAGTGCCTCGTTTTGAAGGCCTAAAATTAGGAAAAATATTGACTTCCGGGCTTTTTATATTAACGTCGCATGTCCTTTTGAAGGTTCTTCCGATATTTGGAGTCACATAGTAGGGTCGCGACCCGACGCGACCGCCTCTTTGCCACGTGATTTAATTCGCACGGTTGACGTATATACATGATTAGTTGTATTGTTGGCACGGAGGCGGTCGCGACGGGTCGCGACCCTACTATATCGGAAGAGTTCATTTGAAAACATCAATATGGCAAACGGCTGTGATGGTGCGTAAAAATGGGTGTTTTTTCAAAGAGAGACCTAATTCTTTATCCCGCCAGTGGATGATTATGGAATTTTATGCTTATCTTTGCCAATCAGATACTAAAGACATATCGTCATGGAACAACAGAAATTGAGCCGCTGCCCGGTGGGCATACAGACCTTCGAGAATATCCGCGAGGGCGGCTACCTCTATATAGACAAGACGGAGTACGTGTACAATATGGCACACGATGACGCAAAGTATTTCTTCTTGAGCCGGCCACGCCGCTTCGGCAAATCGTTGTTGACATCGACCCTGCGCAGCTTCTTTGAAGGACGGCAAGACCTGTTCAAGGGACTGGCAGCCGGCCGCCTTGAGAAAGAATGGACGGCCTATCCCGTGCTGCATTTCGACATGAGTCGTGCGAAACATGCAGACAAGGAGACTTTAGAAAATATGCTCGACTTACAGTTATTTGAGTATGAGAAGAAATACGGTTTGCCAGAAAGGGCAAAAAAGACTAACGACCGTTTGACAACTTTGATAATGCGCGCATTCGAGCAGACCGGCCACAAGGTTGTCGTGCTCATAGACGAATATGACGCGCCCTTGCTTGACGTGATGCACGAGGAGCGTGACCTGCCGGTGCTCCGCAATATCATGCGCAACTTCTACTCCCCGCTGAAAGCGTGCGACCCTTACCTGCGATTTGTGTTCCTCACCGGCATTACAAAATTCTCACAGTTGAGCATCTTCAGTGAACTGAACAACATATCCAACATCAGTATGCTCGAGCCGTTTGCCGCCATCTGCGGTATCACAGAAGATGAAATGCGCTCGCAAGCACCGGAACACATCGCCCGACTGGCAAACACGCTCGGCCTGACCGTCGACGAGACCATGCTGCGTCTGAAAGAACGGTACGACGGGTATCATTTCACGTGGCCTTCGCCGGACATATACAACCCATTCAGTCTGATAAACGCATTGGCGTGGAAAAAGATAGATGACTACTGGTTCGGCAGCGGCACTCCCACTTACCTTATCGAGATGCTGCGCAAATATAAGGTCGTTCCGTCGCGCATAGGAGACCTGAAGGCAATGGCTTCCGCGTTTGACGCTCCCACGGAGCGCATGACGAGCATCACGCCGCTGCTCTATCAGAGCGGATATGTGACGATAAAGGACTATAATCCGATGGGAAATCTCTACACTCTCGACATCCCGAACAAAGAGATCCGCGTGGGGCTCATGCAGAGCCTCATACCAAACTATCTCAATGAGCGGACAGAAACCGGAATTACCACCGTGGCACTGATGGCGATAGCAATCCAGGAAGGACGCTTCGAAGACTCACTCGGTCTGCTTCAGGAGTTCCTGCTTACCGTTCCTTACTGTGACAACACCGACTACGAGGGGCATTATCAACAGATGCTTTACATCATCTTCTCACTTCTCGGCATGTTTGTAGATGTAGAGGTACGCACGCCACGCGGTCGTGTCGACATGGTGATGCGCACGGCAGACACGCTCTACGTCATGGAACTGAAACTTGGCGGTGATGCGGCTGCGGCCATGCGCCAGATTGAGCTGAAGGATTATCCCTCACGCTTCATCCGTTGCGGCCTGCCCGTGGTTAAGGTCGGCATCAACTTTGACCGTGAGAGACGGACAATCGGCAACTGGGAGATAAAGAGCGACACCCCCGCAAACTGAGAATTTTCTGATAAGCGCACCACATTGAGGACGTGACAAACGAACGAGGGCGTGTCAAAATGCAACGGAAGCGACTTGTAGGGACATATTCTTGTATTTGTCCGTTCGTAACGTATTGATATTCAACGTTTGTTTTGCGGACAGATACAAGAATATGTCCCTACAAGTCGCTTCCGTTGCATTTTGACACGCCCTCATAACAATGACTTAAAAAATTTATTGCGTGACTTCGGAGAAAATCAGGCAAATACGCCGAAAAGTAGTCTCCTCATACAATATTTATATACTTTTTAAGTTATTAATTTAAAACATCGTATCTTTGTACTATCATGAACAAGCATAAGGTTTCTATAATATGCCCTATATATAATGAAGAAAAATACATTGCAAGGTGCATTGAGTCTATGCTGGGACAGGACTACCCGTCGGATGACATGGAGATTTTGTTCGTCGACGGTATGAGTACGGACCGAACAAGAGATATCGTTTCTGATTATACAGCAAAATACAACCATATCAAACTGATTGACAATCCTCAACATACCGTACCCTACGCACTGAACGAGGGAATACGCCGGTCTGAGGGCGACGTGGTGATGCGCATTGACGGACATTGCATCTATCCGGACAACTATGTATCAACGCTGACAAGATATCTTCATGAACTTGGTGCGGACAATGTGGGAGCCGTATGGAATACGGTAGCAGCCCGTGACACGACCGTGTGTCATGCCATTGCCATCGCTTCAAGCCATCCTTTCGGCGTCGGAGGTTCGAAGCACAAAATCGGCGTGAAAGAGATCACGACTACCGACACCGTACCGTTCGGATGCTACCGGCGTGAGGTCTTCGACAAGATTGGTCTGTTTGACACAGACCTTACGAGAAATCAGGATGACGAATTCAACGCCAGACTGACAAATCATGGGGGAAGCATCTATCTGATACCGCAACTTGTCATAAACTATACGGCACGCGACACAATCGGAAAAATGTGCCGGATGTACTTTCAGTATGGTCTCTTCAAACCGCTGGTGAACAAGAAGCTCGGCCACCCGGCCACCATCCGCCAGTTTTTCCCGATGCTATTCCTGCTCGGGATAATCATAGGCGGCATATTGAGTTGCTTCTCTGATATCATATTGTGGATGTATGCAGCGGTGCTTGCCCTCCACATGTTCATCGGCATGGCGATAGGATGCAAGTCGGCCGCAAGACTCAAACGGCCGCTACTGGTCCTGATGATGCCGTATGTCTTTGCGAATATACACCTGAGCTACGGCTACGGATATTTAGCCGGAATCTATAAGATCGTTATGAATAAGAAGTTTAATGTCAAATCAAACAGATAAGAGAATAATGAAAATACCGTTTTCACCACCAGATATAACAGAAGCCGAAGCCAACGAGGTGCGCGACGCCCTGCTGTCGGGATGGATCACCACCGGTCCACGCACCAAGGAACTGGAGCGACAGATCGCGTCTTACTGTCATACGGACAAGGCCGTCTGCCTCAACTCCGCGACGGCATGTCTCGAGTCTGTGCTCAGAGTGTTGGGCATAGGACCGGATGACGAAGTGATAACCTCGGCATACACATACACGGCGTCGGCCAGCGTGATATGCCATGTAGGGGCGAAAGTTGTGCTCATCGACACAAAGAAGGATTCATGGGAAATGGACTACGACATGATGGCTGATACCATCAATGAGCACACAAAGGCCATCATCCCCGTCGATCTGGGCGGTGTGCCGTGTGACTACGACAGGATATTCGACATCGTCGACAGCAAGAAGCATCTGTTCAGACCCGACAACGACATACAGAAGGCCATCGGCAGGATTGTCGTGACGGCGGATGCCGCCCATGCCTTCGGAGCCAGCCGGCACGGCCGGATGGCGGGAAGCATCGCGGACTTCACGTCGTTCAGTTTTCATGCCGTCAAGAATTTCACGACGGCCGAAGGTGGCGCCCTGACATGGAGACCGATAGAGGGTGTCGACAACGACGCGCTCTACAAGGAGTTCCAACTGCTCTCACTGCACGGACAGAGCAAGGACGCGCTGGCTAAGACACAGTTGGGCGCTTGGGAGTATGACATCGTCTCTCCGGCATACAAGTGCAACATGACGGACATCATGGCCGCCATAGGTCTGGTGCAGATGAAGCGCTATGAGGGACTGTTGGCACGGCGACGGGAAATGATAGGCATGTACGACGAGGCCCTGAGAGGGCACGACATACAGGTGTTGGACCACTACAACGACGAACACAAGTCGTCCGGCCATCTGTATCTCGTCCGTCTGCTCGGCAAAGACGAGACATTCCGCAACAACGTCATAACGGAGATGGCAAAAAGGGATATCGCCTGCAACGTCCACTACAAACCGCTGCCGATGATGACAGCCTACAAAGCGCTGGGCTTCGACATCAAGGATTTTCCTAACGCCTACGGACAGTTCCGCAACGAAGTGACACTGCCGCTACACACGAGACTCACCGACGAGCAGATAGACTATCTGCTGAAGAACTTCATAGACATAGCGTTTTGACAAGACTGTTTGACATATTGTTTTCATTCGCCGGATTGGTGGTACTGTCACCGATACTCCTCGTCGTCTACATCCTCATCCGAACGGAAAGTCCCGGCGGCGGTTTCTACCGTCAGCAACGTGTGGGAAAGGACGGAAAGATGTTTCGGCTGCTGAAGTTCCGTTCGATGCGCACCGGCTCGGACAAGCAAGGACTGATCACCGTCGGTGGACATGACTCCCGCATCACGCGCATTGGATACTTCATACGCCGATACAAGATCGACGAGCTCCCGCAGTTGCTCAACGTCCTGAAAGGCGACATGAGTCTGGTCGGCCCACGGCCAGAGGTAAAAAAATATGTGGACATGTACACCGCCGAGCAACGGCGGGTATTGAGCGTGAAACCGGGCATCACCGACTATGCCTCAATCGAATATGCCGACGAAAACGAAATACTCGGACGGGCGGACGATCCGGACAAAGCCTACGTGGAGCAAATCATGCCCGACAAGATAAGGCTCAACATGCGGTATATCGAAAATCATAATTCAAGGGAATACTTCAAAATCATATTCCTGACGATTAAGAAAATCATATAACTTGGAAGAAATAAGAGAAGATGAGCATATTAAACAAACTGTCACACTGGTATTTCTCAAAAGATGCGTTGCCATATTGGTGCGTTTTCATCTTCGACTGTCTTGTTGTCATATTCTCAGGACTGACATGCTACACACTTGACCACGGCGCCGAAACGACATCCATACGGTTTGTACCGCTTGTCGGCACATTGTCATTCTATCTTGTGTTCTATATCATCGGTTTCCGAATCATGCACACCTACTCGGGCGTGATGAGGTATACATCGTTTTCCGACATAAGCAGGATTGCAATGGGCAACTTCATCGGAGTCGCGATAATAGCCATACTGCGACAGTTTTTCAACTTCGACGATTGGTTTGTGCCCATAAGGATGCGCGAACTGGCTTCAACATTCGCTCTCGCCACCATCATTATGTGGACGGCACGAATGGTGGTGAAGTATATGTTTGAATATTATCGCATGGACCAGGAAGCCAGGCCCGTCTTCATCTATGGTGTCAAGAACGGCGGCACAAGCATCGCACGCGCCATCAATACGGAAGAGACACGGCAGTTTCGCCTCTGCGGATTTATCAGCGATGCAGAAGACCTGGTCGGAAAGGAACTCATGGGCGTGAGAGTCTACCGCAACGACGGGAGTGTGGTGCAGAAGATGACCGAGCAGAATGTCAAAACGCTGCTCATATCTCCTCTGAAACAGAAAGCCCTCACCAACAACCCTATCATGGTGGACCAACTGATAGAGGCCGGCATATCGATACTGATAATGAACACCACTACCGAATGGGACGGAAAGAGCGATATATCGACCAATCAGCTGAAAGAAGTAGAAATCGAAGACCTGCTGCCGCGTGATGAAATAAAGATTGACCTCAAGGCTGTCGGCGACCTGTTGCGCGGCAAAAGCATCATGATAACAGGCTCGGCAGGAAGCATCGGCAGCGAAATAGCCCGTCAGGTAGCGGAATTCATGCCGGAGAGGATTATCATGATCGATCAGGCCGAAACGCCTCAACACGACATGCGCCTGTTCATGAAGAAAGAGCATCCGCACATAAAGGCAGAGACCATCGTGACATCCATCTGCAACCAAAGCCGTATGGAGACACTGTTCAAGATGTACAAGCCGGACTATCTCTTCCACGCCGCAGCCTACAAGCATGTGCCTATGATGGAAGACAACCCCTGCGAAGCCATTCAGAACAATGTCAACGGAACACGGATAATGGCCGACCTGTCGGTAAAATACGGCGTAAAGAAGTTTGTCATGATATCCACAGACAAAGCCGTAAACCCGACAAACGTGATGGGATGCTCCAAACGCATCTGCGAGATATATGTACAGAGCCTCGACAAAGCCATCAAGAGCAACAGCAAGAATGGCATCACGCAGTTTGTGACAACACGCTTCGGCAATGTGCTCGGCTCCAACGGTTCGGTGATACCTCTGTTCAAGGAACAGATAAAGAACGGTGGCCCGCTCACGGTGACCCACCCTGACATATTCAGATACTTCATGCTCATACCCGAAGCCTGCAAACTTGTACTCGAAGCCGGTACCAAAGGACACGGCGGAGAGATATTCGTATTCGATATGGGAGCGCCCGTCAAAATTGCCGACTTGGCAAGACGCATGATAAAACTGAGCGGAGCCAAGAACATAGACATCAAGTTTACAGGATTGCGAGACGGAGAAAAACTGTATGAAGAAGTGCTCAACGATCAGGAAATAACCAAACCGACATTCAATAATAAGATAAAGATAGCCACGGTAAGGGAGTATGACTTCGACAAGGTGAGGAGCATGATTGACAAACTAATCACCGAAAGCTACCGATATGATGACATGGAAACCGTAAAGGAAATGAAAGAGATCGTGCCGGAATACAAGAGCAACCACTCCAAATACGAGGTATTGGATACAGAAGAACAAACCGTTTAAAAGACACAGGACCCCATGCCACACCTCACATTGGCATCAGGATTGCAAAAGACAGAAATGGAAGACAAGACAAATTACATATATGACGGAATGAACGTGATCGAACGCCATCTGAAACGAGCAATAGACTTCATCGTGGCGTGTCTGTGCCTCATTCTGTTCTCCCCGCTGTTTATCATTTGCTACATCGCCGTCCGCTTGGAAGACAACGGACCGGCCATCTTCAAGCAGGAACGTATCGGACTGCATGGCAAACCGTTCTATATATACAAGTTCAGAAGCATGAAAGTGGATGCCGAGAAGGACGAGCCGGAACTCTGTCAGAACGACAACGACACCCGGCTGACAAAGATAGGACACTTCCTCCGCAGACATCATCTGGACGAACTGCCCCAGTTGTGGAACGTAATAAAGGGAGACATGGCGTTCATCGGACCACGACCCGAACGCGAGTTTTATATCCGACAGATAATAGAACGAGACCCCCGATATGTCTATCTATACCAAATACGCCCCGGAGTGACATCCTATGCCACTCTGTATAACGGCTACACAGACACAATGGAAAAAATGTTGAGACGCCTCGAACTCGACCTATACTATCTGGAACACCACTCATGGTGGCTTGACGCCAAAATACTGACAAACACTTTTCTAAGTATCGTCACGGGAAAAAAGCTGTAATCACATCTTCTTGAAACTGAGCCGCAACTGCTCAGTGGCAATCGTCATACGACTGCCGCTGAGTTGCTCTATTCTAAATGTCTCATCAAGAGCATTTATTCCCAAATGACTGATTTCCGATGGATCTTCCACCTTTATGTCGCCATCGGCCCGCTTGTCCGCATAAGGATCGAACAAACGCAACGTAGTTTCACTCTTGTCGAAATGGAAGAAATAACCTCGGTATTGCCGATCATAGTCAGTGGCATTGATTAAGCTTGACTGTACACTCCAAAAGACCCGTTTGCCAGACATATCGCACATTCCACCTGTTGTCAGCGTGTCGACACGTACCAAGTGCCAGTATCCGTCAAGGTCTCCATTGCCCGACATCTCTATCTCACAAGACATCATGGCCGCAACAACAAGCGCCATGACCATAATAGACTTTATTGCTTTCATAATGATAATAATCCGGTCTTCGTTATCGTAATCTGTCCTCCATAATTGTCTCCGAGAATACCACCGAAGTCCATGCCATAACCACAACGAACACTCCAACCTTTCAACTTCTTGCAGTCAAAAGCATACGAGGCTTCCAACAATATGCTCACATTGGTCTTTGTATGGGTATAAGGACTTAAATATGTACCAAAGCCATCCTGATATGTTGCCAGAAATCTGTAGCTAAGATTGTCAGACGGTGCTCCATACAGTCCAAGGTGAAATGCCATAAAACGATTGTTTTCGACCTCTATCGTTCCGTCAGTGTTGTAGATAGGCGAACGATAGAGCGGATTGCCTATCACCTGACCCCAATGCTGCCATCCGGTGAATATGCCGTGATTATAATAATTGTCACGTCCACCCACATGGTCAGACAAGGAGGGAGTACGGTCATGATAGACCGGGCCGCTCTGATACTTGGTATAAATGTATTCAAACACCATGTCACGCAACCAACGTCCCCGTTTCAGATTGACCTCAATTCCGAGCATCCAGTCCTTAAAGTCGTAAAGCAGATATTTACTTTTTTTCTTTGTGTTCCATTCGTCTCCCGTTCCATATCCGTTATAATCAAGTTGGAACATGGAAGAATGGTCTTCAAAAAACTTATCCACATAGAAGTGTGCGCCCCAATCTTCATTCTCATAATTGACACGAATCATCCAACTACCCAACTGGTCTCCCTCAAAGTTTGTATATTGTGTCTCGTTGGAGTCAAAACCGCCGGGAATGAATGCATTCCAATAGGCTTTCAGGCCGGTCCCGTTTTTATAAACCAATGTCTCATCATTAGTCGGGATATAAGACGTGCCACCGAAGAGAGAGGCCATCTCCAACCCCAACTCCACTGACCACGGGCAAAAACGGTAGTCGTTGCCTATCTTCAGATAGCCGGCCTTGCTGTGATACAAGACGTCATCAGCATATTTGCTTTTCCGTCCCGTAAACTCATGCTGCCAGTTGTCGTCTGTCATGCGACCGTAGGCAATATGTCCTTTCAGACTCAGCCAACCTTTGGTCAGCGGAACCTCCCAATAGTCCGACAGAGCGAGCCGCACCTGCGGAACCGGACGGGCGTTGATGCCATACGTCTGGCCGCCGCTGGACAGCCGGTTGTTCTTCAGCTCCATAGGCCACTCCTTGCTGCCCACTGTCAGCACACCGTGAAGCCATCGGCCCTCGACGTATGCCTGTTGCACAACGACATCGCTCGTGAAATGGTATGGCACAGCCACATCGACGCCATAGCCCACGCCCCAGCGCTTCAGAGTGTCTGTCGCGAGAGGGCGTTGCAACGACGCACGCAGATATCCGTTGGCTTCCTCCAATGAGCTGAGACCATGCTTATTGGCATTGAGCCACAACGGAGTCTTGCCGGATGACAGCGTCGCCTGCATCTCCACGCCATAGTGCAATCCATCCAAAAGTCCTCTACATTCGGTTTCCTGAGGAAAAGCCTGCAAACCGACCAACATGAAAGATGCTATAACAAGAAGTATTCTCATCCTCTACATTTATTTATTGTGTATAGCCGCAAACCATATACATTTGAAAGTCTCAACGCCCATCGATTGGTTATCGATAATCAAATTGTATTGATTTCACGGCAAAGTTACGGAAAAAAACCAAAAAATCCATTCCTATATGCTTAAAAAACACGATATAGGGATTTTCCCCGCTCTGTTTAGGGAAAATCCTTTGCCGGTGACGTTTTTTTGATGTTATTTTGCAACAGATAAAAGACCGTCGGCTGTCAATGACACAAACGGTCAGAGAGAGAAAAAGAACATAAGTTGAACCATCATCAAAGCATAAAGATTATGAAACGGACGATTATGACAATAGTGGCAATACTGACGATAGCAGTATCGGCCAGCGCTATGAGCTATGAGCAGGCACGTCGCGAGGCACTTTTCCTCACGGACAAGATGGCCTACGAGTTGAACCTTGACGACAGGCAGTATGACGCCGCCTACGAGATCAATCTCGATTACCTCATGAGTGTCACCAGCCGCGACGACGTCTACGGCACCTATTGGTCACGGCGCAACCTCGACCTGGGCCATATCCTTCTGGACTGGCAGTGGAACGCTTTCTGCGCAGCCTCATACTTCTACCGTCCTCTCTATTGGCACTCCGGTTATTGGCACTTCGGTGTCTACGCCCGCTATCCGCGACGCGACTACTTCTACTTCGGCCGTCCCACCGTCTATATATCCTATCGCGGCGGTCACAGCTGGAGAAGCAACGGCGGACGCAGCTACTACGAAAGACATCGCCACGACTTCCGCCCGCATCCGGACCGCCATCATGGTCTGCGCGACCGTTGGGACAGCGGTGACACACGCCACAACAACGGCAACAGTTTCAACAGTTCGACACGTGTGACCGTCAACAACAACGACCGCAACAACAACTCCTCACGTCCTAACATCGGCAGCAGCAAAACGGGAGGTTCGTTCAGCGGCAGCCGCACCACGGGGACAACCACACGTCCGTCATCAGGTACGTCCGTACGTCCGTCCAACGGCACTGCCACCGGTTCGGGAAGCAAAACGGGAGGTTCGTTCGGTACGTCACGCACAACAGACCGGAAAATACATGGCGGTGCTTCGGCCGTCAACTTAAGAACAGCCGATCGGGCGACTTCCGTAAAGCCATCCTCCGATGTCCGCAGCACAAAAATACAAAGAACATCTTCCACCCGCATCAGCAACTCCGCTGTGAGAAGCAACAACTCCGCTGTGAGAAGCAACAACTCCGCTGTGAGAAGCAACAACTCTGCAGTGAGAAGCAACAACTCTGCAGTGAGAAGCAACAGCAGTGTCACAAGAAACATGAATACCGCCGTGAGAAGCACGAGCGTGCCGGCAAGAAGCAACAGCAGTGTCATTCGCAGCAACACATCCGTAAGAAGCGCATCGCCGCACACATCGTCCTCTCACCATTCGACATCCGGCAGCGGAAATGCGAAGAGATCCGGCAGTTTCGGCAATCGCAGATGAGCCGATGCGGCACAAACAAAAATCAAGGGATCTCAAGCATCCTCACCTCTGCATTGTCCATGCGCGGGATGCGGTTCATCGGGAGATTGCGGAATACGGCTTGAACAGCTTTATTGATTATACCATGCCCCACGGCCAGCACACGCTGGTCGTGGTGTTTTGTTTTTATGTAGTCCAAGAAAGCGGCAGCGCGTTCCATCATCTGTTCAAGCGTCTCTATGTCGTCCGGCCACGGTGCGTCCTTCAGGTCCGGAATAAACCGGCCCGTAAATCCGCCCCAGTCACGCTCACGCAACAGCGGAGTCGTCTCCAGTTCCATACCGCGGATGTCAGCCACAACCTTGGCCGTATCGACAGCCCGCTTCAGGTCGCTCGCCACGATGGCATCCAGCCGTTCGTCTGCCAGCGCGTCAGCCAATCCGCGGGCCTGCTCCACGCCACGGGCGGTGAGCCGTCCTTGCGTCTGCCCTTGCATGATTTGTGCCACATTATCCTCCGTCTCACCGTGCCGCACGAGATACAACGTCGTCATAAGCAATGTTTTTATTATGCAAAAGTACTAAAAAGATTTTTCTCTTACACTCTTATTCGTTACTTTTGCAGCAAAGACAACAAAACAAGCATTTACATCATGAAAGTATTACAGAGTTCAATCTTCAGAGCAGCATGCTCCATCATCATCGGAGCGTTGCTCATCAAATACCCGGCCGACACGGCAGCATGGCTCATCATCGCCATCGGGGTATTGTTTCTGCTGTCCGGTATCATTTCGTGTGCCGTCTACATCAGTGCCCGCCGCAAGGACGACGGAGTCACGATCCTTGACGCCAACGGCAAGATTGTGTCCGGCGGCATCCCACCCTTCCCCATCGTCGGTGTCGGCAGCGTCATCCTCGGTCTGCTGCTGGCTCTACGCCCCCACTTCGTCATGGACGCTCTGGGATATGTCTTCGGAGCCATACTCATCCTCGGCGCCATCAATCAGATTGTCAATCTGGTTTCCGCCAGCCGCATCCGCCGCATCCCGGTGGTGTTCTGGATCTGTCCGGCGACCGTGCTCATTGTCGGACTGATAGCCGTCCTGCGTCCCGTATGGATTGCCAGCGCCCCGCTCATCATCATCGGCTGGTGTCTGCTGCTGTATGGAGTGACCGACATCATCAACGCATTGAAGATCAATGCCGACCGCCGTCGTTTCGACCGGCTCATGCGTCAGGCTTCCGTCAGCAATGCCTCCAATCCCGGAGACAACGACTACAACGACGGCAAGGAGGACTGACACCGCCATCGTCGCTTCTACATTATTATATATACGAAAAACGCGGATTGCACCATACGTGCAATCCGCGTTTTCCGTATCATATATTCCAATATATCGCCGATTTACTTCTTTACGACCTTCCTGCCACCGACGATATACATTCCCGCCGGCAATGTCTCCAGCGCCTCATCACCTTTGACTCCGCTGCGCAACAGCGTGCCCGCCAGACTGTAGACGTCCACTCTGTCTGAGCCGAGTACACCGTCTGAAACCACGGCCTCGGAGATGCCGGACGGCTCGACCACCGTAAAGATGGCCTCGGCGTAAAAAGAAGGCGTGAGCGGCTCTCCGGTGCTTTCGTTCCGCAACCGCAACGCATATTTTTTACCTACGGTCAGCAGACCGGTCATGTCGCCGGTCATGACAAACTCGCGGGTCTCACCGGCTGTCATCGAGATCGTGGTCGAGATTGTCCCGACAGTATTGCCCTCATCATAATCCCTCACCGTGGCAACGATTTTACGGTTTTGCTCTCTATATGATGCCGAGAGCGTGAAACGGACTTTCACGTTGTCAGCCGTAACGGTGTTGTCACCGTTGTCCCCCACGTATATGTCGTCGGCGAGCATCAGTGTCGGGCGTGAGCCTGTCACCGTGATGCGCGGTACGGGCGTTCCGGCCTTGATGCGCACCGGCTGCCACTCGTCATGCGAATTGGCCGCACGATAGACCGGCAGGACCTCATATTCGCCGTTGTCCGTCACTCCGTCGGGAGTAAACAACAGACCGGAGATGCCATACAGCGGTTGCAGCTGCACTACAGTCGAGCGCGTATAGCAGACCTCACCCGTGGAGGTGTTGCGGAACATCACTCCAAACTCGACATCGACCGTCGTCGTCGAATAGCTGTATATGTTGCCGTAGAACTCCAACCAGCTGTCGCGCGTCACCGTCGCGCCATTGGACGACAGCGAAATGCCGTAGGGACTTGCCATGACGATATACGTCTTTGAGTCTCCGCGCTCTTTCTGCACGCCGAACAGGCAGGATTGATATTCGGTGAAGCCATAGCCCACGGTACCGCCACCCGTACCGGAGCCATCCGGATTGAGCGCATTGGCTCCGGTGATGAGGAAGTCGCCGTCGTAGCTGCCACCCCATCCCCAATTGAAGTGATAGAGTCCGTCGCCGCTATATCCGTCGCAGACGAAAGCATGGCCTTCGTTCTTGACCGTGGCACCCGAATAGTAGACCGGACGACCCTCGGCCAGTTCGCCGTAGATGAGGTCTTCCCACTGGCTGTCCGTATAGTAGATGCGGTCCTCATAGTGGAGCCCTTTGTCATAACCGAAATACTGCACCAGCGCTCTGGCCACACTGGTACTGGTCGCCCCCGAACCGGCAGGCGAATAGTCCATGTCGATGGCTACGCCGCAATGGTAGACCAATGTGCCCGCCGCCTCTTTGCTCACCCGCGGAGACAGCAGTGTGTATCGGTCCAGCATGTTGTCCCAGTCGTATGTCGTCGAACCGAAGTCGGCACTGAGCGAGATACCGTGTGTCTCTGTCGTATAGCTGTGGCTGCCTGTCCCGACCTCCGGCCAACGGTGATGACGCATCACCTGAGCCATAGCCGTGGCGGCACATCCCGACACACAACGGCTGCCGGACACTGAGGGACAATACATATTGAACGGATCCCCCTGAGCCCACTTTGTCGTCATCAGATGTCCGATGAGCGGACGTTCCTCGGCGGTCTGCCGTCTGATGGGTGTCCCTGTGCGCACGGCGTCGGTGATGTTGGTTTCATACAGACTCAGCCACCACTTCATGGCCGCAGGAGCGCTGTCGTAGTCGAACTCGCCTTCATCCACACGACCAAGCAGGGCCGGTGCGAGGTCGTCGGCACTGACGATGACAAATCCGCCTCGCTCGCTTGCATGACTGTCAAACACATAGTAGCAGTTGATGCCGTCACGCGCACCCGTGTAGGCCAACTTCATCTCGCTCCCGGCCAGCGACGGCATACCGTGACGCATGCTGCCGGCTGACGCACGTGCTCCGGCCAGCGCTTCCGCCGGTGTGAGCTGACGCGCCATGCCGTCTGCAGTACAGACTATTGCCGCAAAGACAACGGCCGAAAACTTAATCAATCTTTTCATAATCAATCATATATTACTGTTTGTTTTTACACTCCAACCGCTTCCCAATATCCCTGTTGCTTCAGAGACATTGCCAAAGTGGGATTTGTGCTGCAAAAATAATGAAAAATATCAAAACCTCGACCTCATTCAGTCATTTTTGTCCGTATCCCACCGCTTTTGGGTATATTCTCAACTCCGGCCTTGCGGTAACTATTCAGCGGTAGATAATCCAAGATCAGATATAAGAGCTGCGGTTGACGCGCGAAACAGCCAACCGACAAGCGGAATTGAACACTGGGAGGGCAGGCTTCCAGCCTGCCAAAATCCTCATCGTTCATATTGCTAATATTACTTTTTATTATTGTTGGCAGGCTGGAAGCCTGCCCTCCCAGTGTTCAATTCCGCTTGTCGGTTGGCTGTTTCGCGCGTCAACCGCAGCTTTTCCGCCAGCAAGGGAAAAGGCTCTTTCTCTTGACCTATCAAATATTTTCTACATGCCATTTATTGGCAGAAGTAAAGACGTTACAACTACCGCTACTATGTAACACCTCCGTACAGTTACCTCTTTTTTTATTTCTTAGACTTGGCCTAAGCGGGGGACTGAATAGTTACGCCTTGCGGACGCAATTGTTAAAAACTCGGAATAAACTTTACAAACAGTCTCAATTTTAACACAAATTTTCCGCAAGGTCGTCCCTCGGACGCAAATATCGCAAAATAGCGCGTGCATCTTTTTTCCACTGAGAGTCAGCACGTTACACCGATTTTCAGCAAAATGTGCAATGATTTCAGCGATTTTTCCGAGCCGTAAGGCCCTTACGGCATTGCAACGAGGGCCCCGTTGCATCACGACGAGCGTGCCGTTGAGAGACAACGGCATGCCCGTTGCCGACCACCGGGGCCCCCGTTGGTCGGCCGTCGACAAAATCATGAAGAGCAAAATAGATTTTTCGGTCAAAAAACGACATTTCCGCCGTTTTTTCGGAGCATTTTTGAGATGTTAAATTAACAATCTTTTTCTGACAAAAGTAGGGTCGCGACCCGTCGCGACCGCCTCCGTGCCAACAAGTCAGCCCCACACGAGTGATAGATATACGGTGGACGGCGATAAATGGACAATGAGGCGGTCGCGACGGGTCGCGACCCTACTTTGAAACGTTGCAAGCCGCCCTGTCCCGGTCCATTGTGACGAGCGGCGGCCCCACGTTGCCTTCACCGCACTCTCGTCACGATGCCCTCGATGTATGTCTTGAGAATGTTTATGCCGGTCTTGTTTTCTCCTCCGAGCGGCACGATGAGGTCGGCATACTTCTTGGTCGGTTCGATGAACTGCTCGTGCATGGGCTTGAGCACTTTCAGGTAGCGGTCGATGACCATGTCGACAGTGCGGCCGCGCTCGATGACGTCGCGCTGGATGTTGCGGATGAGACGCTCGTCAGAGTCGGTGTCAACGAAGATTTTCAGGTCCATCATGTCGCGCAACTTCTTGTTGAGCAACGTCATGATGCCTTCGATGATGATGACGGGTTTCGGCTCGACGTGGATCGTCTCCGGAAGGCGGTTGCACTTGAGATACGAATATGTCGGCTGCTCGACAGCTTCGCCGGCCTTGAGCATCTTGATGTGTTCCGTGAGCAGTTTCCAGTCGAAGGCGTCCGGATGGTCGAAGTTGATGGCGTGACGCTCCTCGTCGGTCATGCCCGTCGTGTCGTTATAGTAGGAGTCGAGCGGCACCACTGCCACATAGTGAGGCGGCAGGGCCTCGGCTATCTTTTTCACTACGGTGGTCTTGCCCGATCCGGTGCCACCGGCTATTCCAATGATTGTCATACACTTATTTGTTTGAGGATTCATGATGTTTGTTTTCTTTGATATATGTCGCGGGTCCGAAGACCTCGATAGCGCATCAGACGCGCCGTCGGGACTATAGCCCGAATACCTTGCGATAGTAGTCCGCTTTCCACTCTATCGGCCTCGGATAGGCCCGCGATGACGACGGCATGCGCCACAGGGTGAGCCGCCGTCCGGCAAAGTCAGCCTCGACACACTTGCCGACTTCGGGCATGGTCACGCCGACAACAGCTCCGAGGGTGTCGGCTGCTTTCTGTCCAGTGACGACCACCGAACGGCAGTCGGGGATGCGGCTGAGCAGAGCGGCAAGATCGGTGGGACGGACTATCCGGAGGAAGTTGTCGGATGCGTTGTTCTTCAGCCGGACGACCTCTTCGGCCGTGTCATAAAGAGCTATGCCCTGCTCGCGGCAGAACTCCTCTATCTGCCGGCGGTCGAAACGCTTTTCGCCCGGACAGACGAAATGGTCTTTGTCGCCGGTGAATATGTATCCGAGGATGCGCCACATGTCGTTCTGGAAGTTGGGATAAAAGAAGTCCATCGACCAGCGTACGCGCTGTGGCGGAAAACTGCCGAGCATGAGCACACGCGCTCCAGGCGGCAGAAAGGGCTGCAAAGGATGACGTTCGGTATTCATATCCGGATGCTGCGAATTTGGGCTTTGTCTGATTAATATATGTGACGGCGTATCCGCATAAACAAACATAGCGGCTTTACCGGATTTGCATAGAGTCAAACATGTCTGAGACTCTATCCGGTAAAACCGCTACGCCGTTATGTTTACACAGAGTGTGTCACGCCATTACGCTGTTACTTGGTTGCTTTCTGTTCCTTCACCAAATATACTATTGTCGGCAGGTGGTCGCTGAAGCCGTTGAGCCATACGCCGCCGGCATGTGTGCGGAGCGGATTGCCTTTGTACTTGCCGTCCTGCTGAATCATGTAGTCACGACGGAAAATCTGGTGCTGGAAATACTTCAGCGTTGAATAGTCTTTACGGCCGTCGCTGTTGAGCAGCGATGAGGAAAGAATGATCTGGTCGAAGAGATTCCACGCGCCGTTGTACATCAGCGTCCCGCGGCCCTCCTTGGCCAGTACGTTCCACCACGGATTATACAGGTCGCCGTCTTTCACATTCTTAATCTCACGCTTTGCGCCCAGCGCTTCCGACATAGACTTGTCCATCGGGTCGTCATTCATGTCGCCCATGATGAGAATTTTCACGTTAGGGTCATCACGCAAGAGCGAATCCTTGAGTGCGCGCAGCTGACGGCCGCCAGTCTCACGATAGAACGATGTGGCGAAACGGCTTGGCAGGTGGTTGACCACGACAGTCACATGCTCGTCGGCCAACGTTCCGCTGACGGTGAGAAAACCGCGGGTGCAGTAGTTGCTGTCCTTCTCCAACTCAGGCACGTAGGGCACGAGCTTGACGTCACGGACGGTAAACAGACGCGGATTGTAAAGCATGGCGCAATCGACTCCGCGGCGGTCCGGACCCTCGATATGGCAGTATTTATAGCCACGTGCGGCCAGTTCGGGCTGGGCGACGAGGTCATCGAGCGCCTTGGAATTTTCGACTTCGCTCACTCCGATGATGGCGCAACCGATACTCTGGGGCAACTTGTCCGTACCCATGTCCGCAAGCACACGCGCCATGTTATGGAGCTTGTTGGAATACTTGCGGCCATTCCACTTGTAAGAGCCGTTGGGCAGGAACTCATAGTCCTTCTTGCCTTCGTCATGGCACGTATCAAAAAGGTTCTCAAGATTATAAAATCCGACCGCATAGACGTTGTACTTCTTGTTTTGCGCCTGCGCTTGAAACACTCCTGAAAGGAGCATTAACAACAATAAATATACGTTTCTTTTCATACTTCTGTAAATAATTAATGCACAAATATCGGCATTTTATACGATAACAGCGCATTTTTAATAAAAAAAATAACGTGAATTCTCTTTTTTGTCACATTAATTTCGTTACTTTGCGTTTGTAATTACAAACAATAATTAAATCGACTATGCAAAAAAAGCTGAAATTTGCAGTGTTAGCCTTTTGCTGTTCTCAGGCAGTCTTTGCACAAAACACAGACTCGCAGTTGAAGCAGAACGTCACGGAAAATGACGAACAGGCTTTCACTTTCACTGAAGCACAGCTTGGTGAGGATGACGACATGTCACAGAACGTGACTATCATCAACTCAAACAGCAACCTTTACGCGAGTCAGGTGGGCTATCTGTTCAGCCCTGTCAGATTCCGGTATCGTGCCTTCAATCAAAAGTACAATGAAATCTACATCAACGGCGCTCCGATGAACGACATGGAGTCGGGACAATTCCGATACTCCATGATTGGCGGACTGAACCCGCAGACGCGCAATGTGGAGTTCGCCCTGCCGTTTGAAGCCAACAACTTCTCCATGTCGGCGATGGGCGGTTCAAACAACTACAACTTCCGGCCGTCCTCACAGCCCGTAGGCAGCCGCGTGACCCTGAGCGGAGCCAACCGCAACTACACCCTTCGCGCCGGTTACACTTACAACTCCGGTCTGAGCGAAAAGGGATGGGCCTACTCTGCTGCCGTCATGTACAGATGGGCAAACCGCGGTTATGTGGAAGGAACGTTCTACAACTCGCTGTCCTACTTCCTCGGTGTGGAGAAAGTATTCAACAATCAGCACAGTCTGTCGCTCGTCACATGGGGCAACCCGACGGAACGCGCATCGCAAGGTGCTGCGACGGACGAAGCCTACTGGCTGGCAAACGACCGCTACTATAACCCGTATTGGGGATATCAGAACGGTAAGAAGCGTAATTCGCGCGTGGTCAACGATTTCGCACCGACGGCCTTGCTGACATGGGACTGGAAAATCAACGACTACATGAAGCTGACAACGGCGCTGACCGGAAAGTACAGCCACTACAAGAGCACGAAGCTCAATTACAGCAACTCCGACAACCCGCATCCCAACTACTGGAAGAACCTGCCGTCAAGTTTCTATGACGTGTGGGACGAGACGGACGCCACGAACCGCACGGACCAGAATCTGGCCGACTGGCAGTCGTCATACGAGTTTTGGACGGCATCGAAGGCCAACCGTCAGATCAACTGGGACCGCCTCTACTACTCCAACCAGCAGCTGGCCGCTCAGGGTAAGGACGCCATGTACTATATTCAGGCAAAGAACAACGACCAGCTGATGCTCACGCTGTCGTCTGCCTTGAAGATGGACCTGACAAAGAAGTCGTCACTCAACCTGGGCCTGGCCCTGCAGACAACAAAGGGCATGCACTATCAGACGATGGAGGACCTGCTGGGCGCATCGGTATTCCACAATATAAATACGTATGCGCTGGGAACATACGCCACCGGCTCTGAGCAGGTTCAGTATGACCTGAACAACCCCAACGGCGAGGTGCGCGAGGGTGACAAGTTCGGCTACAACTACAACCTGCTTGTTGACAAGGCCAACGTATGGGCTACATACAAGCACGACTTCAAGTTCATACACGCTTTCGTCAGCGGACGTGTCGGAGCCACGTCGATGCAGCGCGACGGTAAGATGCGCAACGGTTTGGCCGCGAACAACTCCTACGGCAAGAGCGGCACAGCACGCTTCCTCGACGGCGGAGGCAAGATTGGCTTGAACATAAACCTCGGACGTGGAAACACAGTGGCCTTGGGTGCCGGATATGAGCTGCGCACTCCGACCGCTGCGACGTCATTCGCTTCTCCTGAAATCAACAACGACTTCGTCAACAACCTGAAGAACGAGCAGGTCATGTCGGCCGAGCTGGGCTACCAGTTGCGTTCCTCATGGCTGAACCTCTCGCTCAGCGGATACTATTCACGCGTAAAGGACGGAACAGAGTGGCAGAACTTCTACTATGACGACATCAACTCGTTCTCATACGTATCGTTCACCGGCGTAGAAAAGGAATACTACGGAGCCGAGCTCGGAGCGAACATCAAGCTCACCTCCGCATTCAGCGTCAAGCTGCTCGGACAGATCAGCGAGGCCAAATACACCGACAACACCAACGTGCGCTACATGAACTCAACGTCGGCCGAATATGTCGACGACATCTGCTACACGAAGGATATGCGCGAGAACGGCACGCCGCTCACTGCCTTAAGTCTCGGACTGAGCTATCACGCCGGCGGATGGTTCATCGACCTCAACGGAAACTACTATGACCGCATCTATCTGTCTTATTCTCCCAGCTTCCGCTACGGCAAGAGCCTGAAGAACCGTCAGGACGCCTACAAGGATGTCTACAATCCAGAGGACGGAAGTTTCATCGACGGTGTGCTCGATCAGGCTGAGGGCAAGGGCGGCTTCATGCTTGACGCTTCAATCGGAAAGTCCATCTATCTGAAGAAGGGTTCGCTGTCGATCAATCTCACTCTGACCAACGTCCTCAACAACCGCGACATCGTCACCGGTGGTTATGAGCAGAGCCGCAGCGACTATACCCAGAGCGGAAACACGCGCACATATAAGTTCTCGAAGAATCCGATGAAGTTCTACGCCTACGGAACCAACGGAATGTTGAACATTACATATAAATTCTAAACGCAACGAATATGAAAAAGATGAAATATATCCTCATTGCCTGCGTATGCGCACTGATGACAGGGTGCATGGCCGGAGAGGACTATGGCTTCGACACGGACTGGAGCGCTCCGAACACGGACAACGCATACGGCAATCCCGAGATTCAGGAGACCAACGTCATCACGGTGAAGGAATTGCTCGACCGCTATGTCAACCCGATGACCGCGGCCAACGACACAACCATGATACGCGAGGACGTTCAGATAAAGGTCATCGTCACCGGAAACGACATCGAGGGCAATATTTATAATGAGGTGGCCGTCAAAGACGAGACCGGAGCCATCCTCATCTGTATCGCTCAGGGCGGTCTCTACGGTTATCTGCCCGTCGGCAAGGAAATCCTCGTTGACCTCAAGGGACTCCACATCGGACTCTATGGCAACCAGCCGCAGATCGGCGTAGCCTACACGAACTCCTCAGGAAAGACATTCCCCAGCCGCATGAACCGCAACATCTGGCAGAAGCACTTCAAGTATGTTGACGCCAACTTCACCCACGAAGTAGCACCCGAAGAGTTCGACGTGACACGCATGCAGGACGTTGAATATGTCAAGGCTTGCCGCGGCAAGCTCATGACCGTAAAGGGCGTGACGATGGCAGAGGCTGACGGCGTGAAGGTTTGGGCCAGCGAGGCTGAGAAAGACGCAGGCAACGGTGTTAGCCGTTCGATAGCCGTCAACGGTAAAGTGCCAATGAGCGGCAACTACTCTTCTTTCGTAGTCCGTTCAAGCACATACGCCGACTTCGCCGCACAAGTCATGCCGACCGGCAAAATCAACCTGACCGGCATCTTCACCGTCTATGCAAACAATCCAGACCGTTACGGCTACACATGGCAGATTCTGTTGCGTGAAGGCACCGACGTTGAGATTGCAGAATAAAGAAACAAATCAATAACAACAAAAATAATACACATTTATGAAAAAGATATTTTTATCAATGCTCGCCATCACAATGGCCGCATTCACATTCACAAGCTGTGAGGATGTTCCCGAGCCCTACGGAATACCGGGAACTGGAGATAATGGTAGTGGATTGCCGGAAGGAACATATATCAATAAGGATTTCTCTCAGACTCTTGACGGCTTCACGCAAACAGGCAACAACTCCAATATATCATGGATAATAGACTACAGCAGCGCCTGCATCACCGGATATAAGGATTACGACGGTAGCGGCAGCAAGTCAAATCAAGCCGGTGTCACATGGCTGGTAAGCGATGAACCAGCAGACCTCACTACTTCAGAAAAGGCTTATGTTGAAATCAATCATGCCCTCAACTATGAGAAAGGAGACATTAATGCCAACAACTCCGTGCTTATTAGCAAAGACTACAACGGTGATGTCAACGCTGCGACATGGGAGGTTCTTCCTTACAATACGGATGGGCTGAACAGCAGTTTCACATTTGTGACCAAGAAGATGAATATACCGGAAAGCTATGTCGGCGAAAAAGTCTACGTAGCTATGCGCCACACATGCACTGAAACATACTCATCAACATGGGAAGTGAAGTCTATCAGCATAAAAGAAGGTACCGCAGAGGAGACCAGCACTCCTCCTACTGGAGACAGTTCCAAAGAAAATCCCTACACTGTGGCTCAGGCCATTGCCAACAATAGTGGCATGGCATGGGTGAAAGGATATATCGTTGGATGGGTTGAAGGTCAGGTTCTGAAAGATGGAGCACATTTTGACAATGCTTCTTCTTCTACATCAAACATGCTTATCGCTGATGACGCAAACGAGACTGATTTGTCAAAGTGTATTCCTGTACAGTTGCCCAGCGGTGACGTCCGCACGGCACTTAACCTGAAAGACAATCCCGGCAACTACAAGAAGGAAGTGATATTGTACGGAAGTCTCGAAAGATATTTCGGTACCGCAGGTCTAAAGAGTGTAACGGAATTTGTTCTCGACGGCAAAGAGGGTGGTAGCGGATCCGAAGAACCCACACCTGAAGAACCGACCGGTGACGGCACAGCCGCAAGTCCATACAATGCCGCCGGTGCTAACAAATACATATCCACATTGGCAGCCGGCGTTCCTTCCGACATAGATATCTATGTGAAAGGTAAAGTTTCCAAGATTTCGTTTAACTATGCAAATGACGGATATGGAACCGCTACATATTATATCTCTGATGACGGTACGACAAGTTCAACACAGTTCTATGTTTACCGTTCATACTATCTCAACAACACGCCATATACCGAAGGAGACGTTCTAAGCGTCGGTGACGATGTCGTCGTTTGCGGTAAGGTTGTCAACTATATGGGCAACACACCTGAGACACAACAGAAAGAGAGCTACCTCTACTCATGGACAAAGAATGGAGGAAGCACCGGCGGAGGTGACGACAAACCGACGGGCGACACCGACGGCACCAAAGAAAATCCTCACACCGTAGCTTACGCCATTGCAAACAACAGCGGAATGGCATGGGTGAAAGGCTATATCGTGGGATGGATTGATGGTATGACCATTTCATCCGGAGCCACATTCAACGGTAATGCCACAAGCAAAACAAACCTGCTCATTGCTGATAATATAAATGAAACGGATTTGTCAAAATGTCTCCCCGTACAGTTACCTTCCGGTGATGTTCGTAACGCCCTTAACTTGCAAGACAATCCCGGAAATTATAAGAAACAGGTTTCTCTCTACGGAAGTCTTGAAAGATATTTCGGTACAAGCGGATTTAAATCCATTACAGAATTCAGTTTTGAATAAAAGATTATAATCTAAACAAAAAGGAGGATGCCCGTCGGGCATCCTCCTTTTTGTTTGCATATACGCCTAAAACACGGCAAGACATTTGGGCGGAACGGGGAAAATGACTATTTTTGCATTTTAGAAACGAATGAAACTATTAAACTCATGATGAATATCAAGCACATCCCCACCCTGCTGTTCTCCATTTTTATTTCCATTGCGACCATATCGTGCAGCAGTGACGACGACAACCAAGGCGGAAACGGCGGCGGAAACTGGATTGGCGACGGCGGAGCGAACAAGAACACGCCAACGGCCGACTGTCCCGAAGCATCACGTATAGAGTTTCCGAAACTAAAGGGCGGAAACAGCATCGTCATCAGTCACTATTCCGGCGACACCTACGGGCTCAACTATTGCGTCGAATGGGACACGGAGAAGAAGTCACAGCGCTGGTCGTGCTATTTCATGGTGGACCACTACCATTCCAACAACGACCGCGAGCACACATACAAAGGCAACGTCGGACGCTATGACCCGATGAGCAATCCTGGCAATCACCCAAATGACCGCCAATATCCTTGGGATCCGCAGCTGCCCCAGCAATACCGTTGGAGCGAAGACCTGTTCGTTCGCTCCGGCTACGACCACGGCCACATCTGTCCGTCAGCCGACCGGCAATATTCCAAAGAGGCCAACTATCAGACGTTCTACATGACCAACATGCAGCCGCAGCGCAACGCTTTCAACGCAAAACTATGGGCCGTGATGGAGCAGAAGGTGCGTGACATCACGCCAAAGACTATCGGCGACACTCTCTACGTCTGCAAGGGCGGAACCATAACAACGAGAGTCAAATACTGACGCGCATACAAGGCAAGATGATTGTACCCAAATATTTCTACATGGCCCTGCTGCTGAAACTCGGTAACCAGTTTACGGCTTTCGCCTTTTGGGCCGAACACACCAACAACGACCACTCCAACGACCCGCTGAGCAACTATGTCATCACCATCGACGAACTGGAACAGCGCACCGGCATAGACTTCTTCTGCAATCTCCCCGACAACATCGAGGACAAAGTCGAAAGCAACGTCGCATACAATTATTGGGGATTCTGACGGCCGGAAACATGCCGATAGCACAGAAAAGCAGTAAAAAAGAACCGCAATCAGGCCAAAATCAGCACAATAGGCGCACAAAAGCCACGGAATATTTGCCCGTTTGAGGAAAAACCATTAACTTTGCACCCCAAAAGAGAACTATATATAACATTACATATTTATTTAAAACTAAAATGAAAAAAGGTATTCACCCCGAAAACTATCGCCCCGTCGTATTTAAGGATATGTCCAACGGCGATATGTTCCTTACACGTTCTACATGCAAGGCTAATGATACAGTAGAATTTGAAGGCGAGACTTACCCCGTGGTAAAAGTCGAAATCTCAAGCACCTCTCACCCGTTCTATACCGGTAAGAGCAAGCTGGTTGACACCGCCGGTCGTGTCGACAAGTTCATGAGCCGCTACGGTAAGGCTTCGAAGAAATAAGATATACACTCAAATTATTCTTCAGAAGAAACAATCGAGAAGGCGCACCGTGTAGTTGCATATGCACGGAGCGCCTTCTCTTTTTTTATGCTCCCTCCCCCACTCTCCATCCACCTTAGCAGTAATGAAAAAAATGCGGGCCACATCATCACTGATGCAGACCCGCAAACATTTCGTACTACTAACTACCAAACCAAATTACTACTAACTAAAAAACTAAAGTGTCCTGCCACAATGCAGAGACTTATCATCTGAAAATCTTTTCACCTTGAAAGGCCTAAAACCCTATATTTTTTTGTTTCTATGCTTTCTCCCCTCACGGGCTTATCTCTCAAATATTTCTTGTTCTTGTAACTTCTTTTTGACGATGCAAATTTACAATGAATAGTCTCTCCACAATGTCATTTTTAAGTCCAAAAACATCAAATATTGATAGTTTTTGACTTATATCAAGAACTTTATGAAAGCATTTCCGACGTCATGCCGGTTTATGAGCCCGTCCGACGTTTGGAGCGATAGCGATGTGATGTATGCTGAGAGCCGATTCCCAAGTGGAGAGACTGCAGCTTCAGGTATGATATATGTTTACAAAATCACGTTCGGTAAATTGCCCGAAGATTTGCGCTTTTGATGGTCGGGAGGGCCTTACAGCCTATCGACGGCCCCCTCCGGCTCCCCCAAGGGGGAGAGACCTGCGGCTTCAAACGACCCTTTTTGGCCCTTACGGCCTTTCTGATGCGCAAAAGTTCGCGAGTTTTTGATTGCCTTTTTTGACCCCAAAAGCGCTCGTTTTCGTGCAATAGCGGCCCCGCGGGGTTACAACGGCGTGCCCGTTGGGTTGCAACGGGACTGCCGTTGCAGTGCAATAAGGGCCCCGTTGCAACCCCGCGGGGCCCTTACGGGAAGCCCAAGCTCCCCCTTTGGGGGAGTCAGAGGGGGCCGCCCGTTTGTAAGTGACTGTATGACAGCGATTTGCAAAAAATACCGATTTCCCATCGAAAAAACAGCCCTGATTTTTACCTTCATGAGATTTGAAAATTTGGACCCGCGGTGGAATTTTTTCAGAAAGTGCCTCTGAATTTCGGCTTTAAATTCAGAATTTTTCTGACAGACGCCACCTCTATTCTCCTCACGCCCGTTCCTACCCGCAACAGGACTCCTGAGGGTGTTGCAGAACTCGTTGAGGATGTCTTTAAGTGGGGTAATCTCAGTCCCCTCCTTCCGAAGGAGGGGTTAGGGGTGGTTAAACAATAACTATATGAAAATCATTGTTTTGGATAATAATGGACGACTAACCACCCCTAACCCCTCCTTCGTAAGGAGGGGACTGAGATTACCCCACTTAAAGACTTTCATGCGAGTTCTGCAAACCCTCGTTGCATGGCAATATGACAACAAATCTTTATGACTATCAAAAAAAACATAATAAACAATCAAAGATTTGCGGGAAAGGTAGAAAATGAGTATTTTTGTCTCACAAACGAATTTGATTTTTATCACGTAACAATAAGAAAACAAGTTATGAAAACTGTTTATGATTTCTCTGTCAAGGACAGAAAAGGCAAGGATGTGTCACTCAAGGAGTATTCGAATGAGGTCCTGCTCATCGTGAACACCGCTATCAAATGCGGATTTACACCGCAATATGAAGAGTTGGAGAAACTGTATCAGAAATATCACAGCCGCGGATTTGAAATCCTCGACTTCCCATGCAACCAGTTCGGACAGCAGGCTCCCGGCACCGACGACTCCATCCACAGCTTCTGCAAACTGAACTACGGCACGGAATTTCCACGTTTCAAGAAGCTCAAGGTCAACGGTGACGACGCCGACCCGCTCTACAAGTTCCTCAAGGAGCAGAAGGGATTTGCCGGTTGGGACATGAGCCATCCGATTGCGCCGGTGCTCGACGACATGCTGTCAAAGGAGGATCCGGACTACAAGCAGAAGCCGGACATCAAATGGAACTTCACAAAGTTCCTGACCAACAAGTTCGGAATGGTCGTGGCACGCTTCGAACCGACTGAGAAAATCGAGAATATCGAGAAACAGATAGAGGAACTGCTCGGGAAGTGAAGAGTGAAAAGTGAAGAATCCCTGTGTCCGGTTCCGTAACATGGTTCAGTCTGTCAGCGATGGCACGGGCACGAAGAGAATAATAATTAATAATTCAGAATTAAGAATTTTAGAAACTAATGAGCGATAACAGAGAACACGTCCGCTGTCTCATCGTGGGCAGCGGTCCTGCCGGCTACACGGCAGCCATATATGCGTCAAGAGCCAACTTGCAGCCAGTGGTTTACAGCGGTCTGCAGCCCGGCGGTCAGCTCACGCAGACAACGATTGTCGAAAACTTCCCCGGCTATCCTCAGGGTGTCGACGGCAATCAGATGATGATGGACCTGCGCGAACAGGCGGAGCACTTCGGTGCCGACATCCGCGACGGCGAGATCGTCAAGGCCGACCTGTCCAAGGCACCCTATGTCCTGACCGTCGAAGACGGAAAGGAGGTGGAGGCCGACACCGTCATCATCGCCACCGGAGCATCGGCCATGTATCTCGGACTTGACGACGAACGAAAATACAATGGTCAAGGCGTCTCGGCCTGCGCCACATGCGACGGTTTCTTCTACCGCAAGAAGGTGGTCGCCGTGGTCGGCGGCGGTGACACGGCCTGTGAGGAGGCCATCTATCTGGCCAGCCTCGCCAAGAAGGTCTACATGATTGTGCGCAAACCCTATCTGCGCGCCTCCAAAGTGATGCAGAAGCGTGTGATGAACACCGAAAACATCGAGATACTCTTTGAACACAACACCGTCGGTCTCTACGGCGAAAACGGTGTAGAAGGCGCTCACCTCGTGCGCCGCAAGGGCGAACCGGACGAAGAGATGGTCGACATCGCCATCGACGGCTTCTTCCTCGCCATCGGTCACAAGCCCAACAGCGACGTCTTCCGCGAGTGGCTCGACACAGATGAGGTGGGCTATCTGAAGAAGATTGACGGCACGCCGAAAACCAAAGTGCCGGGCGTCTTCGTGGCCGGCGACGTGGCAGATCCCGTCTACCGTCAGGCCATCACCTCGGCCGCAACCGGCTGTCAGGCTGCCATCGAGGCCGAACGATACCTCACTTTGTTAAGTGAAGAGTGAAGAACGAAGAGTGAAGAATTTGCTGCCGCCGTTCCCACGTTGTTACAATATAGAGGCAACGTGGGAACGGCGGCAGCAAATTCTTCACTCTTCGTTCTTTGTTTTCATAAGTAGTTCCCCGAAATCATCTATCAGAAAGTCAGCGCCCTCGAGGCTTTCGCGTGTACCGTTGCCGTACGTCACTCCGCAAGTCTTAGCCCCGGCACGGCGTCCCATCTCTATGTCGAACACCGTGTCACCGACCACCAGCGCCTCATCGGCCCTACATCCGACATAACGGAGGATGTCCAGCACCATGTCCGGAGCCGGCTTTGCGTGCTCCACGTCTGAGACAGCCACGACACGAGAGATATATTGCTCCAGCTTCATGTCACGCAGGAAGCCCAACAGTGTGTCACGGCCACGACTGCTGGCGATTGTCAGCGTCACACCGCGACCATGCAGCTCCTCTATCGTCTCACGGACATGGGGAAACATCGGAACAGCTCCCGGCACATTGTTCACATCAAACAGTCTCCGATAGACATCTGCACACCTCTGCCCCATCTCCTCTGTCATCGGCATGAGGCTTCTGAAACCTTCGTGCAACGGCAATCCTATCGTAGCCACACATTCCGCATCAGAACGCTGCGGAAGTCCCAACTCCGCTATGGTCTGCTGCATCGTCTTCACAATCACGGCGCGGGTGTCCCCCAACGTCCCGTCAAAATCAAGTATTATTGTTTTCATAAAAAAGCCCCCTGTCGTCCCCCAAAGGGGGACACTGAGTGGATTATAGGGTGATATATATCATATATTTATAATATTCTTTTCATTCTACGCCCCCTTCACTCACTCAGTGTCCCCCTTCGGGGGACGACAGGGGGCTTTCAGGGGGCTTGCCCACAACCCCACGAACGTCAGCATGCCGTTCAACAGCAGCAGTTCGTAACCGAAATGATAGCCCCACAGGGCGACGGCAACCTTGTCGAGCACGAAGCACAGCAATGGCGAGACAATGGCGATGTAGGGCACATATTTGTCCCGCACACTGCGTCGCGTCAGCAATCCGAAGGCAAACAGACCGAGCAGTGGACCGTAGGTATAAGACACCAATATATATATGGCGTCTATCACGCTCGTCGAGTTCACCAGCCGGAACAGCAGGATGAACACCACAAACAGCACGCAGAAGCCCACATGGACACGCCGACGCAAACGCTCGTCGTCCTCTCGGCGGCGGATGTCAACACAATAGCTCGTCGTCAACGATGTCAGCGCCGAGTCTGCACTGCTGAACGACGCCGCCACAATGCCGATGGTGAAGAGCACGACAACGGCCGTACCGAGACTGCCCGTAGCCGCAAACATCGGCAGCAGATCGTCACCCGATGCCGGCAGTGCCACTCCCTCACGCCCGGCCAGCGCCACAAGCAACACGCCGAGCGAGAGCAGCAGCAGGTTGGCCGGCACAAAAGCGAAGCCATAAGTACATACATCTTTCTGAGCCTCGCGCAGCGTCTTGCACGTCAGGTTCTTCTGCATCATGTCCTGATCCAGTCCCGTCATCACGATGACAACGAATATGCCGCTTATGAACTGCTTCCAGAAGTTCTGCGTCGACACCCAGTCGTCCATGACCAGCACACGACTCATCGGCGAAGCGGCCACTGCCGAGACGGCTTCGCCGACTCCCATGTCCAACGCGCGGGCCACACCGACGAAGATCAACACGAGCGACGTGAAGAGACATGTCGTCTGCAGCGTGTCGGTCCACACAAGCGTCTTGATGCCGCCGCGATAGGTATAAAGCCATATCAGCGCCACCATCAGCGGCACGGTCACTTCAAACGGCACACCGACGGCGTCCAAAACAAATCTCTGGAGAATAATACAAACGACATAAAACTTCACCGCCGCACCCGCCAGCTTTGACAATAGGAAAAATGACGCGCCCGTGCGATAGGCCCGCGGCCCGAGACGGGCACCGAGATAAGTATAAATGGTTGTAAGATTGTGGCGATAATAAAGCGGCAGCAACAAAAACGCCACGGCAAAATAGCCGGGAATGAAGCCCATACACATCTGCAGATATGTCATGTCCGTGCGCATCACCATGCCCGGCACCGACACGACCGTCACTCCGCTTATCGACGCGCCTACCATACCGAACGCCACCATATACCACGGCGACCGGCGGTCAGCCCTATAGAATGTCTCGTTTGTCGCCCGTCGCCCCGTAATACGGCTCACGCCAAACAGTATGACGAAATAGACGAGCACTGTCAGAATGATTATCATAATGCAAAAATAAAAAAAGACCCTCAGAGCAATGCGCTCCAAGGGTCGTTTCCGTTGTTGTAGTCGATAGGGGAATCGAACCCCTATGCCAAGATTGAGAATCTTGTATCCTAACCATTAGATGAATCGACCATTCTGTTTTTGCTTCACCTCGCGAACACTGCCGCAAGACTTCATCGCTCAAATGCGGTGCAAAGGTAATACTTTTATTTCATTCCCGCAAATTTTTCGCTGGAATAATGTTATTCTCGAGGTATGCCCATCTGCATTTTAACAGACAATCGAAGTCCGGCGGCCATTCAAGGCTGCCGGACTTCCTGTCTTTCTGAGCTATCCGACAGTTATCTGACGGGCCACTTTGACCTTTGTCTCCACCATCTTAGGCAGTTCGACGGTCAGCACTCCGTTTTCGACACGTGCTGCAATCTGGTCCTTGTCGACATCGTCCGGCAGAATGAGCGTCTGCTCAAACTTAGAATATGCGAACTCACGACGCAAGTAGCGCATGTTGCTGTTCTCCTCCTTCTTCTCCTGCTTGTTCTCCATCTTAATGATGAGATTGCCCTCGTCATTGATATGTACGCAGAAGTCCTCCTTTGCCATTCCCGGAGCGGCCAGCTCCACGATGTAGCCCTTGTCCGATTCCTTGACGTTGATGGCCGGTGCCGTGGCACTCGTCTTCGGCATGAAGTCCGTTGCAAAAATGTCGTTGAATACGTCCGGTAACCAAGTTGAGTTTCTTCTTAACTGTGTCATGATCTTGTCCTCCTATGTTTTTTAATTGTTATTGTTGTTACTTCTTTTCGATTGCCTTCCAAGAGGCTTTCGCTTATCTTAATGCAACAAGCGTTCCAACGCATTTTGCCTGCCATTTTGTCTGTCATATATGTCATTATGTCAGACACGAGCCGTTCACATTATATATTAAGGTAGTATCTTTGATGAAACCATCCGGGCGTTTCATAATGCCGTCGGTATATCGTTTCTGAAAAAATATCGGAGAATGTTTGTCGGATGAAGAATAATATGCTAATTTTGTGACAACAAAAAAACATAAAAGAAATGCTCAACTTAGACAACTTCTACAAGGCACGTTATGTCCTCAGCAAAACCATACGCAAGACGGAACTGGTGAGGGCCCCGAAGATTAACCCCGAGTGTGATGTCTACCTCAAACCGGAAAATCTTCAAGAGACAGGCTCATTCAAAGTGCGCGGCGCATGCTATAAAATTTCGCAGCTCACCGACGAGGAAAAATCACGCGGCGTCATCGCCTGCTCGGCCGGCAACCACGCACAAGGCGTGGCTCTCGGAGCTACGGCACACGGCATAAAGTCACTCATCTGTCTGCCCGAAGGCGCTCCCATCAGCAAGGTGGAAGCGACTAAAAACTACGGAGCGGAGGTCTGTCTCGTGCCTGGCGTTTATGACGACGCCTACCGCAAGGCACTCGAACTGAAAGAGGAAAAGGGCTATACGTTCATCCACCCGTTTGACGACGAGAATGTCATCGCCGGACAAGGCACAATCGGACTCGAAGTGCTCGAACAGCTGCCCGACGTCGAAGCCATCGTCGTGCCCGTCGGCGGCGGAGGACTCATCAGCGGCATCGCTTTTGCCGTGAAGTCGCTCAACCCGGCCATCAAAATATATGGCATACAGGCCGCCGGCGCAGCCAGCATGGTCCACAGTCTGGAAGTCAGACACAAGGAGACCCTGCCCTCGGTATCGACCGTGGCCGACGGCATCGCCGTCAAAGAGCCGGGCGACCTGACCTACGAGATATGCAGCAAATATGTCGACGAGATTGTCACCGTCACGGAAGACGAAATCTGCGGCGCCATCCTCCATCTGCTCGAACAGGAGAAGGTGGTCGCCGAAGGAGCCGGAGCGACAAGCGTAGCAGCCGTACTGTACAACAAGATACCGGTGAAAGGCAAGAAGACGGTGTGCATCGTCAGTGGCGGCAACATCGACGTGACCATACTCAACCGCGTCATCAAGCGAGGTCTGACAAAGAGCGGACGTTACTGCACCATCAACATCGAACTGGATGACCGTCCCGGAACGCTTGTCGAAGTGGCCTCGGTGATAGCCCGCTGCGGCGGAAACATCACCAGCGTACATCACAACCGTCACGGCGACAGCGAAAAAATCAACGCCTGTATCCTGCGCATCGTCTGCGAGACGCGCAACGCAGAACACATCGCCGAGATAAACAAGGCGCTCAGAGAGAGTGGATTCAAAATCCTGACAACGGATAAATAACGGAACGCAAAATTCTAAAGAACATTCATCAAACTAATAGAACAACAACGATTATGAAAGCATTACACACAGACAAGGCTCCCGCGGCCATCGGACCGTACAGCCAGGCAATAGAAGTCAACGGAATGGTCTTCGCTTCCGGACAGATACCACTCGACCCTGCAACCGGCAACGTAGTTGAAGGCGGCATCAAGGAACAGACCCGTCAGGCCCTGACCAACGCCAAAGCCATCATGGAGGCCGCCGGACTCTCGCTGGCCAACGTCGTCAAAACAACTGTCTTCATGGCCGACATGGCCGACTTCGCAGCCATGAACGAAGTCTACTCCACCTTCTTCACCGAACCCTACCCCGCCCGCTCCGCCGTAGCCATCAAGGCTCTGCCAAAAGGCGTGCTCGTGGAGGTGGAGTGCATCGCTGCGAGATAAAGTCACCATATGGCTATTAAACAAAAGGACGCAAAGAGCCATAAATACTCTTTGCGTCCTTTTATATATTGTCGGATAAATCCTTTACGGCTCTAACCATACCACAGCATAGCATGTTGCCGAAATACTATCATTCTTTTTCCCCACTCATTATACATTCCGCTATTTCCTTGAACACGCTACCGGCCATTGCTCCACCACTTGCCGGTAATCCCATCTTGTTCATGCTCACGATAACAGAATATCGCGGTGCATCAGCCGGGAAATAACCACAAAACTCGATATGGAAGTCCGTGTTTTGCTTACCTTCCGTATTATCCTCTTCCGTCGACACCGGTATCGTTCCTGACGTTCCGGCGACATCCACGAGTTCTGATTCGGCACGACGACCGAGACCGTCTGTAATGTACTTCCGCAATGCCATCCTCATGCTATCTATACCGGCCTCGCTCGCTATCTGTGGATTTATCACCTCCGCATCACCTTTATACAATGACGGCCGTACCATCTTACCGCCATTAGCTATGGCATTATAGAACGTTAGCATCTGTATCGGAGCTATATGCTGGTTGTATCCTATACAAAACCAAGCCAGCGACTTCTCGCTCCATCCGCTATCCTGAGGCGTAAAGAGATGTGCGGCCTTGAGGCTGTCCATCCCGGCCATTTCTGCCGGCTGTCCATAACTCATCTTTTCAAGCATGTCGAAAAAAGCCTGCTCTTCGTCAAACGCCCGCTTCATCACTTTATAATTGGCAATGTTCGAACTAACCTGAAATCCCTGCGAGACTGTCATTTTCCCATATCCGCCACGGCGCCAGTTGTGGTCATAAAGATTTGCGTCACCCACGGCATAAACACCGTCGCCCACGTCAACGCTGTCACTCATCTTCACACGCCCCGTCTCCAGCGCAGCCAATAAAGACGCCGTACGAACAAGTCCCGATTCCTGCGACGCCGCCTCGCCGACCATCGCAAGAATCTCGCCCGTCTGCACATCCATCACTATCACCTGTCCCGATTTCGCGCAAAAATCTTCCAGTCTCTCAGCAAGAATATCGGCCACCTTCGATTGCTGTGTACTGTCAATAGAAGACATACGCTCTTCCGCAACCTTATTGTTAGAGTTGCACGCAACCAAAAGCAAAGCCCATACCATTAATAAAAACTATAGATTCAAGATAGAAGTGCAACGCTTCAGTCCCTCCATAGCTCATATAGCGTAATGGGCTATGGAGGGACTGAAGCGTTGCACTTCTATCTTGAATCTATACTTTAAACGAAATTCATCTAAGTGTTAATTGAAACTCATTGAAGTTTTATAAGAGGAAATTATAAAAAGAACTGATTTGAAGTATGAGGATGTATCAAAATGACTATATGTCCCCAAGTACCATATAGCCATTTTGATACACAATCGCAGTCATATTGAGAAGCAGACAAGCATCAATGGAAACGTTACGTGGCCCGTGTAATGATGTTACCCGGCCCACGTAACAACATTACACGGCCCATGTAACACCGTTACTTAAGCCACGTAACGATACCGCAGTAAAACACCCTACTTGCAGCTCATTATCTCCCGCAGCACCTCCACGCCCGCGCCGACGGTCTTGACGTCGGAAATGACGATGGAACGCTTGCCATTGTGCTCGCGCAGATTGCAGCGGCGGGGATTGGAGGCGATGTAACTGAGGATGCTGTCGAAGGCGGAGCTGCGGTAATAGGGGCTGTTGGGGTTGCTGACGAAGAAGAGGGTCATGCGGTGCTGCTTCAGCATTATCTTCTCGCAACCGAGGCTTTTGCCCATGCGGCGCAACGGGACGACGCGCATCAGCTCCTCGCCAACGGCAGGGATGGCGCCGAAGCGGTCGCGGAGGCGCAGGCGGTACTGCTCCACTTCGGCGTCTTCGGTCAGGTTGTCCAGCTCGCGGTAGAGCAGCATGCGTTCGCTGTCGTTGGGGATGTATGCCGGCGGGAAATACATCTCGATGTCGCTCTCCAGCGCGCAGTCGTCGACGAAGTCGGATGCGGCCATCTCCTGCGCGGCCGTCTCGTCGGCATAGAGGTCGGAGAACTCGTCATTCTTCAACTCGGTCACGGCCTGATTGAGAATTTTCTGATAGGTTTCATAGCCAAGGTCGGCGATGAAACCGCTCTGCTCGGCACCCAACAGGTTACCCGCGCCGCGTATGTCGAGGTCCTGCATGGCGATGTTGATGCCGCTGCCCAGCTCCGAGAAGTTTTCGAGAGCTTCCAGACGGCGGCGTGACTCCTGCGGCAGTGCCGACAGCGGAGGGGCAAGCAGATAGCAGAAAGCCTTGCGGTTGCCACGTCCCACGCGGCCGCGCATCTGATGGAGATCGCTCAGTCCGAAGTTGTTGGCGCCGTTGATGATGATAGTGTTGGCGTTGGGGATGTCGATGCCACTCTCGACGATGGTCGTCGAGACGAGCACGTCGTAGTCGTAGTTGGCGAAATCGAGGATGATATGCTCCAGTTCCTCCGGCTTCATCTGCCCGTGACCGATGGCGATGCGTGCGTCGGGGATGTACTTGTGTATCATGTCGGCGATGCGCTGCAGCTCGTTGATGCGGTTGTTGACGATGTAGACCTGTCCGTTGCGGCTCATCTCGAAGTTCACGGCATCGGCTATTATCTCGGGGTTGAACGTGTGAATCTCCGTCTGTATGGGATAGCGGTTGGGCGGCGGCGTCTGTATCGTGCTCAGGTCGCGGGCGCCGACGAGCGAGAACTGGAGCGTGCGTGGGATGGGCGTGGCCGACATCGTCAGCGTGTCGACGTTGACCTTCATCTGGCGCAGCTTCTCCTTCACGGCCACGCCGAACTTCTGTTCCTCGTCGATAATGAGCAGACCGAGATCATGGAACTTCACCGACTTGCCTATCAGCTTGTGCGTACCTATGAGTATGTCTATCTTTCCGTCTTCGAGGTCTTTTAGCAGTTCTCTGGTCTGCTTGGCCGAACGGGCGCGCGTGAGGTAGTCGACGCGCACGGGAAAATCCTTCAGCCGCTTGCTGAACGTCTGATAGTGCTGATAGGCGAGCACCGTCGTGGGCACGAGCACGGCTACCTGCTTCGAGTCGCAAGCCGCCTTGAACGCCGCGCGCACGGCCACTTCGGTCTTTCCGAAGCCCACGTCGCCGCAAACCAGGCGGTCCATCGGCCGGCGCCGCTCCATATCGGCCTTGACGTCGTTGGTGGCCTTGAGCTGGTCGGGTGTATCCTCATAGAGGAAGCTCGCCTCAAGCTCATGCTGCATGAAACTGTCGGGACTGAAGGCGAAGCCTTGTTCCTGCCGACGCTGGGCGTAGAGCTTGATGAGGTCGCGGGCGATATCCTTCAGTTTCTTCTTCGTCCGCTCCTTCAGCCGCTCCCACTGGCCCGTGCCGAGGTGGCTCAGGCGCGGCGGTTCACCGTTGTCCTGCGCCTTATACTTCGACACCTTATACAGCGAATGTATCGACACGTATATCGAGTCGCCGTTCTGATATTGTATCTTGATCATCTCCTGCGTGCCGCCGTCAGCCTGAGGCATGCGCACAAGTCCACCAAAGCGCCCTATGCCGTGGTCGACATGGACGACATAGTCGCCCGGCTCAAACTGACGAATCTCTTTCAGTGTGAGCGACATCTTACCGCTGCGCGCGCGGTCGGACTTAAGATTGTATTTATGGAAACGGTCGAATATCTGATGGTCGGTGAAGAAGCAGACGCGCATGTCGTTGTCGACGAAACCCTCATGAAGGGTACGATCCACGGGAATGAATGAAGAGGGAAGGGTGAAGAGTGAAGAAGTTGCTGCCGCCGTCGAACCTCCCTTCACCGACGTGCGCGCCTCAGGGTCATCCCCCTTCATGGCGGTAGCAACTTCTTCCCTCTTCATTCTTCCCTCTTCACTTCCAAGTATTTCCTTCAACCGTTCGTTCTGCTTCCGGCTGTCGGCCAAAATGAAGATACCGTAGCCGCGCAGCCGATAATCTTCGAGCGACTGACGGAGCATGTCGAAATTTTTATGGAAGAGCGGTTGGGGCGAGATATTGAAACGGATGGTGGCATCGACCGTACGGAACGGCCGATGACCGATCTCGACGATGTGAAACGGAGCGACGGCGTCGGCAAACTGTCCGACAGTCATGAGTTGCACCTCCTTGCGCATCTGCTGCATGATGGCATGCTGTTCGACCTCCGTTGCGCCCTCCAAACGCTCTACTATGGCCTGCTGCAAAAAGCCCTCCTCGTATGTCCGTGCTATGGCGTCGCGTATGTCTGCTCCGTCCTTCATGACGACAATCGCATCGTCGGAAAGGAATGAGAACAGAGGCACGCGGTCTTCGGTGAGACCGGCCAACTCGGGCACAATCCGCACTGTCGTGCGGCGTTCGCGGGACAACTGGGTGTCGACCTCAAAGGTGCGTATGGAGTCGATGTCGTCACCGAAGAAGTCGATGCGGAACGGATATTCACAGCTGTAAGAATAGACATCGAGTATGCTGCCGCGCAAGGCAAACTGGCCCGGCTCGTAGACATATTCCACCTCGCGGAAACCAAACTCACGCAGCGTCGCCATCACCTCCGCGACACCGACAGTCTGCTCCACGGTCAGCTCCAGCGTGCGGCTGTCCAGACGACGGCGCGAAACGACAAGCTCGGCGACAGCCTCGGGGTAGGTAACGATAAAGAGGGAAGAAGTTGCTGCCGCCGTCGAACCTCCATTCAACGATGTGCATGCCTCCGGGGCATCTTCTTTCATGGCGGCAGCAAATTCTTCGTTCTTCCCTCTTCGTTCTTCATTTTTAATTCTTCGTTCTTCATTTATAGTCAGTGCCTCCGTGCGCAAGATCTCGCTGGCCGCGTCCCGTTGTCCGTACTTGACCGCGCGACGATAGGACGACGGAAAATATAGCACATCCTCCTGCCCCATCACCTGAGTGAGATCATGATAGAAGTAGCCGGCTTCGTCGGCATCCTTGAGTATGAAGAGCATCGTCCGGGCGGTGCGCAAAGCCACAGCGGCAAACGCCAGCGGCGCCGAAGACGCCACGAGGCCGTCCAACTGCAGCGTTGAGAGAGTGTGGTCACCGAGTTTATCCGCCAACGCCGCCACCTGAGGCTGCTTGGCGTACATCTGCTGTAATTCTTTTATTTCCATTGCTGTTGACAAAACGACACGTGCCGACGGCGGAACATTGTCTTTTCACATCATGAGAAAAGACTGAATGTCACGCTGCTGCCGGCTAAATCCGATGATATCCCATCCTTTGGGATTGATGTCACAAAGGTAAGCATTTTCGGCCAAAATGCAAAACATCGGCATGGACAATCACTCCCTATACAGAAAGAACCTTATTCTGATTTTGATACTGTTTCCTCCGTTCAGAATCTCTCTCTACATACCTCACCGGTAGGATCGCGACCCGTCGCGACCGCCTCGTGGTTCATTTATAATTACCCATATATCTGCCCTAAACGGACATGTCAGACCACGAGACATGGTGGCGGTCGCGACGGGTCGCGACCCTACTTTTCCGTGATATATGATTATGATCATTCATGGCATGAATATTATTTACCGGATAACAATTATCCTGATTTGATGCCGGAAAAATGCGGCGAAATAGTTGCATATATCCAACTAAAACGCCTTGAAATCTTAAAATGTAGTGATTATTCCGAAAAATACGCTCTCCGGAGTCTCTCAAAAACATCGTTCGGCGGGACGACGACAGTCGTTTTTCGTCACATTTTCGTTGCCGCCGTGAGCCGTAAGGGCCTCCCGGGGTCGCAACGAGCATGCCGTTGTCCGCCAACGAGCACGCCGCCGCGATGCAACGGGGGCCCCGTTGCAACCCCGGGAGGCCCTTACGGCAAAGCCGAAAAAACGCCGGAAAAACACCGGTGTGCATAACACGCAGACAGTCAAGCAATTGCAAAAAGTCGCAAAAATTGCCGTTTTTCGACCGAAAATACGATTTGACGGAGTCGGCACGGCATTAACACACGTTAAAGTAAATTTTATTCATAACGCATAGACACTGCATACTTTTTCACGGAAAACACCGATGCCGCGTGAAACGCAAGGGCTTGAAGCATATTCGCAGCACATCATGAAGTCTCCGACTATCAACGAACGTTCAAAAAAAGCAAATAAATCAGAATAAATACCGTTATGTTTTGGCCGTTAAAGGCGTTTGATGTATCTTTGTGGTGTAGTTTCAACCAAATCTGAAAAGACATGCACCCAAGCGACAGCATCATAATCATCCCGACATACAACGAGAAGGAGAACATCGAGAAAATCATTCGGGCGATATTCGCGCTCGAAAAGTGTTTCCACATACTCGTCATCGACGACGGCTCACCTGACGGAACGGCAGCCATCGTCCACCGACTGATAGACACGGAGATGGGCGACCGCCTGTTCATCGTCGAACGTAGCGGCAAGTTGGGGCTGGGAACGGCCTACATCGCCGGTTTCCGCTGGGCGCTGGAGCATGGCTATGACTATATCTTCGAGATGGACGCCGACTTCAGTCACGACCCCAACGACCTGCCGAGGCTCTACGCCGCCTGCCATGACGAAGGCTACGACGTGGCCATCGGCTCTCGATATGTCTCCGGGGTGAACGTGGTCAACTGGCCCATCGGTCGCGTGCTGATGAGCTATTTCGCCTCAAAATATGTGCGGATGGTCACTGGATTTAAGGTCAACGACACCACGGCCGGATTTAAGTGCTACCGCCGCCGCGTGTTGGAGACCATCGAACTGGACAAGATTCGCTTCAAGGGTTACGCCTTCCAGATAGAGATGAAGTTCACGGCCTATAAGATTGGCTTCCGCATCAAGGAGGTCCCGGTCATCTTCGTCAACCGACGCGAAGGCGTATCAAAGATGAGCGGCGGCATATTCGGCGAGGCTTTCTTCGGTGTCATGCGCCTCAGATGGGACGGATGGACGAGGAAATACCCGAAAATAAAGTGAAAACTTTATTTAAGGAGTTAAGAAGTTAAAGGGAGTTATCGCGGCTACGCCGCTCAGGAGTTAAGCCAAATGCTTTATTTGCCTATATACTTTGTCATATAACAAGAGTATTGGCTTAACTCCTGAGCGGCGTAGCCGCGATAACTCCCTTTAACTTCTTAACTCCTGAACAGCGTAGCCGCGATAACTCCCTTTAACTTCTTAACTCCACAAAAACTTATTGGTCCGGATTCTCCACGTATCCCTGATATTCGGGAACCAGTGCACTCATCACCGAGTCATAGCTCTGGCGCATGGTCGCCTGTACGTTTTGCGACCCGCGGCCTATCGGATAGACGGGCTGATGGATGGTGAGGCGCAGCGGATGCCACGTGACCCACTTGCCGTCACGCATCCGCGGCATGACGTCAAAAGAGCCGTTGATGGTCAGCGGCACGACGGGCAACTGCAACTCGTCGGCCAACATGAAAGCTCCCTTGCGGAAGAGTCCCATGTGGCCGGTGAACGTGCGTGCTCCCTCGGGAAAGACCATGACGCTCATGCCACTCCTCAACGTTTCCCGGGCGGCATCATACGTTTCCTTTATGCGGCTCGGGCCACGCTTATCGACAAATATCTGATGGGACGCGCTGCATGCAAAACCCACAAACGGCATCTTGCGCAGCTGGTGTTTCATCATCCACTTGAAGTTGCGGCCGAGAAAACCGTAAATCAGGAATATGTCGAACGCCCCCTGATGGTTGGCCACAAAGACGTAAGAATGGTCCGGCTCAAGATTTTCACGTCCCTCCACGGTGACCGGAAGGAGACATAGCCGGATGATGAACCGGGACCACCAGTGACCGGGATAGTAGCCGAAGAAATGGCCGCCGCCCAAGGCGCAGCCGACAACGACCGTTAAGGCGGTCAGGACAGTGGCCAGGATGCCGAGCGGCAAAACCACGAAGAGCTGATAAAGTCGATATATGTATTTCATTTTTTCTTCAGTGTTATGACGACAATCTCTCCCGGTACGCCGAAGCGGAAGGGGATGAAACCGCCGAGTCCGGTGCTTACGTTGATGGCGCGGTCTCCCTCCGTGAACATGCCGCCCCACTCGCTGTACACCAGCGAGGCCGGCGACCAGCCCCAAAGGGCAAACTGCATGGCGTGGGTGTGGCCGCTCAGGGTGAGCCGGGCTGTCGATTGGGGGAGTATCTTGCGTCGCCATGAACTCGGGTCGTGCTCAAGCATGATGACAAAAGCACTGTCGCCAACGTTCTCTAATGTCTTTCCGATGTCGCCTTTCTGTGGAAATTTGCGGCCGTCGCCGTCATTTTCCATTCCCGCGACGACTATCGAATCCGCTCCACGGCACACCGTGCGGTTCTCATTGAGCAGCAGCGTCCATCCTATTCGGCGCTGAATGTCTATCATCGCGCGGCAGTTGGCAGCCTTGGTTGCCTCGTCTGCCTTGATATAGTCGGCGTAGTCGTGATTTCCGAGAACGGAGAAGACCCCGTCGGGAGCATGAAGCGAGGCCAACAGAGCCTCATGGGGAGTCACCTCGTCGGGTCGCATGTTCTGCAGGTCGCCCGTAAAGACAATCATGTCGGGACGTTGTGCCATTATGCTGTCGATGTCGCGACGCAGCAGAGACTGTCCATCCACGCCGTAAGTACCCACATGCGCATCCGAGAAATGGACAATACGATAGCCGTCAAAGGCTGCGGGCAGGTCTTTGGAGGCATATTCCACGTGGCGCACGGTGAGTTTGTCGAACCCCACAAACGTCCCGTAAAACAGCACATACCACATCAACAACACCAAGACAAGGCCCACGACGTTGCCGTAGTTGCGCCTCGGACCACTCCGGTGTAGCAGCCGGTGAACCAGACAGGACACTCCCCACCCTGCGGCGGAGAAGATGACAAAGACCAGTTTGGGCGCAACAATCAGACCGAGCAGAAACAAATAGACGTCAAGTAACCGGCCATCGGTCGGCGCAAAGTCCTTATGAAGGGTCAGAAAGACTGTATAGAACGCCATCAGTACTCCGGGAAGCCACCACAGCAGTATGACTTTCGTGGATGCACGATGCCGCAAATAGCGCAGATGGACGTATCCGTCCGTCAACACTATCAACATCAACACAAATATGAATATCCTCGCTATCATAAGTCTTTCACTCCAATATTATCTTTCTTACATTCCCGCAGCATATCACCGGGGACGACATATCATCTCGTTTACATTCTCACGGCATCATCGCAGGTTTGCAGCCAGAAACCGCCGCATCACTTCGACCGGCACCCCGCGCCGCCGCGCATAGTCGTGCAGCTGGTCGTCGCCAATCGGTCCCACCGCAAAATAGCGAGCCTCGGGGTGTGCCATCATCAGGCCCGAGACGCTGGCATGGGGCTTCATGGCTCCGTTCTCGGTCAGACGGATGCCTATCGAGGAGACATCAAGCAGGTCGGCGATGATGAAATTGACGCTCGCGTCCGGCAACGAGGGATAACCCACGGCGGGACGGATGCCACGGAAACGTTCGAGATGCATCTCGCCGATGGTCAGCCGCTCGTCCGCCGCATATCCCCACCACTCCTTTCTCACCTTTTCGTGGGTCCGTTCGGCCGCTGCTTCGGCCAAACGGTCGGCCAGAAGCTGCACCATCATCTTCATATAGTCGTCCGACGCAAAGTCCGTCTCCAACCCAATGTCCACCGTTGTGGCAAAGATGCCGATGCGGTCGCGTTGTCCCGACTCCACGGGACGGATGAAATCGGCCAGACACAGACACGGCTCGTCACTCCCAACCGGATGCTGCTGACGCAACATGGGGATGCGAACACCGTTGGCAGGGTTGTCACTGCGATACACAATCAAGTCGTCACCATCGCTGCCGGCATCGGCCAAGGCCACAATGGCATGGACCCGATAGTGTCCCTCCAGCTCCGCAAGCACGCCCTCGGCCTCCCGGCGCAGTCTCGTCTGCTCGTTAGCGTCCCGCACTTGCCACGCAAAGAAGAAGTAGGACCAATTTATATAAGGTGTCAGTTCACCTATATCGTATGCTATTCTGCGCGTTTCCACTATTCCGAATCAAGCGAACAGCACCGCCATTCCGCGATAGTTGTCGTCAACCGAACGTCCGTCATAGACGGTGTGGCCGTTGCACAACGTCCTCTCCACGCGCCAACGGTAGCGGTGTCCCTCCATCGGACTCCAGCCGCAGCGGCTCCGGATTGCGTCGGGTGTCACCGTCCAAGGTTGCTTCGGACTGACGATGACGATGTCGGCCCAGCATCCCGGCTGCAGGAAACCGCGGTCGCGGACTCCGAACAGGCGTGCCGGAGCATGACACATCAACTCCACCATGCGCTCAACGGGCAGCACTCCGTCGTCCACCAACTCCAGCATCGTGACGAGCGAAAACTGTATCATCGGCATGCCTGAGGCCGCCTTGTCACATCCGCCCTGCTTCTGTTCGGGAAGATGGGGTGCATGGTCCGTTCCGATTGTGGTGATACGGCCGTCAAGAAGAGCCCGGCGCAAGGCGTCACGGTCGTTCCGTGTCTTTACGGCTGGATTGACCTTGATGCGCGAACCCAAGCGGGCGTAGTCTTCGTCGGTGAAAAACAGATGACCGACGGTAGCCTCTGCCGTGATCTGAGGGTCGCCGGGAGCGAACAGCTCCAGCTCGCGCGCCGTCGTCAGATGGGCCACATGGAGCCGCGTACCGTATCGACGGGCCAGCGAAACGGCCAGCGACGTGCTTTCATAGCATGCCTCTGCCGAACGGATGAGCGGATGCAGGGAGACGTCGGGAAAGCGCGGATCGGACCGTCGGGCCTCCTCCATGTTGCGATTGATGATCGACGTGTCCTCACAATGGGCCATGACGGGCATCTTCACCGTGCTGAAGATGCGCTCCAGAGCCTCCCGACGGTCGACGAGCATGTTGCCCGTGGACGAGCCCATGAAGAGTTTGACACCCGGTATGCGGCCAGCGTCGAGACGGTCGATGAGCGGAAGATTGTCGTTGGTGGCTCCGAAGAAGAACGAGTAGTTGATCCGGCTCTTCTCCGCAGCCAGCCGAAACTTCTCCTCAAGCGCCTCCGGTGCCGTCGTCTGCGGCACGGTGTTGGGCATGTCAAAGTAGGTTGTCACACCTCCTGCCGCCGCCGCACGGCTCTCGGAGGCGATGTCGGCCTTGTCCGTCAGTCCCGGTTCGCGGAAATGGACATGGCTGTCTATCACTCCGGGCAAAACCAGACAGCCCGACGCATCTATCGTTTCGCTGACAGATGGGTCGGGCTGTATCGTTGTTTCCGTTATCTCTGCTATACGTCCGTCCTCAATGACTATCGAACCGTCGTATCGACGGCCCTCATTGACAATGACGGCATTTGTTATCAGTGTTTTCATTGTTTCTCTATCGGTTGGCTGTCAAGGCCTTTCCGCAACCGTCGTATCTACCGCTGCGGCCGGTTCCGTTTCGGCGGCGGGCTGTTGTGGCTGTCCGGTCATCCCACTGATGTCCGACGGGTCAAGTCCCTGCATGCGCGCCTCGTTTTCGGTGGCTGTCTGATAGTAGTCCTTTACGTATGGATTGTTCTTGAACTTGTCCGTCGCCTTGCTCATGATGTGCTCTATCTGTGGCGTCAGTATGGGATACTTGAAGCGGCTGGTGACCATCATGAATACGCCCGGGCCGAGCACATTGTCAAAGTTTTCCACGATAAACGATGTCACGAGGCTATCCTCTGTCTTCGTTATGCGTGCCGCTTCGGCGGCCAACTGTTCGTTGATGAGGTTCTCGTCGATGCCGTCGAGCATCATCCGGCTCTGCTTGTGCGACAGTTCGCTCATCTGGTTGTCGAGCCGGTTGTGCTGTGAGATGAATTCGTACAAGAGGTCGTTCAACGGTGTTCCGCTGACGTTTTGGCTGGCGTTGTCAATATTGATGGTGATATCGCCTTTCTCAAGGACTATCGGCATTATGCTCTCGTCGTCCATATAGAGGCTCACCATGCGCACGGTGTCGAGTGCTCCGCTGAATTCGAACTGCCCGTGAACGACATCACACGAGTCGATGGTCTTCAATTCGTTGTTCTTGACAGCCTTCAGATAGAGCTTGCTGCCGTCAAGAGACGAGACGGACGACGAGCCGGTCACGCTGTAGGAGTTGGCGCACGACGAGGTGAGCACGGCTACTACGGCAAACAAAAAGAGCATTTTATTCATATAGTACGATTTCTTTTCATTTCTTTTGTACGACAAAAGTACAATGATATATCGAAGTACGGAAAAAAATTCATGCTATTTAAAACATCCGGCCCTACTTTCACATTTTTTCAGTCTCTTTCTCCAGTTCGCTGCTTATTCTGTGGGTAGTGTAGAGTTGGAGTATAGCGGCGACGAGGAGGGTGACGACCCAGTTGTTGTGTATGTACTTCAGGTATGTCAGCGCATCCAGACCGAAGATGTTGCGCTGGTTGGCGAACATCAGCAGGGCCGAGACGAGAAAGAGCATGTCGCTGACTATCATGATGTGACGGAGACGCTGGATGGTGATGTTGCGGCCTTCGTAGCGTTGTTTGAGCTGCATGAGGACAAAGGCGAGAGAGCCTGTCGCAAAGACGTAGGGGGCCCAGGTGGCCATGAAGATGTTGGCCGCGCTGCCCACAACCATGAGCACTGCTCCGGCGATAAATATGGCGTTGTCGATTCTGTTCAGTTGTTTCATTCTCACGTAGTTGCTCCGTCTACAAGTCGTCGCTCAACACGAAGATGTCTTCGTCGTCCTCTTTCATGAAATAGCGCTCCCGGGCTATCTTCTCGATGGCCTTCGGGTCCTTGTCGAGACGGCGCAGCTGCTCCTGGTCTTTCTCATAACGCTGGCGGTAGCGGTCGATCTCTTCCTCCAGCTCGCTTATTTTCTGCTTGTTGCGGTAGTGTGCCCAGAGACTGTTCTCGCCGACGAAACCGACGATGACGACGGCTACGACGATGACCACGCAATATTTGAGCACGCGCGAACGGCGTATGGCATTGAGCACTGTACGGAAGCGATTCATTGCAGTTCGGATTGTTTGTATTTTGCAGCGATAGCGCAAACGGGACGCGATGAGAACATGTTTGCATATCATTCGCGAACTCATCAACACGTGGCGAGTGCAGCCTATCGTATGCAAAGATACGCATTTAGAACCATAAAACGTTGAGTGCGACTTCGTTTTTTAGTTTTTTAAACCTATCGGTCGTGCGCCGCGACGACACATATATACATATTATATATATATCGCACGCAGACATGCCTTAAGGAGCGAAAAGCGGTATTCGTAAAAAAGTTTACTTTAACAATGGTTAATTCGCATCCAACCACGAAATTCCGCATTATGCCACAAAAATCGCGTATTTTTGCATAAAAACAGAAACAACTGACTATCAACGGTTTACACGCAACAGCTCCGGAATCATGTTTTTCCGTCCGAGCCGTAAGGGCCTCCCGGCTTTGCAACGGGGCGCTCGTTGCATCACAGCGGCGTGCCCGTTGGAAGACAACGGCATGCTCGTTGCGATGCAATAAGGCCCTTACGGCTCGCGGCGGCAAAGAAATTGCGACAAAAAACGGCCGGAATTGTTGTTCGACGACACATTTTCTGAGGAGAGAGAAGGGCGTGTTTTTGTGAATTACGCGGACATTTTAACATTCGGCCGTCATTTAGTTGCCGTCACGCAACTATCCCACGGGCCTTCCGGCGCTTCCGTCACATAGCCGCGAGCATCTGCCGCTACGACGCGACAAGCCTCCGCCGACTCGTTTTGTCGGCCGGCAGGACAATTTAATTCACCGACCGGGCCGTTATTGTCAGAAAATATACGTATCTTTGCAGAAGATAAGCTGCACTCGGCAATGAGGGTATTGCAGAACTCACATGAAAGCCTTTAAGTGGGGTATTCTCACTCCCCTCCTTCTCAAGGATGGGTTAGGGGTGGTTGGAAACAATTCGCTGAAAATCATTCCATTGGGCGTCAGGTTGAGACAAACCACCCCTAACCCATCCTTGAGAAGGAGGGGAGTGGGAATACCCCACTTAAAGACTTCCAAGCGAGTCATGCAACATCCTCTGCACTCGTTTGCATTATCTTTGCAAAGATATTACCACCCCACCCCGACAGCCTCGGAAAGACGCACGGGATGAGGCGTCAAAGACACATCTGATATTAAAATCTATGGGAGAATACATCGTTTCGGCACGCAAATACCGCCCCACCACATTCGACACGGTGGTGGGACAAAGTGCCCTGACCACCACGCTGAAGAATGCCGTGCGCAGCGGCAAACTGGCTCACGCCTACCTCTTCTGCGGACCGCGCGGCGTGGGCAAGACGACTTGCGCCCGCATCTTCGCCAAAGCCATCAACTGCCTCTCGCCGACCGCAGAGGGTGACGCCTGCGGAGAGTGCGAGAGCTGTCGGTCATTCAACGAACAGCGGTCGTTCAACATCTTCGAACTGGACGCGGCGAGCAACAACTCCGTGGAACACATCAAGACCCTGATGGAGCAGACACGCATACCGCCGCAGGTGGGACGCTACAAGGTCTTCATCATCGACGAGGTCCACATGCTCTCCACGGCTGCCTTCAACGCCTTCCTCAAAACCCTCGAAGAACCGCCGGCACACGTCATCTTCGTCTTGGCCACCACCGAGAAGCACAAGATCTTGCCCACCATCCTCTCACGCTGTCAGATCTATGACTTCGAGCGGATGACCGTACGCGGCACAATCGACCATCTCAAGCATGTGGCCGAAAGCGAAGGCATCACCTACGAGGAGGAAGCACTGGCCGTCATAGCCGAAAAGGCCGACGGAGGCATGCGCGACGCCTTGTCCATATTCGACCAGGCGGCCAGCTTCTGCCAGGGCAACATCACCTATCAGAAGGTCATCGAGGATCTCAACGTGCTCGACGCAGACCACTACTTCCGCATCATAGACTACGCCGTGGACAACAAGGTGAGCGAGATCATGGTCCTCCTGAACGACATCATCAGCAAGGGATTTGACGGCGGACTGCTCATCGGTGGGCTGGCCTCACACGTGCGCAACGTGCTCATGGCCAAAGATGAAGCCACCCTGCCCCTCCTCGAGGTCAGCGAGGAGCGCCGCAAACGCTACCGCGAACAGGCCGGGCGATGCGAGACACGCTTCCTCTATCAGGCTCTGAGGCTGATGAACCAGTGTGACATCAACTACCGGCAGAGCAGCAACAAGCGTCTGCTGGTCGAACTGACGCTCATCGAGATCGCCCAGATCACCCAACCGGATGACTCTCCTGCCGCGGGGCGCCGCCCCAAGAGACTGAAAACCCTGTTCAAGAACCTGATGCAACAGGCGCATCAGCATAGTGCGGCCCCGCAGGTAGCCGCCGGTGCCGCCGTCGCATCTGCTGCCGATGCTCACAAGAGCACCGTGAAGACCACCATATCAACCTCACAGACACAGCCGACGGTAGCGTCGACGGCACAACCGACGGCTACGACACAGCACGCACAAGCGGCCACACAGTCATATCAGGCGACAGCACGGCCGCAACTGAAGGCCCGCGGCAACGCTTTGGGATACTCATGGAACAACCTGCGGCAGATGGCGAAGCCGAAGAAGATGCAGATCATACCGGGCACACTCGGCGTCGACGACCCCAACAGTGTCCCCAAAGACGAGCACCGCGAGTTCACCCAGCACGACCTGGAGTTCCAATGGATGTCGATGTGCAACCGCATGCCGCAAAAATTCAGCGGCATCGCCGCCCGAATGAAGAACATGAATCCCACCATCACCACTCTCCCAAGCCTCGAAGTGGTCGTCGAAAACCAAATCATGTTCGACCAGATGCAGACCATCAAGGGCAGCATCGTAAACACACTGCGACTCTATCTACACAACAGCGACATCACACTCAACATGCGTCTGGCCGAACGCCATGAGCAAGCGAAAATCCTCACGAGGCGCGAGCAGTTTGAAGAGATGAGCCGCCAGAACCCCTCTGTGGAGAAACTGCGCGCCCTGCTCGACCTGGAACTGGCGTAAGGAGGACAACAAATCTTCATACTGGCCGGTGTAAGAAAGAAATAAAAAAGGCGGGAAAGTATCCGAATGAAGATACTTTCCCGCCTTTATCGTTGCCGTCAGTGGATGATGAACATACGAATGGCACACCGTCATCATCCCATTTCCCGACGGAAAAAGCGTATCACGTGCCCGACAATGCTGTTGCGGGCTCTCACTTTATACATGAAGTCGTCCTTTATCTCGCGCAGTTCGTCCGTAAGCGTATCGTCACACCTGCCGGCGATGTCCAACGGGATGGTGTACAGACACGACGCTATCGCCCCGGCCATGCAGGCGATGGTGTCGGAATCGCCGCCGATGGACACGGCCAGACGCACCACTTCCTCGAAAGAGTCGCCTTCGAGAAAGGCTATGATGGCCTCGGGGACACTCCCCTGACACGACACATCATAGGTGTAGCCGGGCCGGATGGCGTCTATCGTCCTGTCGAGATCATACCCGAAGGTTTTCTCGACATACTCCTTAATCTCCTTTTTGCTGTGTCCGGCACGACACAAGAACATGCATGCGGCCACCGCCTGGGCTCCCTTGATGCCCTCAGGATGGTCGTGGGTGACACGTGCGGTCGTCTCGGCAAGTTTCAGAGCCTCCTCCAACGTGACGGCATAAAGTCCGACAGGGCTGACGCGCATGCCCGAACCGTTGCCATAGCTGCCATACGGGCGCGGCGTCTTACAGTAAAGCCAGCGGAAGAAGTTGCCTCCATAGCCGGCATTGGGATAGCGTTGGCCCAAGCCCCGCATGCAGTTGACGAGTTTTTCCGGCGAATGTTTGTCATCGACCGTCAGCCAAAGGGCCACGGCAAGCGTCATCACTGTATCATCTGTAAAACGGCTGGCGCTCGTGAACAACTCGAAATCTGTCTTCTTCACATTGTCAAACTCGTATATCGAGCCGACTATGTCACCGACAACAGCACCGAGCATCACCGTATTAATCATTTTCATAGTCAGACAATAATTGGTCTTTTGTGCACAAAATTAAGCTATTTATATCAAAAAGAAGAAGAAATCGTGACAAAATATGTTTGAAAATAATAAGACACCGGCACCTGCCGTCTTTCCGACGGAGCTTCTTGCAAGATAACAAAATGATGCCCGGCAGGGGAAACGTGTCCCTACCGAGCATCATGCGACCTCTTTGTCACTGTCTCTCCGGACATGTCGTGACACGCCCGGAGGATATATGTCAGATCAGCGGCATGCCCAACTCAATACATTCGCGTCGCATATCTTCGGGCCAGATGCTGGCCTGTATCTCTCCGATGTGGGCTTTGTGGAGCAGGACCATGCAGAGACGGCTCTGACCGATACCGCCTCCGATGCTGAGAGGCAGTTCGCCGGCGAGCAGTTTGCGGTGGAAATATAGCCCGGCACGGTCCTCCTTGCCTTCGAGAGCGAGCTGGCGGGTGAGCGCGGCGGCGTCGACGCGGATGCCCATAGAGGATAGTTCGAACGAGCGGTCCAGCACGGGATACCAGATCAGAATGTCACCGTTGAGTCCCATGCGCCCGTCTTCGGCCACTGTCGACCAGTCGTCATAGTCGGGGGCGCGGCCGTCGTGCTTCTCTCCGTCGCTCAGACGTCCGCCAATACCTATTATAAATACGGCGCCGTATTTGCGGCAAATCTCGTCTTCACGCTCTTTGGGCGTCTTGTCGGGATACATCCGGAGAAGTTCCTCGCTGTGGATGAAGGTTATCTTTTCGGGAAGGAACGGCCTCAGTTGCGGATAGGTCTCGCAGGTGAGATACTCCGTGCGGCGTATGGCGGCGTAGATGCGTTCGACGACGCTCTTGAGATGGGCGACGGAACGTTGTCCGGCGGTGATGACGGCCTCCCAGTCCCACTGGTCGACATAGAGCGAATGGAGATTGTCCAGCTCCTCATCTGCGCGGATGGCATTCATATCGGTATATATTCCATAGCCCGGCTCCACTTCATATTCGGCCAGTGACAGGCGCTTCCATTTGGCCAGCGAGTGCACGACTTCCGCGCGGGCGTCACCGAGGTCCTTGATCGGGAACGTCACAGCACGCTCGACGCCGTTGAGGTCGTCATTGATGCCGAGCCCCTGAAGGACAAACAGCGGGGCTGTCACGCGGCGCAGACGCAGTTCGGTGGATAGATTTTGCTGAAAAAACTCCTTAATCAGCTTGATGCCCTGTTCGGTCTGCTTCATGTCGAGCAGTCGGTCATAGGATGCTGGCTTAATCAATTTACTCATAATCGTTCGGTTTTGATTTATATGATGTGTTTGTGTTATGCGATGCAAAGATACGTATTTTACATCTGATTGCAACAATAAAGACAAAGAAAATATGCAAAATGAAAGAAAAATTTGCTTTTTCGCGTCACAATGAGTGCACCGCAGCAGTCAAAAAGCGACCCCGCCGCGGATAGCCGATCAGGCACGGATGGACGAAAGGTAAAGATAATTCACAAAAACACAGCTTTTTTTTAACACAGAAAATTAGTTAACGTCCGTTAAATTCAGCCTTTTTGCTCCACCATTCGGTTGCCGTCGCGAGCCGTAAGGGCCCCGTTGGTCTGCAACTGGCACGCCACTGTGATGCAACGGGCACGCCGTCGTGATGCAACGAGCGCCCCGTTGCAGAGCCGGGAGGCCCTTACGGCTCGGAGTAGAAATCTCCGCCGCAGGCCCAAAAGTCGTATTCCATTGACAATCAGCGACTTCTGCTTTTCGCCGAAAAATCGCCATTTTTGCGTCATAGCTCGAAAATCGAGATTCGGAGGCAGATTAACCTTTGTTAAAGTACATTTATTTCATAATATTACGAAGATACAATATTCCAATTCGTACATATTTTAAGTCAAAAAATTATGTTTTGATGATTTTCTTGGCGTCGTCATTTGTATTTATCACAAAAACTGCGTAACTTTGCAGCGATATATCACAACTGATTGACCACTCATGTAGTTACAATACAAGCGCATAAATAGTTGAACATATTCAATTAGCATAAATCAGGCATATAATATACATTAATTTTATTTTTAACACTCATTTATGGTAAAATTCTACAAATCATTCTTGGCATTGATGCTCAGCGTCGTTGCTATCGCAGCCAATGCCGTCAACATCACAATCAATGTCGACGACCCGGAGCGTGTCAAGGTCAGTGTGGCCTACGAGGAAAAGAGCGTCGTGGCAGGAGCCAACACGTTCAGTGTAGACGAATATACTCAGGTAGCCATCGAGGCCAAGGCCGGTGCAATGATCCAGTCGGTGACCAGAACGTCAGACGGCGGCACGGAGTATGTGAGCAACATGAATAACTGCAGCCTCTATGTTTCCTCATACAACGAGGGTGAGACATGGACAGTCGTTTCCGGACTGGAGGCCGACATCCGTACGGGCGTATGCCGCGTGACGGTCGACGACGCTTCAAAAGTCCGCATGCAGCGCAGCGGAACCTATTCGGAAGTCACTCTCAGCGACGGACTCAACGAGGTGCGCTATATCCCCGGCACGGAGACACAGCTCATGATCGCCTCTGCCATCTATGGTACACCTCTTTATAAAGTGACCCACAACGGAACAGAGAAAGAGTCGCAGTACGGAACGTGGTATATCGACCTCACCGGAGAGGACGAGATTGAGATACAGGCCAACTATCCCGACGTTGACTTCCCCGTCCACTTCACATACGCCGACGAGGAGTCGAAGGGCTTCATCACCGGCGTGACCGTCGACGCAGCTCAGGTGGACAACTACAATGATGCTGACTTCAGCGTGAAAGCAGGCTCTGCCATCACCATCAGCGGCAACACCGCCGACTATGCTCTCGACGAACTGACCGTCAACGGAACGCCCGTCACCTACTTCTACGGCTCACACACGTTTACCGTAACCGAAGAGACTACCGTCTCGGTGAAAGCCCACAAGTATGGAACCATCAGCGCAACACTCAACATCGACGACCCGACCAACGTGAAGGTCTATCGCGGCAACAGCTACGACGGACAGCTGATTGAGGGTCTCGTGAGCGGCGCCAACACGATTGAGGTCAGCGAGACAAACACGGCCATCAGCATCGCGGCCGAGTCAGGATGCTTCATCACGTCCGTGACCGACGGCGACGGCCAGTCATACTATGCCGACTATAGCGGCTACTACAACGTAACACTGAAGGACGGCATGACCGTCGACATCGTCTCCGGACGCATCGCACGCGACAGCAAGGCCATCGTCTATGTCGACGACCGCGCGGCTGCAGCCACATACTTCAGCTTCACGCGCAACGACCGCTCCGAGGTGGCCCTCGAGACAGGCTACAACACCGTAGACTTCTATAGCGGCGACAACCCGATGGGACTGTCATGGTATGGTGCTCCCTGCGCCAATGTCTATCTCAACGGCGAGACCGTGGCTCCGATGTATGAGAACAGCACGTCCTATCAGGTGTCGTTCAACGACGGTGATGTGCTCAAGATATATCTGGCGTCCAACCCGAAGACCTGCGGCGTGACATTCACGGTAGGCAGCGACGTCACTCCTGCCGGCATCAGCGTCAAGCGCGACATCATCGTCGGTGTGGAGGACTGGACCAACGGCTTCAGCGCACTACAGGGAACGCAGGTTGACATCACCGCCGAAGACATCAGCGTGACGGTCAACGGCACGGCTGTCACTCCGGTCGACGGTACGTTCACATTCACCGTGAGCGACGACACTGAGGTCAGCATCGCCAAACCAACAGCCATCAGCGACATCCGCGCCGGTGAGACAACCGCAGCTCGCAACGTCTACAACATGCAGGGCGTCAAGGTGGCCGACAATGCCGACAATGCCGCTATCAGCAATCTGCCCGCCGGCATATATATCATCGACGGAAAGAAAATCGTGATACGCAAATAAAGGAAATGCCAATATCCGGATTTTGTGTCTGAAAAATAACGGTTACACAGGCCGTGCGGAACGCCGACAGGGTTTCGCGCTGTCTGTGTAACCGCTTTTTGTGGCCCGTCCGGTTTTGGAGCGATAGACAGAACACCACAAGCGGAGGCTTTGCGCTTTTGCGCCTTTGCTTTCCGAACATATAGACTGACTATCAAGACATGCTTACATATATATATTAAGGTATAAAAAGCAAACAGATAAAGAACATGAAGAAGACCCTCTTATTCTCATTCCTCCTCTTTGGAGGATTTTGTTCCGTCTCGGCACAGTCGAAACTCGACCTTATGAGCCGGGCCAGCCTGCGCGCCGAACGGCTCATCCAGGCCGGAACGATCAAGGACAGCACCGCCGTAAGCCGTCTGCGGACGATGAAGGTGCAGGCCGGAGTACCGGAAAACTGTACGCTCGGCTTCGTCAGACTGGAGGCAGGAGCGTCCACCGACGAACTCACGGCCGAGGGAGCGACAGTGCTCAGCCGCCGCGGTGACATCGCAATCGTAAGGATGGCCACGGCCGATGTGGAACGGCTGTCACAGCTCAAAAGCGTGCGAACGATGCAACTCAACCGCCCCGTAAGCCCCAAGATGGACAAAGCCCGCACCGCTTCAGGCGTGACCAAAGCTCACGACGGTCTCGACCTGACGCAAGCGTACACCGGACGTGGCGTCATCGCCGGAATCGTGGACGGAGGAATGGACCCCAACCACATCAACTTCAAGAACGCCGACGGCACCAGTCGCGTGAAGTATCTCGGTCACCTGCGTCTCAACAACTCACATACGCAGATGCTTGAGACACGCTATACGGCCGAGACCGTGGGCGGATTTACCACCGACGACAACACCACATTCCACGGCGCCCACACTATGGGCATCATGGCGGGCAGCTACCGCGGTGACGTCACGGCTGCAACGCTCGACGGCAACAAGGTCACCATCGCCGACATACCCTGCCCTTACTACGGCGTGGCCACCGGAGCCGACATCGCCGCATCCTGCGGAACACTGATGGACGCCTTCATCGCCCAGGGAGTGGACGACATACTCGACTACGCCTACCGTAACAACCAGCGCGCAGTGATAAACCTTTCACTCGGAAGTAACGTCGGTCCCCACGACGGAACAGACATCATGCACCAGTATATCGACGCCGTCGTCAAGCAGGACAACGCCATCATCTGCGTCTCGGCGGGCAACGAGGGCGACATTCCAATCGCTCTCCACGGTACGTTCTCACCCGAGCGTCAGGAGATAAAGACCTTCATTCGGCCATACGTCTACTCCGACGTGCGCTACGGCAACCTCGCCGTCTACAGCAACGACGCCACCGAGTTTGAGATACAGGCTGTAATATTCAACAAGTCGCGCGGACGCATCTCCTTCCGCATGCCCGTCGGCACAAGCACGGACGGCGTGGCACAATATTGGGTCAGCTCCGCCGACTATCAGCATGACGCCTCAGACCAGATTTCGGCTTCTTTCGCCAATGCGTTCGACGGCTATGTGGGCATCGGCTCGATGTATGACGAGAACACGGGACGCTACTACGCCATGATAGACTACTATACCGTGGACAGCGACAAGAACGAGGATGGGAACTATATCCTCGGTTTCGTCGTGACGGGTAAGGACGGACAGCGCATCGACTGCTTCTGCGACGGCTCGTTCACAGCCTTCGACAACTACGGTTATGAGGACTGGGACAACGGCATGTTCGACGGAACAATCAGCGACATGGCCTGCGGAAAAAACATACTTGTCGTCGGTTCCTATAACACCCGCGACGAATACGCCTCTCTTGATGGCGGCATCTACAGCTATCAGGGAATGTTCAGTCCCGGCCGTATCAGCGACTTCACGTCCTACGGAACGCTGCTCGACGGCCGCAATCTGCCTCACGTGTGTGCTCCCGGTGCCACCATCGTGTCGTCATCCAACACCTATTATGTGACAAATGCAGAGAACGGTATCACCAATGCCCATCTGCAAGCAAAGACGGAAAACGGCGGACGCACCGACTACTGGCAGCAGATGATCGGAACGTCGATGGCCACACCCTACGTCACCGGCTCCATCGCACTGTGGTTGGAGGCCGATCCGACACTGACCATCGACGACGTGAAGGACATCGTGGCCACGACGGCCGTCAAGGACGAGGACGTCACCACGTCGGGAACACCCGTTCAGTGGGGCGCGGGCAAGTTTGACGCCTACGCCGGACTGAAGGAAGTGATACGCCGCAAGGAAAACACCGCCATCAAGGAAACCACCGCAGACTCCCGTCTGATGGTCAAAGCCAAGGGCGGACGCCTCTTTGAGGTGTTCCTCGGCGGAGCCAAGACGATGGACGTGACGTTCTACACCCTTTCCGGCGCCACGGTGATGAAGCGCACGGCCGCCGGTGACGAGATTGTCGTCGACGCATCAGGCCTCGCCAAGGGTGTCTACGTGATGAGCGTCAACGGCCGTTACACCCAGCGTATCGTCATCCAGTAATAAAGAACAACAATCAAAACGAAATGACAATATTATGAAGAGATTAACAAACCATGTGATGCGTCTGGCCGTATGCGCCTGCCTGCTGCTTTGTCAGGTAGCCGCATGGGCACAATCGTCGGCCGACGAGACGCCCATCATCACGTTCAAGACAAGCATCTACGAGACCTACGGGGAGACAAACGCCTTCCACTTCGTCATCGGAGCAAAGCAGGACACCTACATCGACGTCGACTGCGGTTACGGAACGATGGAGTATGAGGTGTCGCAGGCCGTGTTCAACAGCGAGACCGGAGCCATCGACGGAACGCCGATATCATGCAAGGTGTCTCCCGAAGGCGTCGTAAAAATCTATGGCGACGCCTCACTGATAGACTACTTTGACGCCGAGGGCTGCTACATCCGCAATCTGGACATCAACGCTCTGACCGAACTCGAAATCCTCTCGCTCAACCACAACGAGCTTGAGGCGTTGAACTTGGATAACAACAACAAGCTCCAGGCACTGATGCTGAACGACAACCCGTTCAATGTCACACCGCTGAAGGTTGGAAAGAACAAGCCCGATCTGGCCATCATCGACCTCGACTTGATCGGCAACATAGACCCGTCGTTCAACATTTCCGACTATCCGGGACTCATAACGTTCCAGGCTTGGAACACGATGAGCCTCAAATGGATTGACCCCACGGGCTGTCCCGAACTCGTCCGCCTGTCGATTGACGCCACATCGGTGGCCTCGCTCGATGTGAGCAAGAACCCCAAACTGCAGATTCTCAATATCTCCGACACACGCATCCCTTCGGTAGACCTGTCCAGCAACCCCGTTCTGACGGAGTTCTATTGTACCCACCAGTCAGGTTCGCTTAACACCGACATCAAGCTGACATCGCTTGACCTGACCAACAACCCCGAACTCTACTATCTGGCGTGCTCCGGCAATCTCCTGAAGTCGATAGACCTGTCGAAGAATCCGAAGCTCTTTGACCTCTCCATACGCGAGAATCTGCTCACGTCGATAGACCTGTCGAAGAACACCAACCTCTATAACGTGAAGCTGACGAACAACTACATGGACTTCGCCACGCTGCCAATCGACCCCGGTACATGGGCCGAATATGAATATGAGCAGCACGACATGCCAACTGCGCCGTCCCACCCTGTCGGCACGGTGCTCGACTTCAGCTCACGTGTGTTGCGCAACGGTACGGAGACATACGCCGAACTCTACTGCTACAACGAGGCCGACCCGAACAATTCGCGTCCTCTCGACGCCTCATATTATGAGTATGCAAACGGCAAGGTGACACTGCTCAAAGCCTATCCCAAGGACAGTCTGTACATCGCTTTCGGCAACTCGGCCTTCCCCAACGCCACGATGAACACGACGAAGTTTATGGTCAAGACGGCCGCAGAATACGGCAAGCCGAGCAAGATGGTATCTCTCGGAACATACGCTGCCGACGGCACGGACCTGAGCCTCAGCGTCGGCATCCACGGAGCGACGCCGGAGACTCCCAAGGAATTCTACGTCGACTTCGGAGACGGCAATCTCCAGACTTTCACGGCCACTACGGACACTATCCCCGTCACGGCCAACGTCAACGGCAAGAAGAAGAGCTACGGCAACGTCAGCATCCTCGTACCCGACGGAACGATGCTGTCAGCCCTGGAATCTCGCCTGCAGATCTACGACATCGACATCACTGCGGCACGCTCTCTGCAGTATCTGAGCCTCCCTGGAGCCGGTCTCTACAGCATAGACCTCCAGTGGAACCGTCTGCTGAAGTCCCTCAACCTCTCCGGAAACAATCTCACGACGCTGTCACTGAGCGGCAAGAACAGTCTCTACAACAAGAACATGCTCGCCGACATCAACGTCAGCAACAACCGTCTGACCGCGATCGAGATGCCGGACAACCGCGTCATGCACCGCCTCGACATCAGCAACAACCTCTTCGAGGAACTGTCACTGAAAGACGCGTCAAATCTGGAAGAACTGAACATCTCCCACAACAGAATCGCCGAAATCAACCTCGCCTACTGCACGCCGCTGACGACGGCCGACCTGTCCTACAACCGTCTGACAAGCGTCGTCTTCCCCGAAGAGGGCAACAACCTCAGACGTCTGGCCATCAACAACAACAACTTCACCTTCGCCACGATGCCGCAGTTCCTCGGAATGGGCATCGAGGAGTGTGTCTATGCGCCTCAGGAAGCCATTGTCATCCCGACGAAAGGTCCGGGCATCAATCTCAACGACCAGCTCATCACCATCGACGGCCAAACGACACAGTTTGTATGGAAAGACGAGGCAGGCCGCGTCATGACTCCCGGTACCGACTATGACATCGTCGGCGGAAAGACGACATTCCGCAACATCGACATGGGACGCATCCGCTGCGAGATGACCAACGGCGCCTATCCCGACCTGACAGGCGACAAAGCCCTGACGACGACATATATACTCGCCGCCGGCATGCCGACCCACGTGCTCGCCTCGTTCACGACGCCCGTAGGAGGTGAGAGCGTAGCCCTCTCGTTCAGAGCCGCTGCCGGTTCTCCGGCTATCTACATCGACTGGTCCGGAGACAACGACCTCGCCCAGTATCCGCTGAACAGCAATACCTACACGCGATTCTCCGCCACGACGACCAAGGGAGCCGACGTGAAAGTCTATACCTACGGTGAAGACGAGACGCTGTCCGTCTTCAGCATGACCGGAGCGACGATGACCAATCTCGACGCTTCCCCGATGAAGGACCTCACGGCATTCACCGTCGACAACGCCGGACTCACGGACTTCGTCATGCCCGAAAGCCCTGCGCTGAGAGAGCTGAACCTCTCGGGAAATGCTCTCGCGACAATCGACCTGACGCGATTCCCCGAACTCTCATCGCTCGCTCTCAACAACAACAAGCTGTCACAAATCGACCTGAGCGCAAATCCGAAACTCGCGATGCTCAGCCTCGCCAACAACGAGTTCACGACGCTCGCCCTCAACAACAGCCAGCTGTGGCATCTTGACGTCACCGCCAACAAGCTCACCGACATCTCGTTTGCCGGACTGCCGTCCATCGAGCAGCTTGCGCTGGGCAGCAACGAACTGACTTCCATCGATGTCGACAATCTGACGAACCTCAAGGTCATGTTCCTCGACCACAACAAGTTCTCGTTCGCCGGACTGCCGCAGGTGAAGTCCCAGTATGTCCTCTACACCTACTCCGATCAGGCCGTAGTGGAGGCAGAGGAAATCGACGGAAAGATAGATCTCAGCGCCCATCGCTCGGCCTACGGGACAGACACGAAATATACGTGGTATCTCGACATGCCGACGTTCAACGATTACGGCGAACTTGAAGGCGAGGAACTCTATGCCGACGACGAATATGTCATAACGGACGGCGTGACGACATTCTTGAAACCGTTCCAGAACGTCGTCTGCGTGATGACCAACGAGGAGTTCCCCAAACTCTATCTCTACACACCGATGATGAACGTCAAGGGAACGACTGGCATAGCCTCAGCGACCTCCGACCGCACCATCTCCATCAGCATGGACGGCCGCACGATCACCATCGCGAACGCCGACGCTACCGCAGCAACGCTCTACACCGCTGACGGACGCACCGCAGGCCACACCGCGCTGAGTCGCGGCGAAGGCCGGTTCGACAACGTCCGGCCGGGCGTCTATGTCCTCAAAATCGGACAGACGGCATACAAATTTAATGTGAAGTAGCCGCAAGCCACTGTCACATCCCACACCCAACGGGCCGACGGAACGCCATCCGCCGGCCCGTTTTGTCTTCCACACGTTCCGGCACAATCCTCTTTACAATCCTCTTTTGGCCCCTGTGGAAGGGTTTTTAATCATAATTCATACTAAAACCGTAGGCTATTCCAAATAAAATGATTACTTTTGCATCCGAAATGGTTCCGTAGCTTAGCTGAATAGAGCGTCAGATTCCGGTTCTGAAGGTCGTGGGTTTGAATCCCACCGGGATCACAATAAGACGGGAACATGCCGCAATCACACAGTGCGACATGTTCCCGTCAAACGTTTTCATGGCCTGACATCGGCCTAATATCCACCATACCTACCTAATACCCACCATACCCACCTAATACCCACCATACCCACCTAATACCCACCATACCCACCTAATACCCACCCCAACCCTCTCGAAAGTTACTATGTTTGCAAGCGCTAACAGCAGTTAATCTGCCGAACATAAAAAATTTGTTGACACAGGCGGTTGTGTCTCACGGGGGCTGTCTGCCCCCTGCCGACGGGCTCCCCCGAGTGTTTTTCATAGTTTTTTATGG
>JAFULM010000048.1 GCA_017483185.1 Prevotella sp. | reverse complement strand
TCCGAAGAAATGTGTACTTTTGCCCATCGTTATTTATGTTTTGTTTCGCGACTACTAAATAACGATAATGGGCTGACTCCTGCAAATGGAATCAGCCCTAATTTTTATTCAACTCAAAATGTTTAGCGGACAGTAATAATACAGAAAACAGAAGTCACCCTGAGATGATGTTGCGAAACTCCAATTATGTCTCAAGTAGGGTCCGACCCGCCGCGACCGCCTCCATGACCGCCTTGTGACCACATGCCCTTCCCGCACTACTCTCTGCACACATCTTTTGTCTTATTGGGAACAACGTAACAAGCTCATTTGGAAGTCTTTATGTGTGGTAATCTCACTCCCCTCCTTTGCAAGGAGGGGTTAGGGGTGGTTAGTCATCCGCAGTTATTCAAAATAATGATTTTCAATAAGTTATCATCAACCACCCCTAACCCCTCCTTGCAAAGGAGGGGAGTGAGATTACCACACATAAAGACTTCCAAATGAGCTTGTCTCGTTGGTGTAAACTGAAAGAAAATGTGTACATAGAGTAGCATTGGGGAGGACCTGGGTGAGGCCGGTGCCACGAGGCAAGGAAGCGGTCGCGACGGGTCGCGACCCTACTTGTGGATGCGAAATATGTCATGATAATATCAAAAATTTAACACTTCGTATTCTCCCGAAAAAACGGGAGCGACGCCGTGATTTTAACATTTCGGCGCCGTTTTTCGACCGAAAAAATTCCGCAGCCGAGCCGTAAGGGCCCCGTTGGTCTGCAACGGCATGCTCGTTGTCGTGCAACGGCGTGCCCGTCGTCATGCAACGAGCGCCCCGTTGCAGAGCCGTAAGGCCCTTACGGCAAAACGACAAATTCGCCGAAATTCCGAAGATCGGTATAACTTCCAGCGCATCAGCAACTTACAAAAAGCGCTCAAAAATCATAATTTTTGGACCGTAGGGAACAAATTTCAATACGACGCGATTTTTTTGAGACATTTGTCAACATTATTCTGAGTTTTTAACACTTCACGGAAATCTACAATCACACCACGTAAAGATGTGTGCAAAGACTTGCAGGAGAAGAAAGAAACTCAAAAAAGGCGCCGCTACGTTAAAACAAGTTAACACCAACGCTTATTCTTCATTCTTCATTCTTCATTCTTCATTTTAATCAGTACCTTTGCACCCGCAAATCCGGAAAGTCCGGTGCATTCGAAGATGTCGCCGTTGTGATTAAGGCGGCTTGACGTCTGAGATATGTAATCATTACAAACAACATTAATCAAACAAAAGTTATGTATCTTAACAAAGAAACAAAGCAGGAGATTTTCGGCAAGTTCGGTAAAGGAACAACAGACACGGGTTCGGCAGAAAGCCAGATCGCGCTCTTCTCTCACCGCATCTCTCACCTCACCGAGCACCTCAAGAAGAACCACAAGGACTACAGAACAGCCCGTTCTCTGACAAAGCTCGTAGGTAAGCGCCGCGCTCTGCTCAACTATCTCTACGACCGCGACATCACGCGCTATCGCGCTATCGTCAAGGCTCTCGGACTGCGCCGCTAATACGACGACAGACCCACAGACAAACAAAACTCCCGCACATCCTCGGACGTGCGGGAGTTTTTGTTTTCATATACGATGATGATGAATATGATATACGATGGCGATGAATATGATATGGGATGGTGACTGCAATGCGGCGGGATTGTGATGATCATGAGAGGACACGACTACGACACGACGGATATGCCCAATGGCATGTCCGCGGCCGCAAGAAGGCTGTTCGGGAAACGGGCTGTGTCTATTCGCCGCCGCTTCCGTCACCCTGATAGGTATCGTAGGTATTGCCGAAGTCGGGATTGTTTCCCAAGTCCTCACCCGCATAGTTGGTCTTCAGGATGCGCTGGTTGTACTCCTTGCGCACAGGGCCGGAACGGAGGATCATGTCGTCAAAGCCGACAGTGGGAAAGACCATGCCGAACAGTCCGATGCCGACACGGATACCGGAGGGCGACAGGTTGTTGCGCACGAAGACAGTGGAATAGAGCGTGTGCTCCCTAACCTCCAGGGTGTTGTAGCGGTGGAAGTCGTCCATATAAGTGTCCTCCTCCAGCGAGTCTGTCACCGAGAAGACGGTGGAGAGGTTTCTCACGGCATCATCTATCTTGTCGCTCTTGACGTCATAGTTGGACTCGATGCACTGCCGGATTCCGACGGAGACCTTGCTGATCATGTCCTGCTCCGACGGAACCGTGAACATGGCGACACCGGCCACAATGGCCACGATGGCAAACAGGATGAACAGCTGACCGAGACAGCTGTGGGTGAACATGTGGATGATTGTCTCGTCCTTCTGATAGAGGTCTTTGTTCGTTTGCATAGTAGTCAATAATTGGTTGTTTTGGCAGCCGCAGACACGCTCCTACATGCTAACGGCTATCTGTTATGTATCAGATTCATGAATTCCTGGCGCGTCTTTGCCTGATTGAACGCCCCGCAGAAGTCACTCGTGGTGGTCACGGAGTTCTGCTTTTCCACACCGCGCATCTGCATGCACATGTGTCTGGCCTCAACGACAACCATCACGCCAAGAGGATGGAGCGTCTGTTCGATGCATTCCTTGATTTGCAACGTCATACGCTCCTGCACCTGCAAGCGGTGTGAGAAGATATCCACCACACGGGCAATCTTGCTCAGTCCCGTTATATAGCCGTTCGGTATATACGCCACATGCACCTTGCCGTAGAACGGGAGCATGTGATGCTCGCAGAGAGAGAAGAAGTCAATGTCCTTGACTATCACCATCTGGCTGTAGTCTTCCTTGAAAAGTGCATCGGTGAGAACCTTGTGCGCGTCCATCCCGTAGCCGCGGGTAAGCACCTGCATGGCTTTAGCCACACGCATGGGGGTCTTCTGCAGTCCCTCACGCTCGGGATCTTCGCCCAACAGTTGGAGCACCGCCTTATAGTGGGAGGCCAGACTGTCAAGGCCGTCACGATATTCTGTTTCCGGATTCATTGCTTTATTATCAGTTGTTTCAATATTGTACGCTTATCTTTCCCTTCACGATTGAAGCCTGGGTATATCCAAGTTTTTTGATGGCTTGCAACATCTGATGGGCTTCTTCGTACGTCCGGTAATTGCCGACACGACATATCCAGCGCGGCGAATAGAAGTGGACGTAAATCGGTTCGCCCGGTATTGCGGCCTTTATACGCTCTCCGATCTGCTCTGCCTTTATCTTGTCCTGCCGCGAGTTGCCTCCGGCGAAAGCCTGAACGCGAAATCCGGTCACCTTATAGCTGTTGCGCATGACCTTCTTCTGGGACGTCGTCGCTTCCGGATCGGTCGTTGTCGAATGGTCGGATGTCGCCGACGACGTCTTTCCGGTAGCTGCGGCTGTGGCTTTTCCGGCTTCCGTCTCTGTCTTGCCATTCGTCTCCTGCGCCGTGTTTTTTGCCGCTTTGCCGGCTTCCGGAGCCGTCGTCCTGGCCGTGGGAGTCGTTGTGGTACGCGGCATGGCGGTCGTTGACGATGTCTTCGCCGTCACTGAAGCCGACTTCGGGCCGTTGACAAGCGCGTCGATGGCGGCATCCTGATGAACGGTCACAGTGCCCCGGCCCTTCACCGGACGCTGAAGTCGTTCGAGAAAGGTCTGCGCTCCCGCTGTCACGAATGAGCAGACAGCAAACAACATTATGATAGCAACTCTACACATTGGTCTTTTCGGTATTGTGGATAGGACCTCATTACATAAAGAATGTAGCCCCCAAGATAAATTAAAGAATGGCAAATCAGACATTGCCGCGGGCTTTCCGCCCTCAACGGGCCGTCCCGCAGGCAATGTCCGATGGGCTTTGGCCGTCATGCGATGCCCGAAGTCCTGGGTTCAGGAATTCAGAATGCGTCGATGATGCCCTTGAAGTCAGCGGCTTTCAGCGAAGCTCCACCGATCAGTCCGCCGTCGATGTCGGGCTTTGCGAACAGTTCGGGAGCGTTGCTGGCCTTGCAGCTACCGCCATAGAGGATTGTCGTGTCATCGGCAACTTCTGCTCCGTACTTGTCGGCTACCACGCTGCGGATGAATGAGTGTATCTCTTCTGCCTGATCAGCGGTCGCGGTCTTGCCCGTACCGATGGCCCAGATGGGTTCGTATGCGATGATGATGTTCTTGAATTCCTCTGCGGTGAGGTTGAACACGCTGCCTTCCAGCTCTGCCTTCACTACCTCGTTCTGCTTGTTTGCCTCACGCTCTTCGAGGCTCTCGCCGATGCAGAAGATTACCTTCAGACCGTTCTTGAGTGCGAGCAGCACCTTCTCCTTGAGTATTTCGGGTGTCTCGCCGTAGTATCCGCGACGCTCCGAGTGACCGAGGATGACATACTGTGCACCGGTGCTCTTGACCATTTCGGCCGAGACCTCGCCGGTATAAGCGCCCTTCTCCTTGTCGGCGCAGTTTTCGGCGCCCAGTCCGATAACGTCCTGATTGAGGAACTGGGCGACAGTTGCCAGATGAATGAACGGTGTGCAGATGACAACGCCGCAGTTAGGCTTTTCGGCCGTCAGCGTCTCGTTGAGTTCCTTGGCCAGAGCCACACCCTCCTGAAGGTTCATGTTCATCTTCCAGTTTCCTGCTACAATTTTCTTTCTCATTTGTTTTTTGTTTAAAAAGTTGATATATCTTGTTAGATTGTCTTTTCTTTCTTACCCATTTGGTCCACGCCCACATTCTGTCGGCCAGTGCGAGCAGTATCAACGGCAACGCAAACCACGCCATAACAATCAGCGTCTTGGCCATGTCGGAGCGGTCCGGCATGTGTCCCGACTCGATAGTTTCAAGCGGTCCGCTGAGTTCATATTCGTCCGGCAAACGGTTGTGGCTCCATTTCCTTATGACTGTTCCTCCCTTGAGGAGCACCAGACCGGGGCTGCTGCGGATGATGGTCTTGAGCGTTGTCCCGTCGGTGGTACAGAATTCGTATTCCGCTCCCGTCATGATGCGCCACCGCTCGACGGCTTTGTCGGAACTTGCCGTGAGGCAAAAGAAGCCATAGCCATTGTCTTCGGCGTAGTCGTAGACCTGGTTTATCAGGTCCAGACGGCTGTCGTCGGCCTGTTCGAGATATGGCGTCACGAGCAGGAACGTATAACCCGGCGCAGCGAGCAGGCTGTCGGTGATGTCCGCTCCGTCGGTCCGCCTCACGACAGAGAAGTCGTGTATCGGCGGGACATATCCTTCCGCGGTCTGTACGGTGCGACTGTCGACAAACGTCCACGTCGAGTCGGGATAGTCGTCGAGCGTGAACTCGCGCCGATGGCCGTTCTTCTCCATTATGAACGTTGTCTCAAACTGGGGCAACGGTGCGCCTTCAGGGACCTCCATTCCGGCCCGTATGTCGGCTCCGATGCGGTAGGGGCGGAAGTCGAACAGGGGCAGGTCGTAGAGCGACCACACCTCCAAAAGGATGATAAAGACGGCCGCATAGTTGGTGACAATCCACCGGTTGCTGCGACTGATGATGCGTGTCATACCCATCGGGTGGCGAACCAGCACGACGGCAGCGGCCAAGAGCACGACGTTCTTCCAGAATGTCTGCCAGTTGGTCAGTGTCACTGCCTCGCCGAAACATCCGCAGTCGCTGATGGGATTGGTCAGCGCGAGCCATAGCGTCAGCGGTGTGAAGACGGCGAGAAAGGCGAGCACGAGCCGTGAGGTGCGCCGGCGGCGTATGGCAAACAGCATGCAAGTGCCGAGCCAGAACTCCACGGCCGAAAGGGCGACTGAAGCACCGAGCGTGACGATGTCGGCGGCATAGGCCTGCAAGCCCCATGCCTCGAGATAGTCCTCTATCTTATATTGTGTCCCCTGCGGGTCGATGGCCTTGACGAAACCCGAAAGGGTGAATGTCAGCCCGAGGAGCAGGCGGCAAAGGTCATATCGCAGCGAAGACAGCCGGACAAAACGATTCTTCACTCTTCGTTCTTCACTCTTCACTCTTCGTTCTTCACTCTTCACTTTCCCTTCTTCACTCTTCACTTGCGCCGCTCAGCTTTATCACACCAAAGACTGCGTAGTTGATGATGTCCATATAGTTTGACCCGATGCCCTCGCTGACAAGTGTCTCGCCGCCAAGGTTTTCAATCTCCTTGATGCGTTCGATCTTGGTCAGAATGAAGTCTGTATAACTGCTCACACGCATGGAGCGCCACGCCTCGTCATAGTCATGGTTCTTGCGTTTCATCAGTTCCAAAGCCTCGTGGGCATACCGGTCATAGTGGGCGATGGCCTCGTCGTTGGTCATGTCGACGGTGTCGGCAAAGCCCAACTCCAACTGTATCAGTCCGACGATGCCGTAGTTGATGAGTGCGACAAATTCCGACTTGACGCCTTCGTCGACCATCGCCGTGCCCTTCGTCTCGAGCGAGCGTATGCGTTTGGCCTTGATGAAGAGCTGGTCGGTAAGTGACGAGGGACGCAGGATGCGCCATGACGCCTTGTAGTCATGGAGCTTTTTGACGAACAGCGACCGACATCCGGTCATCGCCTGTTCAAACTGCTCATTGGTCGAGAGTTGGTTCATATCCGCTATATTGACTGCCCTGCCCGTACGACCGGTTTCGACCGTAGCGGTCCTACCGCCGTCGACGGGCACGGCTTGGTTGTTATGCGTTGCAAAATTAAGAATTTATTACGAGAATACCAAAAAAATGCAATCCCCTCTCCCCGGGAAAAGCCTCCCGACGTCTCACCGGCCTTCCTTCTGCCGCTTGTGTATATACTTTATCTTGGCGCACTGCATGTCAAACCGCACCTGCAGCGAGTCCAGTTTTATCTTCGTCAGAGTCAGTGTCCGCAACTGATCCGCCGTGGCGTTGAGCCCGGAACGGCGCTTTTCCACCTCCGTCTTGATATATTCGTAGTCGCGGCGTGCCACCTGAAGCAGCTTGTCCGTCTGGTCGAGGTCTTCCTGTGCTTGCTTGAGCGATATGTTCTGATAGAGCACGAGGGCACGACGGCGCACGTCGACGGCGTTGGGATAGATCTTGCGCAGCGAGTCTATCGAGGCCAGGGCCATCTCGTAGCGTCCGTGCTCAAAGTCGAAATCGGCCTGTCGGAGCAGTTCCTCCGCCTTCTGTTGCATGCCGCCGCCACACGAGACCATAAGGGCTGCGGCAAACAATATGATTGAAAATCTTAATTTGCTCATAAACTACATAAATAATATACACAATTATGATATCCTGCGCCGCAACCGCGTCTGCCGCTTTCCGTATTCACGTCCGGCAACCCGACCACGCCACCCTTCCTCCCGCCATGCGAGCATGCGAAAGGCACATATTTTCCGCAAATTTAAGTATCTTTTTTGAAACGGCCATATTATTACGACAATTTAACGCGCCGCAGCCCGTTCCGCCACGGTTTCGCCATGTCCACATTACATTTACATTTGGTATGCCACTACCCCGACATGTTTTGTAAACATTGTTGCTAAAAAATCCATGACAAATGAAAATCGCGAAAAAAAGCGGTCGTGATGCCCCGAAATCGTCTCCGGACGACGACGGCTTTACCGTAGCGGCCCCGTTGGTCTGCAACCGGGCCGCCGCGGGGTTGCAACGAGCGCCCCGTTGCATGATGAAAACGGCCCCGTTGCAGACCAACGGGGCCGCTATGGCAGCGAAAAACAGCATTTTTGGCCCGAAAAAGCCGCTTTTCGGCCTCCAAAAGTTGCACAAATTGCGATTTTGCGGGATAACCATCTTTCCGTCAGTCGGTTACACTTGCACGCGCAAAACTGCGATATTTGCGACCGTCGGAAGGTTTCGTGGAAAAGAATGGCAAAATGAAGGCGTTTAAAGGCCTTTTTTAACACTTTTTGTTAAGTATTTTACGAGTCGTGCCAATATTGATCAGGACAGGGACGAGGTTGTCTCCAAAACGAAAAAAACGGTGCGGATTGAGCCTGTCTCCGGACATTTCGATTCCAGAGACGGGCGCAATCCGCACCGATATAATGGTGTTATCGTTTGGCTGTCTTATCAGAGTTTGCCGATGATGCCGAGTTTGGTGGCATTGATGAAGTCGATGATTGTACGGACTTCACTGCCATCCGGCACCTGCTGCTCTATCTGCTTGACCGCATCAAATACAGAGGTCTGGCCGTGGAAGACGAGACGGTAGGCATTGGCGATGTGGCCGATGACCTTTTCGCTCACCTTGTGGTTGACCAGCGTGACATTGTTGACGCCGCCGTACTTGACAGGGTTGCCACTGGCTACGATATATGGGGGAATGTCTTTGCTGATGCGGCAGCCGCTGGACACCATCGACGATGTACCGATGCGCACCTTCGGATTGATGATGACACCCGAGGAGAGGATGACGCGGTTGCTGATCTCGCAGTCGCCGGCTATCTTGACGCCGTATCCGAAAACGCAGGCGTCGGTGATCTTCGTGTCATGGGAGATGTGGACACCCTCCATGAGGAAGTTGCGGTTGCCGATGACGGTCTGTCCGTCGCTGAACGTCGCACGATTGATGACGACATTCTCGCGGATCGTGTTGTCGTCGCCGATGATGAGCGACGTGTCGTCGCCCTTGTAGTAAAAATCCTGAGGCACGGCGCCGAGCACGGTGTTCTGGAACACCTTGTTGTTGCGGCCGAGGCGCGTACCCTTCATGATGCTCACGTATGGATAGATGACGCTGCCGTCACCGATTTCCACATCGTCTTCTATATATGCGAAAGGATAGATGGTGACGTTCTTGCCTATCTTCGCTTTCGGGCTGATTTCTGCTTTTTCGCTTATCATAAATCTTTGAATGTTAGATGTTAGATGTTAGATGGCAGGTGGTAAAATACATCTGCCATCCAACATTTACCATTATTAGTTTCTTCCTCCGCCGAGAGCACTGTAGAGGCTGACCACGGCCTGCATTTTGCTGAAGTCGTCAGCTGCCTTGGACAGCTCTGCGTTGAGCAGACTGGTCTGTGCGGCAATTACTTCGAGATAGGTACTGCCACTGCTTGTGTACAGTTGTTTCGTGTCTTCGACATTCTTCTTCAGCACTTCCACTTGCTTTGCCTCAATGCGTGACTTCTCGTCGGCAGAATTGTACTGCACGAGTGCGTCGCTGACCTCGCTGCCGGCTTTGAGTATCGCGTTCTGCCAATCGTTGTAGGCCTGCTCCTGCTGAGCTTTGGCTACTTTAAGGCCGGCTACGATCTGACCATGCTGGAAGATGGGCTGCACAAGACTGCCGACGGCAGAAAGGAGCCACTTGCCCGGATTGACAATGCCCATGCCGCCGTTGTTGGTGTAGGCTCCGGTGCCGCTGATGGTGATGTTCGGATAGAAGCGGCTGCGCGCTGTCTCCGTATCATAGAAGCACTGGGCGAGTTTCATCTCGGCTGCGTGGACGTCCGGACGGTTGTTGAGCATCTGGACAGCAACACCTGTGCTCAGCTCTGTCGGCAGCGACTGGGCGCCGAGCGTACCGCGGGCAATGGTCTGTGCGGGCTGACCGAGCAGCAGTGAGAGAGAGTTTTCGACTTCGCGGATCTGACGCTTGAGGTCTACAGCCTGCGCCTGGACAGAATAGTAGTTGGCCTCGGCGCTCTGCACGCTCGTCGAACGGGCACGTCCCAGATTCATCTGAAGCTTCATCATGTCCCACGTGTCTTTGGTCAGACCTTCCATCTCGGTGACGATCTGGAGCTGGCGGTCAAGCATCAGCAGAGTGTAGTACATGTTGGCAATGCCGCCGATGATGTTGCTCTTCACGGCCATCTGATAGTCTTGTGTGGCTATCAGGGCTACCTGCGCACTGCGCTTCTGCGACAACAGATTGCCGAAGAGATCGAGACTCCAGCTTGCCGTCACGGGCAGTGAGTAGATTTTTGACGGTGTGTGGCCGTCCCAAGAAGAGAGCGTACCCTGCGGAGAGAACGTGAACGACGGCACAAATGCCAACTTTGCGGCGGTCAGCTGTGCCTTGACCATCTTGACGTTGAGGGCTGCGTTGAGCAGATCCGGATTGTTTGCCAAGCCGGTCTCGATGAGCGTCTGGAGCTGAGGGTCTGTGAAAACGCTGCGCCACGGCATGTTGCCGAAACTCGTGGTGTCGGTGACGGCAAGCGTGTCGGTGAGCGAGTTGATGTCACGGACCAATCCGGTGGTGTTGGCCTCGGGACGCTCGTATTTGTTGTAGAGTCCGCAGCTGCCGAGAAGCAGCGTTGCGGACATTATCATAATCAGTTTCTTCATATCGTTCATCATTATTTTTGCAATTCAACAGGACGTGCGTACTGCATCATTTCGGTGTCGACCTTGGCGTTGTCATCTTTAAACTCAAGCGGCTTAATCCTCTCTTGTATCTTCTGGAAGATGAAGAAGAGGGCCGGCACGACCATAATCTGACAAATCATACCGATGGCCATACCGCCGACGGCGGCCGCACCGAGGGTCATGTTACCGTTGTAGCCTACGCCCATCGGAATGAGCAACGGCAACAAACCGATAATCATGGCCAGCGAAGTCATCAGAATCGGGCGCAGACGGGCTGCGGCTCCCAATACAGCGGCCCACGAGATGGCCATACCGGTACGGCGGCGCTCAAGGGCGAACTCGACGATAAGGATGGCGTTCTTGGCCAACAGACCGATAAGCATGATGAGGGCAATCTGCATGTAGATGTCATTCTGCTTGCCGAACAGGTTGGTGAAGAGGAAGGCGCCGGCCAATCCGAACGGAATGGAAAGGATTACCGACAGCGGCAGCACGTAGCTCTCATACTGTGCCGACAGAATCAGATAGACGAATGTCAGACAGAGCACGAAGATGATGGCCGTGGAGTTGCTTGACTCCTGCTCCGAACGTGTCAGACCGGAGAACTCGTATGAGTATCCTTCAGGCAGATTCGTGGCGGCCACTTCCTCCATCGCCTTGATAACGTCACCGGTAGAATATCCGTCGGAAGGCGAAGCGTTGACGTTGATTGAGGTGAAGAGGTTGAAACGGTCAATCTCCTGCGGCGCGTAAATCTTCGTCAGATTGACATACTCCGTTATCGGACTCATACCGTTGGCCGTGCGTACATATATGTTGTCGAGGCTCTTCAAGTCGCCGCGGAACTCGTATGCGGCCTGTATCATGACACGATAGAGCTTACCATAGCTGTTGAAGTTGGATGCGTAGAGACCTCCGAAGTAGCCCTGCATCGTGGAGAGCACTACCGACGGGTCGATGCCGCTCTGCTTACACTTGGCCACATCCACGTCCATCATATACTGCGGATACTTAGAGTTGTACTGAGTCATAGCGTTCGACACTTCCGGACGCTTGTTGAGTTCGCCGAGGAACTTCTGCGTTACGTCAAAGAACTTGTTCACGTCACCACCCGTACGGTCCTGCATGGAGAATGTCAGACCGTTGGTTGCAGAGAATCCCTGCACCATAGGCGGCTGGAATGCCAATATCTGAGCATCCTTGATGGCGGCAGTCTGCTTGTAGATCATACCGAGCACCATCTTCGAACCGAGATTGTGCACACCGAAGAACTTCAGCGGGCCCTCGGAACCGTTGCGCTCCTCGAAGCTCTTCAGCTTGACGATGAACGTTCCCTGGTTGGAACCCTGACCTCCGATGAAGCTGTAACCGGTGATACGCAGTGTACTCTGTATGGCCGGGTTCGACTTCAACATGTTGTCCACCTGGTCCATCACATAGTCGGTCTTCTCAAGACTCGTACCCGGATTGGTGGCAACGGTAACGAAGAGTGTACCTGTATCCTCATCGGGCACAAGACCGGTACGGGTGTTTGCCATCAGCAAGCCCATTCCGGCAATACCGACAATGACGGCTATAATGGCTATGACAGGACGTTCGACGATGCGGCGCACACCGTTCTGGTATTTCTTCTGCATCTTGTTATAGGATGCGTTGAACGCAGCGTGGAAACGATCAATCCTTGACATCTTCCGCTCCGTTCCGTCAGCGTTGTGCGGCTTCAGCAGGATGGCGCAGAGAGCCGGCGACAGCGTAAGGGCGTTGAGGGCCGAGATAACGATAGAGATGGCCATTGTCACACCGAACTCACGATAGAACGTTCCGCTCGTACCGCCGAGGAATGACACGGGGATGAACACGGCCGACATCACGAGCGTGATGGAGATGATAGCGCCGGAGATTTCACTCATGGCGTCTTTCGATGCCGTCACGGCGCTCTTGTAGCCCAAGTCAAGCTTGGCATGGACGGCCTCGACCACCACGATGGCGTCATCGACCACAATGGCGATGGCAAGCACGAGAGCGGCCAACGTCAGTAGGTTGAGCGAGAAGCCGAACACGTATAGGAAGAAGAACGTTCCTATCAATGACACGGGCACGGCGATAAGCGGGATAAGCGTGGACCGCATGTCCTGCAGGAAGATGTAAACCACGATGAACACGAGCACGAATGCCTCAATAAGAGTCTTGATGAGCTCATGGATTGAAGCGTCGAGGAACTCGGTCACGTCCTGCATCACTTTCAGTTCCGTTCCCGGCGGCAGAGACTTGCTCGCTTCTGCCAGCACGGCTTTTATGTCCTTTGCAATCTGCGTGGCATTACTTCCGGCTGTCTGGGTTACCATCATCATGATAGAAGACTGTCCGTCGACGGCCTGCTTGAACGAGTAGTACAGACCTCCAAGCTCGACCTTGGCCACATCCTTCACGCGAACGGTCTGTCCGTCGGTGTCGCTCGTGATGATCATGTCGGCAAATTCCTCCGGTGTCTTCAGACGTCCTTTGTATCTGATGGTATATTCATACTGGTTGTTGGTCTGCTCTCCGAATTTACCCGGAGCGGCCTCGATATTCTGCTGAGCCAGGATGCCGGTGATGTCACTCGGCATGAGGTTGTGGTTCTTCATCTTCACGGGGTCAAGCCACAGACGCATTGTGTATGACTGGAGACCCATTGCCTGACATTCACCCACACCGTTGACACGCTTGATGGCCGGAATGATGTTGATGTCGGCGTAGTTGCCGAGGAACTGGTTGTCATATTTCTCCGGGTCACCGGTGAGGGCGAAGATGAGCACCGTACTGGTCTGGCGCTTCATCACCTGCACACCGGCACGTGTAACTTCGGCCGGCAGCAAGGCTGACGCCTGCGACACGCGGTTCTGCACGTTCACCTGCGCCATATCGGCGTTGGCACCCTGCTTGAAGTAGACGGTGATCATGGCCGAGCCGTCGTTGGTGGCCGATGATGTCATGTATGTCATGCCTTCCACACCGTTGATCTGCTCCTCCAGCGGGGCAATGACGGAGTTCAGCACGGTTTCGGCGTTGGCACCGCTGTATGACGCGCGCACCATCACCGTTGGCGGAGCGATGTCAGGATACTGCTCGATTGGCAGCGACACCAGTCCGATGAAACCCAAGATCACTGTCAGGATGGAAATCACCGTCGACAGTACCGGGCGTTCGATAAATCTATCTAATTTCATTGTCTGTCTTTACTTAAAATTACATTCCCATTGCTTTTTTGAACTCGCCCAGATCGCCCTGTGCTTCACCGAGCTTCTCTGCCTTCTTCAGCTTCTCTTCATACTGAGCTTCCGACAGCTGCTTGATCTCCGTGCCGTCAGTAAGACTTGTCACGCCATAGACCACGATGATGTCTCCGGTCTTCAGACCGCTCGTTATGATATATGTCTTGCCGTCGTTGTTGGGATTGATTGTGACGGGGCTGTACTTCACCTTATTGTCCTTGCCGACGATGTAGACGAAATATTTGTCCTGCACCTGCATGACGGCAGACTGCGGGATGACGATAGCGCCCTGTGAGGTGGTGGGGACTATGATTGAGCCGGAAGCGCCGCTTCTGAGCTTCTGTCCGGGGTTGTCGAAGTCAGCACGCACCTGCACGGTGCCGGTGGAAGCGTCGATGACGCCACTCACTGCGGCCACCCGACCGGCTGTGCCGTATAAGCTTCCGTCGGCCAGCTGCAGCTTGAGTGCCGGGAAGTCCTTGATGGCAGCGTCCAGACCGCCATCAGAGTGGGTCATGGTCATCAGCTCTTTCTCCGTCAGAGAGAAGTAGACCTGCATGGTCTTGTTGTCCGAGACGGTTGTCAGCGGCTGCGGGCTTGACGAGCTTACGAGCGCGCCGACCTTGTAGGGCAGTTCGCCGACGACACCGTCGGCCGGGCTGGTCACGTAGCAGAAGTCGAGGTTCTGCTTGGCGGAAGCATAGCTGGCCTCAGCCTGTGCCAGAGCGGCTTTGGCCGACTCGTATGCGTTTTGTGCCGACTGGAGTTCAAAGTCACCGATGACTTTGTTCTCAAACAGTTTCTTGCTGTTTTCGTATGTCAGCTTGGATGTGTTCAGCTGGGCTGTGGCAGCGTTGACAGATGCCTTTGCCTGACGTGCGGCAGCCTCGTATGTGACATTGTCTATGACGAAGAGCACTTGACCTTTGCGCACGGTCTGACCTTCCTTTACATTGATTTTCGTAATGAATCCGGCGATTTTCGGGCGGATTTCCACATCCTGCACACCTTTGATTGTTGCAGGATAAGTGTTCTGCAACTCCGTGTCTGTCGTCTGTACCGTTCTTACGGCATACTCGTTGTCGCCAAAGTTAGGCTTGCCCTGGCTTCCGCCACCACATGAAGCAAGCACCGCTGCGGCCATTGCCGTAATGATAAACATCTTTTTCTGTTTCATACCTATTTATATATTACTACTTTGTTAATATCTGATTAATACATACCAGCACTGAAAACTTTTTCGTCTCGTTCGGTTTTCAGGTTGCAAATATACCATATTATCATAATTCGGCAATAAGCGGCGGGCAATATTTAAGAATATTTGTTAGTTGTTTAAATAATTTTTTGTGGTATTTTCGAGGAGGGAGGAGGGTATTTTCGAGGAGGGAGGAGGGTGGAGGGAGGAGGGAGATATGCTTTTATTGCACAAAAAAGCATGCACAATGACTATTCTCCCTCCTCACTCCACCCTCCTCCCTCCTCGAAAAAAAGACAAGCTCCTAAGACACCAGCCCCATCTTGCGGGCCTTCTCCATGAGCAACTCCATGAGCGGTTCGCGCTCGTTGGCGACCCGGTTGTCGAGCACGGCGTCCTTGAGGGTCTGCTTGAGCGTCCCCACCTCGCGGCAGGGCGGCAGGTGAAACATCTCCATTATCTCGTTGCCGTCGATGCACGGCTGCAAGAGACGCTTGTAGTCCTTTTCCTTCAGGTCGGTCAGTTTTTCGCGGACGATACGGAAATTTTCCAGAAAACACTTCTTGCGAATCTGATTTTTGCTCGTGATGTCAGCCTCACAGAGCGTCATGAGGTCGTCGATGTCGTCACCGGCGTCGTTCATCAGCCGTCTGACGGCGCTGTCCGTGACCACCTCGTCGGCTATGACGATCGGGCGCATGTGGAGGTTGACCAGTTTCTGGACATACTTCATCTTGGCGTCCAGCGGCAGCATGAGCCGTCGGAAGAGCGGCGGGACCATCTTTGCGCCGATTATGTTGTGGTTGTGGAATGTCCATCCGGCGGCATTGTCCCAGCGCTTGGATCGCGTCTTGCCGATGTCGTGGAGCAGTGCGGCCCAGCGGAGCCACAGTGAGTCCGTGCGACGGCAGATGTTGTCGACGACCTCCAGCGTGTGATAGAAGTTGTTCTTATGAGCCCGTCCGTTGCGTGTCTCGACGATGTCGAGGGCCGCCAGTTCGGGCATGATGAGGTTGAGCAGTCCCGAGCGCTGCAGGTCGACAAATCCGCGGCTTGGTGTCGGGGTGAGCATGATCTTGTTGAGCTCGTCCTTTATGCGTTCGCCGCTGATGATTTTGATGCGGTGGGCGTTGCGTTCGAGAGCGTCGAAGGTCTCATCCTCGATGCGGAAGTTGAGCTGGGTGGCAAAGCGTATGCAGCGCAACATGCGCAACGGGTCGTCGGAGAAGGTCACGTCGGGATCGAGCGGCGTACAGATGATGCCGTCCTCGAGGTCGTAGATGCCGTCGAAGGGGTCAACCAGTTCGCCGAAACGGTCGCCGTTGAGACAGATGGCCATAGCGTTGATGGTGAAGTCGCGGCGGTTCTGGTCGTCCTCGAGCGTACCGTCCTCGACGACGGGCTTGCGCGAGTCGTGGCTGTAGCTCTCACGGCGTGCTCCGACAAACTCGACCTCGGTATCGCCGCACTTCACCTGTGCCGTCCCGAAGTTGCGGAAGACGGAGAGATGGGCCTTGCGTCCGAGCATCTGCTTCAGTTCGGCAGCCACGCTGATGCCGCTGCCCACGACGACCACGTCGATGTCGTTGGACGGCCGCTGCAGGAAGATGTCGCGGACATATCCGCCCACGACATAACATTCGACGCCGAGGCGGTCGGCTACCGCCGATATCTGACGGAAGATTTTCTTGTCGAGTATCTGCGCCAGTTCTTCATCAGTATATATTTTCATCTTTTTTCTCCGGTATATCTGAATTCGGGCTGCAAAATTACACAAAAACTCCGGGATAATCGCGAAAATCGGAAAAAATGACGTTCTGACCGCGTCTGACGGAAAAGCATGGTTTTCCTACGGAATTGTTAAAATTCGGAATAATCACAACAAATGCCTCTTCATTTTTGAAGAATTTGAAAATAAAAATCCCTCGGCCGCAAATTCTTCAGAAATGAGCGTGCATCTTTTACAGTCTGTTCATCAGCGCGTTACATCAAAATCAGCAAAAGTGTGCAACATTTTGGCCGGTTTCTTTCTGCCGTAAGGGCCTTACGGGGTTGCAACGGGGCCCTCGTTGCATCGCGGCGGCGTGCTCGTTGGCGGACAACGGCGTGCCCGTTGCGACCCCGGGAGGCCCTTACGGCTCGACATCCGACAGATTTTTGGAGCGCGGCGACGTAGTTTTGTCAAGATTTCGGCTTTGCCGCCGTTTTTTCGGAGCATTTTCAAAAGTTAAATTCCGTGATATTATCTTGACATACAGAGGAAGTTATCATGGTTGTCAAACAACCGCAAGAACCTCAAGACACAACCGACCCAACACGCCATACATGACTCACACTGCCAACATCAACGTAACACGCTCATTTGAAGACCTTTACATTTGGCAATCTCAGTGAGGGCGCACCCTCCCACAAGTAGGGTCGCGACCCGTCGCGACCGCCACGCTGACGGGACAAAAGATGGTTTGGCGAGGATATATTGACGGGGACGTATGGGTAAAAACGATGGCATAACGAGGCGGTCGCGACGGGTCGCGACCCTACTTGTGGGTGAGGCATAATTACCCAACGTAAAGACTTCCAAATGAGCTTGTTACGTTGATGTTTGCTGAAATGCAATTATCTATAAGCAGTAGATGCTTTGACAAGGCAATCATACAGCCGAAATAACATTTTTTAACCATCAATACAACTTCACGGACGGGCAAACAGTGGGATTTCGGCACGATTTTGCATGGCACAAAAAAAGTCATTGAAATTCCGCCGTCGGATTTCAATGACTGTCAGAGAGTTACGTCCCGCGTGACGGAACGCGTTTTTTCAGCAAGACACCACTTTTTCAGTAAGACGCCGTGCACGGGATGCCTGCCGCGAGGACACGGTCGCGTATGGCGTCGAGCTCTTCCCGCGTGGCTTTCCGCAGTCCGTGGTCGGGTGTCTCCCGGTCGATGGTGTAGATCATCACGCTCTGCGGCCCGATCTCCCGGACGGTCTCAAGCCACGGGGCGACATAGTCTTCGCCCGTGTTGTCGACGTTGTGCCCGTCGTCCGACGTGCCCTTCATGAACATCGTCTGTATGATAACATGACCACCGAAAGCCTTCATACCGGCGACGACGTCATCGACGGAATAAGTTCCCGTCGGACGGTCGACTGCGGCGATATAGCGCGGACAGACCGTGTCGAGCTTCAGGATGTTGTTGTCCACACGCATCAGGGCGGCATGGACGTCGGGACGATGGAGCTGCGTGGAGTTGCTGAGCACGGAGATGCGCGCTTCGGGAAAATAGCGGTCGCGCAGCCGGATGGTGTCGTCGATGATTTCGGCAAACCGAGGATGGACGGTCGGTTCACCGTTGCCGGCGAAGGTCAGCACGTCGGGGGCGGGACCGTTGGCCTGCATGTCGCGCAGCCTGGCCTCAAGAGCCGCCGCCACCTCCTCGCGGGTGGGCAGGGGGCGCGTCGGGCGATGGTCGCGGTTGAACCCGCACTCACAGTAGATGCAGTCGAACGTACATACCTTGCCGTCTGCGGGGAGCAGGTTGATACCGAGCGAGACGCCGAGCCGGCGACTGTGGACTGGTCCGAATATCGGTGATGGATAGATTACTGTACTCATTGGCATTGGATTTTGTCGGCCAAAAGTACATAAAAACTCCGACATATCCGACTATCGGGGTGTTAAAAACGTGCGAAGCGCTTTATGCAAACGCAAAGACCGCAAAAACGCAAAGCATCATTGACGATAAAGTGAAGTGCAAACACGATGGCGCGATGTCGCAGAGTCGTTACGTCCGTGGTGGTTGTGGGTGTTGCAGAACTCACATGGAAGCCTTTAAGTGGGGGGGGGTAATCGCAGTCCCCTCCTTCCGAAGGAGGGGTTAGGGGTGGTTAGACAACAACTCATTGATGAACATTGTTTTAGGTGGTGGTGGATGACTAACCACCCCTTGCCCCTCCTTCGGAAGGAGGGGACTGCGATTACCCCACTTAAAGACTTCTATGTAAGTTCTGCAACACCCTCTTTGTGCCTTTGCGGTCTTTGCGTTGAAATTCCATACTTACGATGTCTTTACGTTTACGATGCCACCAACATACCATGACACCGCAACAAAAATGAGCCGCGATAGCGGTTAATACATGTTAAATGGACCGGAGGTTACTGGTTTTTTTGTTACTTTTGCAACAATTTAGGTGTATTACATCTTCACTGAATGGGAAAGAAACGAAAAAAAGCCCGCAGACACACCGGTCTGCAGGCCGTCACATTGTGCATAAGCACCACGCTGGTGCTCATCCTGCTGGGCATGATGGTATTCTCCGTGCTCACCGCCCACAACCTCTCGTCATACGTCCGTGAAAACCTCACGGTGACGGTCATGCTGGGCGACAAAGTATCCGACAACGGGGCAAAAATGCTCTGCCGCGACCTCTACCGCCGGCCCTACACACGCCACGTGAGCTACATCAGCCGCGAACAGGCCAAAATAGAGCAAAGTGCGGCTATGGGTTCGGATCCGTCGGAGTTTCTCGGCTTCAACCCCTTTGTGGCCACGCTCGAAATAAAGATGGTCGCCGACTACGCCAACTGCGACTCGCTGAAGTGGATATCCAAGGAACTGAAGAAGCGGGCCGAAGTGACCGACGTGGCCTATCAGGAGGACCTGATGGACAAGGTCAACAGCAATCTGCGCAAGCTGAGCATGGTCTTCCTCGTATTGGCCGTCCTGCTGACCTGCGTATCGTTCTCACTCATCAACAACAGCGTCCGGTTGAGCATATACTCCCGCCGGTTCAACATCCACACGATGAAGCTCGTCGGAGCCTCATGGGGCTTCATACGCCGCCCCTTCCTCCGCCGCGCCGTGGGCGTGGGCATCATCGCTGCCGTGCTGGCCTGCGGGTCGTTGGGAGGCGGCATCTACGCCCTCTACAACTACGAACCGGCCATCATGACCGTCATCACGTGGCAGGAGCTCGCCATCACAGCGGCCGCCATACTGCTCTTCGGCATCGTCATCACCACCGTCTGCGCATGGCTCTCGGTCAACAAGTTCCTGCGCATGACGGCCGGCGAACTCTACAAGATTTAACCGACGGACTTACCACAAACATTATTATATAATAAGAGACATACAAAAGTTATGGACAAAAGAAACTTTGCTTTCGACCGCACCAACTTCATCCTCCTTGCCATCGGCATGGCGGTGGTTGTCGTCGGCTTTATCCTCATGAGCGGTTCCGGCTCGACCGACACGACCTACGATCCGGACATATTCAGCGCCCGCCGCATCAAAGTGGCTCCGGTGGTCTGCCTCGCCGGTTTCGTGTCAATCGTCTACGCCATCATCCGCCGGCCCAAGGACAAGTACGCCGGTTGTTCTGACGACAAGGAAATAAATAAGGAGGCATAAGGATGAGCTGGTTTGAAGCACTGATACTCGGCCTCGTGCAGGGCCTGACGGAATATCTGCCCGTCAGCAGCAGCGGCCACCTGACCATCGGGGCGGCACTGTTTGACCTCGACGGCGCCGACAATCTGACATTCACCGTGCTCGTCCACGTGGCCACGGTCATGAGCACGCTCGTCGTCCTGTGGAGCGAGATAGACTGGATCGTCCGCGGACTGTTCAAGTTCAGGTTGAACGACGAGACGCGCTACGCCCTCAACATCGCCGTGTCGATGATTCCGATCGGCATCGTGGGCGTGTTCTTCAAGGACACGGTGGAGAAAATCTTCGGCTCGGGACTGCTCGTCGTCGGTTGCATGCTCCTCGTGACAGCCGCCCTGCTCACCTTCTCATACTACGCCAAGCCACGTCAGAAAGACAAGATAAGCCTGCGCGACGCCTTCATCATCGGTCTGGCACAGGCCTGCGCCGTCATGCCGGGACTCTCACGCTCGGGCAGCACCATCGCCACGGGACTCCTGTTGGGCAACCGGAAGGAAAATCTGGCGCAGTTCTCCTTCCTCATGGTCATCCCGCCGATACTCGGCGAGGCCCTGCTCGACGTCCTCAAGGCCGTCAAGGGCGAAGAGGCGTTCGGCGGTATCGACACCCTGCCACTCGTGGTGGGCTTCGTCGCTGCGTTCATCTCGGGCTGCGTGGCCTGCAAGTGGATGATCAACATCGTCAAACGAGGCAAACTCATCTACTTCGGCGTCTACTGCGCCGTGGCCGGAGCGGTGACGATAGTCATGTCATTGATACAGTAATCCATCGCCGATGAACTTCACCGAAGGAGAAATCATATACATCGACAAGCCCTACGGCATGTCCAGTTTCGGAGCGTTGGCACGTGTGCGCACGCTCATTTCGCGCCGCCTCGGCATCAAACGGGTGAAAATCGGCCACGCCGGGACGCTCGACCCGCTGGCCACGGGGGTGCTCATACTCTGCACGGGAAAGAAGACGAAAGAGATTGAGACGCTACAGTATCACACCAAAGAATACACAGCGACGCTACAACTCGGCGCTACGACGCCAAGCTATGACCGCGAGCACACGGTCGACTTCACCTACCCGACCGCCCATATCACCCGCGAGCTGATTCTCGCGACGCTCCCGCGCTTTGTCGGGGACATCCAGCAGGTGCCGCCGGAATATTCGGCTGTCAAGGTGGACGGCAAGCGTGCCTACAAACTGAAGCGCAAAGGAGAGGATGTGGAGCTGAAGGCCAAGACGCTCAGGATTGACGAGATTGAGCTGACGGACTACAATCCGCAACTCAAACAGATGTCCATCCGCGTCGTTTGCGGCAAGGGGACATACATCAGGGCACTGGCCCGCGACCTCGGCGAGGCCCTCGGAAGCGGCGCTTTTCTGACCGCCCTGCGACGCACAAGGGTCGGCAAGGTCTGCGTCGACAGCTGTCTGACACTCGACGAGTTTCCCGCATGGCTCGAAGCACAGCCCATCGAACATTGTCATTAAGCTATGAGCAGAGCCGAACCTGCCTGAGCTATGTCATGGTGAGAAAACGCAACAGGAATCATGAACGTTAAACGGAGGCTTGAGCGACAAGCCTTAGTATTGATTTATAAGAACAAGCAACAAGAAAGGAGATTTTTTAGGATATGAAACTGTCACAATTCAAGTTTAAACTGCCGGAATCACAGCTGGCACTGGAACCGCCGTTCCGCGCGTTCGACAACGAGGACGGCACCGTAGAGAAAGTGTACAACCGAGACAGTTGCCGCCTGATGGTCATACACCGCAAGAGCCAAACCATCGAGATGTGCAAGAAAGATGCAGACGGCAACGACATGACCGACGCCGAAGGCAACCCCGTCTACCTCACGTTCCGGGACATCGTGAACTATTTTGACGAGAACGACACATTCATATTCAACGACACGAAGGTATTTCCCGCACGCCTTTATGGCACAAAGGAGAAGACGGACGCAAAGATAGAAGTGTTTCTGCTGCGCGAACTCAACGAGGAGTTGCGCCTCTGGGATGTGCTCGTAGAACCGGCCCGCAAGATCCGTATCGGCAACAAACTGTTCTTCGACGAGGACGGGCCAATGGTGGCGGAGGTCATCGACAACACCACCAGCCGCGGACGGACATTGCGTTTCCTCTATGATTGCCCGCACGACGAGTTCAAACGCGAACTCTTCGCCCTCGGCGAGGCTCCCCTGCCACGCTACATCGTCGACCGTCGCCCAGCAACGGAGGACGACATGGAGAACTTCCAGACCATCTACGCACGCAACGAAGGTGCCGTGACGGCCCCGGCTTCCGGACTGCACTTCAGCCGCGAGCTGCTCAAGATGATGGAAATACGCGGCATCAACTTCTCATACATCACCGTACACTGCGGTCTCGGCAGTTTCGACCCGATCGAAGTGGAGGACCTCACGAAGCATAAGATGAGCTCCGAACAGATGTATATCGACGCCGAGGCATGCCGTATTGTCAACGACGCCAAGACTGCCGGCCACAGGGTATGTGCTGTCGGCGTCAGCACGGTGCGTGCCACGGAAACCGCCGTGGGCACGGACGGACTGCTGAAGGAGTATGAGGGTTGGACAAACAAGTTCATCTTCCCGCCCTACGAGTTCGGCATGGCCAACAGCATGATTGCCAATTTCTATCATCCAGAGTCCACCATGCTCATGACAACGGCCGCTTTCGGTGGCTACGACATAGTCATGGAGGCTTACGACAAGGCCGTGGAGAACGGTTATCGTTTCGGATGCTACGGTGACGCGCTGCTCATTCTCAACGATTAAGAACATCGGGGAATCTCAAAGGGACATCAAAATCAGACATGACACACACTCTTTATCTCGGCCTCGGTGCCAATCTGGGCGACCGCGAGGCCACGATAAACAAGGCGATAGAACGCATCGGAGAGCTGATCGGCACCATAGAGCGCCGGTCGGCTCTCTACGTTACGGAGCCGTGGGGATTCGTCTCCGACCATCAGTTTGTCAATGCGGCCGTATGCTGCACCACCCTACTATCTCCGCGCCGCGTCTTGGAACTGACACAGCAAATCGAACGCGAACTCGGACGGACGGCCAAATCCTCCGACGGGCAGTATCATGACCGACCGATAGACATCGACATCCTACTCTACGACGACATCTCGGTCGACGAACCGGACCTCAGGATACCGCATCCGCTCATGCACGAACGCGATTTCGTCATGCAACCACTCAACTCTATAATGAAGAATGAAGAGTGAAGAACGAAGAATTTGCTGCCGCCCTTCCAACACTGCTAACATTTTGAGGCAACATTGGAAAGGCGGCAGCAAATTCTTCGTTATCCACTCTTCGTTCTTCATTTATTTCCCCCTTTTGCTTCGAAAGAATTCCTTCATCAGCCCGGCACACTCCTCTTCGAGCACGCCGCCCGTCACCGTGGCCCGAGGATGCATCACCCGCGGGGCAAACTCGCGATAACCGCGCTTCGCGTCAGGGGCACCATAGACGATGCGGGGTATCTGCGCCCAGCCGATAGCACCGGCACACATCGGACAGGGCTCCACCGTCACGTAGAGCGTACAGTCTGTCAGATACTTTCCACCGAGCTGATTGGCCGCCGCGGTGATGGCTTGCATCTCGGCATGGGCTGTCACGTCGTTGAGCGTTTCTGTCAGATTATGCGCCCGCGAGATTATTCTGTCACGACAGACGACCACCGCCCCAATAGGGATTTCACCCTCGGCAAATGCCTGCTCGGCTTCGGCAAGTGCCCTCCTCATGTATTGTTCGTCCTTCTTCTGTTGTTCTTCTGTTGTCATAATAGTATGGTTTGAGCGCAAATTTAACGTGAGTTCGACGAATTATAAGTGCTTGAAAATTTGGTGATTAGCGAAAATTGTTGTAACTTTATAGTGCTCAAATACAAAGAATTACAAACAATAATCGCTATGATCACCGAGGACAAAGTTACAGAATTATTT
>JAFULM010000047.1 GCA_017483185.1 Prevotella sp. | reverse complement strand
TCCGAAGAAATGTGTACTTTTGCCCATCGTTATTTATGTTTTGTTTCGCGACTACTAAATAACGATAATGGGCTGACTCCTGCAAATGGAATCAGCCCTAATTTTTATTCAACTCAAAATGTTTAGCGGACAGTAATAATATAAGACATGCCGGCGTAGCGGCCGGTGAGATTGACGATGTAGCGCCGGTTGTAGGAATATGTGACATTGGCGAACTACAACAGTCCCATCGCCTCAAGCACCAACGGCGTCAGCAAAGCCGTAAAGATACCGTTGAGTGTCAGTCCGAGACTCGAATAAGCTCCATAGTGATAGCCGATTTCCATCGCCTTGCTCGTACCGACGGCATGCGATGCCGTGCCCATAGAGAAACCTTGTGCTATCGGATTGGTGACATGTCCGAACTGGAGGATGCGAAATCCCATCATCGCACCGAAGATTCCGACGCATACCACCACCGCGGCCGTAAGCGAGGGGATTCCTCCGACGGCCTTCGTCACCTCCATAGCAATCGGAGTAGTCACCGATTTTGAAGCCAGCGAGACCGCCACCTCGCGGCTCGCCCCAAGCCACAAAGCCGTAGCCACGACCGAGATGATACCGACGATACATCCCACTAACGAAGAAACCACAAGCGGGATTATCTGCTTGCGGATGGCCGAGAGCTGACGATAGAGCGGAACACCGAGAGCCACGACGGCCGGACGGAGCCAGAACTCGATGAGATGGCCGGCATCGTTATACGTCTCGTATGTTATGCCCGTGAGCTTCAGATAACCGATCAGAAATACTATTGTTATCAGTATCGGGTTGAGAAACAGCCAACCCGTACGCTTCTGCGCTGCCTTTGAAACGAAGAACACACCGAAAGTCAGCGCGATAAGGAAGAACTCATTTTCTAAAAAAGCCATGATGTCTGCGCAGATATTGATGAACGAGGCCGGTCGTGACCAGCACAATTACCGTGCTCACCACCGTTGCCAGAACTATGGGGAGCAGCTCGGCCTTTATCAGGTCAAAATAGAGCATCAACGCCACTCCCGGCGGAACAAAGAAGAAACCGAGATTGGCCACGAGAAAGTCGCTCAGACCTTCAATCCACTCCGTCTTCACCCAGCCGAGCCGGAGAAACAGCGTGAGCAGCAACATTCCGATGATGCTCGACGGCAGAGTGATTCCGGTCAGCCAGACTATCAACTCGCCCAAAGCAAGACATCCGAAAAGGATGGTGCACTGTCTTATCATTTCTTATCTGAATTTGTATGTCAGATGCAAAGTTATAAAATCTGCCCGCCATTAAGCCCAAAACGGCCAAGGAATGTCCTGCTGCGCACGATAAAATGCGCTACATCAATAGCCGGACCTCCCACCCTATTCCAAAAAGAAGCCTTTCCGCAGACTTCGTCAGTCTGCAGAAAGGCTTCCCGTTATGTCATTGACCTAATCCGTTCCTGACGGACGAGTCGCAGTCAGGCGTAAGGTCGGGCAGTCTGATTATTTCGTATAGAGAGCCACGATGGTCTCATACTTCTCCTGCTTGCCGCTGGTAGCCTTAGGCTCCTCGACCTTCTTGCCGTACTCATAAATCTGCTCGAGAGACAGCTTGCCGTCCTCGAAGTCCTTGCCGATACCGCTGTCGAAGCTGGCGTAGCGCTCCTTGAGCATTGCGGGCAGCTCGCTCTCCTCGAGTATTGCAGCTGCGTTGAGCAGAGCACGAGCCATAGCGTCCATACCGCTGATGTGAGCGATAAAGATGTCCTCCGGATCAGTAGAGTTACGGCGCAGCTTAGCGTCGAAGTTTGAACCGCCGGTACCCAGACCGCCGTTGCGGATAACCTGCATCATGGCCTGTGTCAGTTCGTAGTTGTCGATGGGGAACTGGTCTGTGTCCCAGCCGTTCTGAGCGTCGCCGCGGTTTGCGTCGATAGATCCGAGCATGCCGTTATCGACAGCTACGGCCAGCTCGTGCTCGAAGGTGTGGCCGGCCAATGTGGCGTGGTTAACCTCGATGTTCACCTTGAAGTCCTTATCAAGACCATTAGCGCGGAGGAATCCGATTACGGTCTCGGTGTCGACATCATACTGATGCTTGGTCGGCTCCATCGGTTTCGGTTCGATGAGGAACGTACCCTTGAATCCCTTTGCACGTGCATAGTCGCGGGCTGCGGTCAGCATCTTTGCGAGATGGTTCTTCTCACGCTGCATCTGCGTGTTGAGCAGGCTCATGTAGCCCTCGCGTCCGCCCCAGAACACGTAGTTCTGACCACCGAGCTTAATCGTTGCGTCGATGGCGTTCTTGATCTGCACACTGGCACGAGCCACAACGTCAAAGTCGGGATTCGTGGCGGCACCGTTCATGTAGCGCTTGTTGCCGAAGACATTGGCTGTACCCCAAAGCAGTTTGATGCCGGTCTCGGCCATCTTCTCCTGAGCATAGTCGGTGATAGCCTTCATGCGGGCCTCATACTCCTCGATGGTCGCACCCTCATCAACGAGGTCAACATCGTGGAAGCAGAAGAACTCGATGCCGAGTTTCTGCATGATTTCAAAACCGGCGTCCATCTTGTCCTTTGCACGCTGTACGGCACACTCGGCCTTGTCCCACTCGTAGCTGCGGGTCTGACCGCCGAATTGGTCGCCTGATGCTCCGCACAGTGTGTGCCACCATGCCATTGAGAAGCGCAGCCAGTCCTTCATTTTCTTGCCCATCACCACACGCTCAGGGTCGTAGTAGTGGAAAGCCAACACATTCTTGCTCTCAGTTCCCTCGAAGGGGATTTTTCCTATTTGCGGAAAATACTCTTTTGCCATAATATTGTTTCTTTATATTTTAAATAAGGTTATATACTCACTTCTTTCTTCAATGCTTCCTTCCAGCGGGCGTATGCCTGAAGATATTCGGCACGACGGGCCTCGTCCGGTTCAACCACCTGCAATTTGTCCAACGTAGCGAAAGCCTCGTTGTTGTCCTTGTAGATACCGGCTCCGATACCTGCGCCCTTGGCCGCACCCACGCTGCCGTCGGTGTCATATAGCTCAATCGTCGCACCGCTTACGCCTGCCAGCGTGTCGCGGAACAGCGGGCTGAGGAACATGTTGGCGCGTCCGGCGTGTATCTTGCGGATGTCCATACCCATCTGCTGCATGATCTCCATGCCGTAGCAGAAACTGAAGACTATTCCTTCCTGGGCGGCGCGGACGATGTGCGCCTTGCCATGCTTGTTGAAGTTGATGCCGCTCACGGTGCATCCCGTCTCGCGGTTCTCCAGCACGCGCTCGGCACCGTTGCCGAACGGAATCACCGTCACGCCCTCGCTGCCGATCGGCACCGTAGCCGTCAGGTCATTCATGTCGGCATAGCTGATGCCCTCCGGAGCGACCGTACGGCGCACCCATGCGTTGAGGATTCCCGTTCCGTTGATGCAAAGCAAAACACCGAGACGTGTCATATCGGCCGTGTGATTGACATGTGCAAAGGTGTTGACACGGCTCTTCGGGTCGTAGTTGACGTCACCCAGCACACCGTAGACCACACCCGACGTTCCGGCCGTCGAGGCAATCTCGCCGGGATTGAACACATTGAGGCTAAGCGCATTGTTCGGTTGGTCACCGGCACGATATGTTATCGGCGTACCCGCCTTAAGTCCCGTCTCAGCGGCCACCTCGGCCGAGACACGGCTCTGGATGCTGAATGTGGGGACAATGTCGGAGATGAGCGAACGGTCGAAACCGTAGTAGTCCATCAGGAAGTCGGCAACGCAGCCATTCTTGAAGTCCCAGAACATGCCCTCGCTCAGACCGCTCACCGTGGTATTGGCCTCACCGCTCAGACGCAGCGCCAGATAGTCTCCGGGCAACATTATCTTATGAATTCTCTCATATACGTCCGGTTCGTTCTCCTTCACCCAGGCCAGCTTTGCGGCCGTGAAGTTTCCGGGCGAATTGAGCAGATGTCCCAGACACTTGTCCTTGCCGAGATCGTTGAAGGCACGCTCACCGTATGGCACAGCCCGCGAGTCACACCAGATGATGGACGGACGCAAGGCTTTGAGGTCTTTGTCCACACAGACAAGTCCGTGCATCTGATAGGAGATACCGATGGCGGCTATCTCGTCACCTTTGGCTCCCGATTCGGCCATGATTTTCTTCAAACTCAGTTTGGCGTTGTCCCACCACATCTGCGGATCCTGCTCTGCCCAACCGGCCTTGACAGCCATAATCGGAGCCTCTCGTTCGGGATAGAAAGCCGTAGCGACACACTTTCCCGTATCAGCATTGACAAGCGATGCCTTGACAGAACTGCTTCCGACGTCAAATCCCAATAAATATCTGTTTGCCATATTTCTATATGTTTTCAGTTTCTGGTTTGTTTTCTTTATTCGCTCCTTCACTCTATATTTAGAATACGTTTATAATATCTTTTTCCCTTTGATATTTTAGGGAATAAACACAAAAACCCGGTGGGACGCGCTGGCATCCCACCGGGTTTTTCGTGTTTCGCAGTGGTCGTTCTAAGGAACCCACCGCATTTTGTCACTTAATCATTACCTTGCGTGTCTTGACAGCGCCGTTGGCATAGATCTCCTTGATGATGTTGATGCCCTTGGCGGCCTTGTCGAGCTGTGCGCCGTTGATGCTGTATATCATCGTGCGAACCACTTCGCCGGCAGCTTCATTACCAGTGGTAACATCCTTGATGCCGGTCACTTCCTGTGACTTGTCGCCATGATTCATGATAATAACATCAAATACCATCACACTTGAGAAGTCAGCCTGCAGTTTCACAAAGACCTTCTCGGTTCCCTCATAGCTCAGACGACTCTTCTTGATGTAACGCTGAGTCTTTGAGATAGTCACCGTATCAACCTTGACCCAGTTGGCTTCATTCAGTGTGTCGGTAGACACATATATGTCAGCACGGGGATGATTGCTACCGCTTCCATTTCCTACGAAAGTGACGATGTCAAACGGACCCTGGAATGCTTCAGTGCTCTGAATAGAACATGAGTACGGGTCGTTGTTCTTGCCATCACTCTTGCATACATTTCCGAAAAGGATATTGAAGTCTGATGCACCTGCGTCAAGTGCGGTCTCTGCTCTATAACGCTTAGCCGTATTGGTATTGTCAATATCAGAAGAGACTGTGTTCTTCTCAATCAGAGCGCCCTGTCCGTAGGACTTCAGCTCCCAACCCTTGCCGGGATTCCATACCGTCAGTTTCTCTGCCGGACCATCGATTACGATTATTGTCGAATCCGTCACACCATCCGAAGCCTTACCGATCTCTTCGTGAGTGTTATAGTAGTTATAACCGTTCTTCTTTCCTTCTGTATAATAATAAGGAAGCGACGCGCCGTTCGGAGTCCAGTCGGTTCTGTTGGAATCAAAATGAGAAACGACGTCTATACGGACTTCCTTACCGCCCACCATGACAGCCTTGGTGACAGCCTCTGAAGCCTTCTTGCCTTCCACCTCACCGGCAAAAGCCGTGATGTTCGTGTATTCTGTGACAACAATCGGCTCGGTATAAACAGAAGACTCTGCTACCAGTCTGCTGCCGGTGGTGTTGTAGTAAACGGTTGCACCCTCTTCCTTTGAAGTGATGGTCACTGTAGACTTGCCTTCACCCTGTTCAACACTGATCTCAGGAGCAGCCGATGTCGAATAGATTCCGACTTCAAGCTGAGCAACCTCACTGGCGTTATATCCGTCAGCATAAGCGATGGCGTTGATGACGGTGTTGGCTGCCGTGACGTTGATCGGGCCTGTATAGAGTGTGCTTGCATCCGACGGTGTGGTGCCGTCTGTCGTATAGTATATCTTTGAGTCTTTCACACCGCACTTGATTGTGACATCGGTATTGAGATTCTTATAATCTTCCGTGAATGTGGGTTTAGACACTTGAGGCACATCAGCCTTGGTTGCGTTGAGCATCTTGATGGCATTGAGCGAGATGTCATACACGAGGTTGTTATCCGGATAATTGGTGTTGTCCACCGTATAGGGAAGATACATATAGGTGTTGCGTCCGGGCTGGTGCATGTGCATGGTAACAATCTGACCGACCGTTGCCAACACTTCATCTGCCGCGAAATAAGAACCCTCGGGTATCGTCACACCCTTGAGTTCGCCACTTGTGTACATGGCGATGCTGCCATCTTCACCGATATATTCATTCACACCGTCACCGTTGAGGAAGAGCATATTGTCGCGGTAGTCCTCTGTCACCGTCATTGCCGGCTGACCTGTCGCAGCGACTTCGCCATATCCCCATGCCTTATAGAGATTGGGGTTCATGTTGAGCATCGGGACGTATGCTATGACACTCTTCAATGTCTCGGCAAACGGATTCGTCTCCGCTACGGAGCCGTTGACGATGATTACGTCATACTTGAGCAGCGCGTCACGGTTTATTGCTGAAATGTCACCGGAAACGTCGATATCCTCAATGTTCACGTTAGCGAAACGGTCGTTCTCCGAAAGTATGGTGCGGATAATGTCACTGCCAAGCTCATAGCCAGTGCACTGTGAGTCGTACACGTATGCCAGAGTAGCGCCGTCCACATCAGGTGCATCCTCCAACACTTCTATATAATAAAGGTGGCAACCGTTGGTGTTGTATATCTGGATGTCGTATGTGCCGTCCTCGTTGGGCGTGTCCGTAAGGTCAAAAGGCACTGCCCACTCCTGCTCCGTATATGTCTTGGGAGCGGAAACATCTGTGCCTGCGGGTGACTTAAGCAAGGTACCGCTTGTGCCATGACCTACATAGAGCTTGACACCACGCGCATCGGTAAGTTTGTGGCTCTCCACTCCCATCTTGATGGTCGCGCCGGCCTTTACATTTGGAATGATAAAGTAGTTCTTGGCACTACTACCAAGCCAAAGATACGACGCACCCTGATAAGGTCCGAAAGGCTCGGCAGAAGGCAGCTGATAGTTGACGGCGATAGCCAACGAACGGTCTGTCGTGTTGGTGTAGAGCAGTCCCTGCAACTCAGCGATGGGCTGTCCGTTGGCGGTCAGTTCCACACCGTCGGCTGTACCGGACGCCGCTACCTGCCAGAAACAGTTGTCCTTCGACTGTTCTGTCGGCGCAGTGCCATCTTTCTTCTCAATGTCAGACCAATCGGTCTTGGCCATCAGATTGTTTACCGTAGCAGCACTCCAATTAGTGAAATTCCACTTACGGTTCTCCGCATTGGCGACAAGAGCCAAAACGGAGATAACACTCACGAGTAGTAATTTTTTCATAATAATGCTTTTTTAGTTGTACCCAAATACTTTTAATTGATGTTATTAATAGATTATTTTGGGCAAAAGTACTTCATTTATATATAATAAGCAATACAGCATCCTCCTATTTAAATATCTTTAACAAACCTCTCTTTTTATCGTCCGATTCCTTCCAAACAGCCGAAAGCCAAAATGTTAAAAACTCGGAATTATTCTGACAAACACTCCGGCATTTCTGAAGAATTCAGAAATTGAAGTCCAACGACCGTAAATTCTTCAAAATTTCGCGTGCATCTGTTCTTTCCTGAGCATCAGAACGTTACGACAAAACCGGCAAAAGTGTGCAGTGATTTCAGCCAAAGACATTTTGCCGTAAGGCCCTTACGGCCTTGCAACGGGGCGCCCGTTGCATGACAACGGCATGCTCGTTGGAAGCCGGCGGGCACGCCGTTGCGGACCAACGGGGCCCTTACGGCTCGGCCACAAGATTTTTTCTGTCCGAAAACGACGTGACAATGTTAAAATCGGAGCATTATAACTGTTTTTTCGAGCGGCTCTCAAATGTTAATTTTATGATATTTTCATGACAACAAGCAAGCCGACCGGAAGTGATTTCAGAGGCCTTTTCTTGTCCGCTTCCCAAAAACAAAAGAACAATATCAAAAATCATATGCAAACACACCGCAATGCTATCACTTTTTTTATATAACTTTGCAACGATATACGGACACCATCATACAACCATTATCACATACACATTATTTAATATATACGCGAGACTGAGATTACGAATCAATTTACAATAATTTACTAACAAAACAAAAGAAGATTTATGAAAAAGTGTCTATCTCTTATTTCATTGCTTTTTGTTGGCTCGTTGTGCATCAATGCGCAATACCAGAAAAAGACGTATGATTTTACCAAGGGAGTCAGCGAGGCAACCATAGAAAACTGCACGGCTGACGCAACCAACTGGACTGTTACGCTCAATGACGACGGTTCGTTGAAGGAAATCACAGACAAGACAAAAATGACAGGCGAGCTGAAGGCCAACGGCATCGTCATTGAAGAACTGCGCGGAATAAATATCAACGGAAGCGCATTGTCGAAAGGCAATTACATCTTAAGACCCAAACAATTTCGTTTCACACGCCAACAGACGACAGCCACACTGAGAGTCGTCCCCGGACAGACCATTACCGTGAAAGCAAGGAGCGCCAACGGCGATGCCAAAACACGTGACATCGTCGGTGACGACAATATGGAATATGTCAGCGGTCCGGAGAACGGCATCCTGCTCGGAGGAAATATTCCGGCTGAAGGCAGAGACGAAAACGGCAACTTCACTCTCGTATGGAAAGTGAAGGAAGACATCCAGATGGAGGGTGACTCTGTTGACGTCGCCATCAAATTCGGCTCGGGAGACAAGACTACCGGTGGTATCGACGTCTCTCTCATCATGATTGACGAGGGCGACACCCAAGTGGAGCCCAACGGCACCCCCATCGCATACATTTTCGACTCATCATACCCCGGATATACCGGCATCATACAGGGCATTCTCGAGGAACCGCTCAAGATGGTCGTTGCTGACGCAGAGATTACGCCCGTCGACCTCAGCGGCGACGTGAGCGCCATCACACGCGAGGCTCTCGAAGGATATAGCGTTGTCGTAGTCGACGGCGCCATCGCTCCGACCCACCCGTTTGCACAGAACCTTAAGGAGGCTATCTCCTACACTCCGATGCTCAACCTCAACGCAGGTCTCTACGACACTTGGGGCTACGGCAAGGCCACGACAACATCGACCGGTACGGCATTTGTAGCAGAGGCAGACCGCTCCAACGCCCTGTTCGCTCCCAACGACCTCGGAGGTGAAGGCGTTCTGGAAGACGGTTCGCTGAATCTCTACACCACCGGCATCACCGGTGTCACACTGGCAGAAGACGGCATCTTCGCCAAGGACAAGGTGCTGGCTACGGCCGGTGACGCTACGGCTATCCACATCCACAACGCCAAGCGCAACGCATACATCATGCTGCCGTATGCCAACGAACTCGACGGCATCAACGACAACATCACCCTGCTCATCCCCAATGCAGTGAAGATGCTTGCAGACTCCAAGACTGCAGTCGGCGGAGCTGCCAAACCGAGCATCAATCTGGAGTACCGCAACCAGTACACCGTTGTCACTCTGGCATGCTCTACCCCCAACAACACGATCTACTACACTCTCGACGGCACTGATCCTACCGCAGAGAGCACTCTCTACACCGGACCTTTCGAGATTCGCGACGCCAACGTGACCGTCAAGGCCATCGCAACGGCTGAAGGATATAACCTCGGAAAAATTCAGGAGAAGACCGTAGGCATCTACTCTGTGACAGGCGCTCCCACCATCTCACTGGCCAAGGAGAGCGGCAAGACCACCATCACGCTGACTCCGGCCAACGAGAACGACGTGATCTACTACAACTTCCGCGGTTCCAACGACACCGTGAGCTGCTCACACTACACCGAGCCTATCGAGGTGACAAAGCACGTGAACATCACAGCCTTCGCCGGACAGACGGCTGAGGACGGAACATTCCTGCCGTCAGAGAACGCGACAGCATTTGTCGATGTCAACGACGAAAAGGTGCGTCTCGACGTCATCGGACACTTTGACAACAACAAGACCGACTGGGGCTCATTGAAGATTGCCGCATATCCTTACTATACCAGCGAAATCATCGGAACCGAAGAGGGTGTCGACGAGGAAGGCGATCCCATCACAATCAACATCTACAAGCCGGCAGATCAGCTGACAGTCATCAATCCCGGAAACGGTTGGGAATTCAAGACCTACGGACAGCAGGGACAGAACACCAACGCATCCATCACTCACAACGTCCTTGACTTCAACGGATACAATCCTCAGACAGCATGGGACGACATCGACACAGAGAACGGTCCTACAGGAAACGCTCTTCAGTTTGCCGGTGTGTCCAGCAACGATGACGGCATAAAGGATCCCGCATCAGCCTGCATCCAGAGCACAACTTTCTATCAGGCTCCGTTTGACGTAGTGACATACGCCGGTGGTCACAACGGTGTGGCTGAGGTCTACGTATCGGCTGATACGACAAAAGCTGACAGCTGGGTCAAGATTGGTGACATCACCGGTGGAACCATCAAGGGTAACGGCAGCAACGGCAAGGATGGCAGTAACCGTATATGGAGAATGAACATCGCTTCATACGAAGGCACTGACCTCGTGGCAGTGAAGGTTGCCGCAGTCAACAGCGGAACAGTCAACATCTTTGATATCTACGTGAAGAACCAGGGTGAGAAGTCGAATGACTATATCACCGGCATCAAGGACGTGAACACCAACGCAGAAGCTGCCGGCGAAGTGGTTCGCACGATGATATACAGCATCAACGGCGCACAGCTCGACAAGGCTGCCAAGGGCATCAACATCATCAAGGAGATCTATGCCAACGGCACTGTCAAGACACGCAAGGTGATGATCAAGTAAACACAAGAAACGACAATTAAGTAATGAGCCGGACTACGGCCGGAACATTACTACAACACACATCCAACCGGCCCGACAGACTGACAACAGCAACTGTCGGGCCGGTTTTTTATCCAAACAGGATTGCCACTTCCGGCCCTTTCTTTTCCTTTTTACTACATTTTTATTAATTTTTTTGCACTTTGTTTATTTTTTTGTATTACCTTTGCCTTTTGAACAGACTGCTCTTCGTGGTCTTATTGGCTACCTACTAACCAAGCTGAACAAAAAAACGAGAACAAAAAATCCACAAAATGAAGAAGAAGATACTAATCCTTGATGACAAAGAGACCATCGCAAAGGTCCTTTCCATTTATCTCATGAGCGATTATGACGTGCAGTGGCTGCCGGACGGGCTGCAAGGTGTCAAATGGTTGCAGGCCGGCAATACCCCCGACCTCATCATCTCCGACATCAGAATGCCGGAAATGCGCGGTGACGACTTCCTCGAATGGATAAAGCAGAACGAGCTGTTCCGCCACATCCCCGTGATCATGCTCAGCAGCGAGGACAGCACCAGCGAACGCATACGCTTATTGGAAATCGGTGCGGAAGACTATATCGTCAAACCGTTTAACCCGATGGAACTGAAAATCAGAGTTAAAAAGATTTTGCCTAACTGACACACAATATGATAGGTATAGTATATTTAGGTCACGACCCGAAGATACAAGAACGCTTCAAATACATCCCGGGGCAACTTGTGCACATGGCAGCCAACTATAAGGAGGCTGAACATGTATGTACTCCCTCCAAGAATGTCGGCGACGAGAGATTTATCCTGTTTTTTGAACAGACCATCCTCAACGAGGACATTACGGCTATCACCTATCTGCACAAAAACTGCAAGAACACATACATCATTCTGCTCACAGGCGAACTGTCTGACAAAAACAGGCTCAGATATCAGCAGAGCGGTGTCAGTGACACTATCCCCAAAGAAGCGTCAGTGACGGAAATCCACAAGAAAATACAATTCATCTCCGACCGCGAAGACCTGCTCTTCGACAACAACGACACGAAATATCGGATACTCCAATTCAAAATCCCTCTGTGGAAACGATTGTTCGACATCGTTTTTGCCAGTATGGCCATCATCATATTGTCTCCTGTATTCATCATCACGACAATCGCCATCAAACTGGAAAGCAAGGGACCGGTCTTGTTCAAGTCCAAACGCGTCGGCACAAACTACACCATTTTTGACTTCCTCAAGTTCCGCAGCATGTACACTGACGCAAGTCAGAGACTAAAGGAACTGAGCAAGGGGCACAACCAGTATGCGACCGAACATGACGCCGCAGACGAAAAGGTCGTCATCACGTCTCCCCTTGGCAACGAGGCGGAAAAACAAATGGAGGATTCCGGCACGGAATCGACAATGATGTTCGACGACGAGGAGGTGATGCTGGTCGGTGACGACTTTCTTGTGGCAGAAAGTGATTTCAACAAGCAGAAAACAGAAGAAATCAACAACGCTTTCATCAAAATCGAAAACGACCCGCGCATAACAAAAGTGGGACGGTTCATAAGAAAATACAGTATCGACGAACTGCCACAGCTGTTCAACATCCTGCGCGGCGATATGTCTATCGTGGGCAACAGACCTCTCCCACTCTACGAGGCAGAAAAGCTGACGGGAGACGAATGTATCGACCGCTTCATGGCTCCTGCCGGACTGACCGGACTATGGCAAGTGGAAGAACGAGGCAAAGGCGGCCTGATGTCAGCCGAAGAACGCAAACAGCTTGACATCACTTACGGACAGACATATAATTTTGCATTGGACATGAAAATCATATTCCGGACACTGACGGCCTTCATACAAAAGGATGATGTCTGAAACACGGAACATGTCTTCAACAACACCACGGCAATATGACACCGGGACAACAAAGGTACAAACTATCTTATTATAATTATAAGTAGAAACAAGAATGGACAGGCTCAGATTTTTCACCATACTATTCGTAGCCGGACTCGGACTGAAAGCATCGGCTCAATTTAACGACAGCGGTATCAGTGCCGGATTCTTCGATTCAAGTGAGTCCAGCACCATTAATTTCTCAAAGTTTCATCTGCCCCCACTCGCAGTGCTATTTGAGAACGCAAAGTCCAATCCGCAAATCTTAGACCTCGCAAAGGCACAGGAGATGGCACAAGCCGAAGTCGCAAAACAAAAAAGGCACATATTCTCTTATATACGCGGACACGCCAGCTACAGCTACGGTAAAACGGATATGTGGGGAAATAACTCCTCCACATACAACCAGATGATATATCAATTCCAAGGCACGGAACAGAACTACTGGAATATCGGTGTCAACCTCAACGTGCCACTGGAAGACATTCTCGACCTCAAGGCTTCGGTAAAGCGCAAGAAACTTGCCGTCGACCAGGCACAGATCAAAAAAGACATCGCGTACGACCAGCTGAAACTCCAGATTGCATCACTGTATGTGAAAATCACAAACAACCTGGTATCACTCAAGACTGCCAGCGAAAACGCCGCCATATACCAAGGTGCCGGTGCGCTCAATCAGGAAGACTTCCATCAAGGCAACATGTCCATAGAGGATTTTGCCTACACAAAACTGCGCGAACAGGATGCTGTCAACAAGTATCAGGCTCTCCAAACGGAGATCACCACCGACATCATCACACTCGAAATACTCACACACACACCTATCATAACCAATACCACTACCGACATCACGCTTGACAACACCATTGAAAAGACAGACAAGGAGATTGCACGTGAAAACAGAGCTGTGGAAAAGAAGATAAAGAAGGCCGCCAAAGAGGAGGAGAAAAGAGTCTCCAAAATGGAAAAAGCCGAAAAGGAAGCCCAAGAAAAGGCAAGTAAAGAAACAAAGAAATAACATTAAATCCTAAAAGATATGGACACATTCAGATATTTGGTGAGATTTCTATACCGCATACGTTGGTATCTCGTCATCCTCCCACTGATTGCATTGGTCATCGCATGGTTCCTCACGCGAAACATGGAACGTGTCTACAATACCAATACCACCATCTATACGGGTATGATCACCGGATATAATATAGAAGGTGGAACCGGCGTGGCCGGCGGAAACGCACAGACAAACATCACCAACCTCATGCTCATTGTCACCACTGACAATACAATACATGAAGTGGCCCTGAGACTGTTCGCACGTTGCATGATGTATGGGAATCCGGACAAGGACAACAACTACATTTCCGCACAGCATTTCCGCGAGCTGAACAACTCCGTGCCGGCTGACGTGAAAGCACTCATCAACCGCAACAGCGAGTCAGCGACATACGCCAATCTGAAGGCATACGAAAAGCCATCGCAGGATAACTACCTCTTCGGACTGCTCAACTATCACACCTATTTCGGACTCAACAACATAACGTCGAGACTGAAAGTGATGCAAATCAATCATAGCGATATTATCGACATAGGCTATTCTGCCAACGATGCCGGTATCGCATACAACACGCTCGACATCCTCAATGAGGTATTTGCGCGCCAGTATCAGCAGTTACGTTTCGGTGAGACAAACAATGTCATCAAGTTCTTCGAACGTGAGGTTGCCCGCCTATACCGCATCCTGTGCAACGCAGAGGACGATCTCATCAGCTACAATATATCAAAACGAATCATCAACTATGATGAGCAGACAAAACAGCTGACCATTCTTGATGCCAACCAACAGACATCCGACAATGACCAGCTGATGAACTACACCACGACAAAAGCACTGATGGACTATCTGGAAAGACAGCTCGGAAACCGCGCCAAACTAATCAGAGCCAACAAGGACTTTACGAATCAGGTACGCGACATCTCGAGAATACAGTCACGCATATCCAATCTGCAGTTGATGAGCAGTGAGGGCGGCGGCAACAACGCCGAATCACAGCAAGAACTGGCCAAAGCACAACGAGAACTGCAAGACGCGACCAAGCATGTGAAAAGCCTGACTCTCGACATCGAGGCAGGAACTTACAGCACGGAGACCGGCGTCAAAGCAAATTCATTGCTTACAAAGTGGCTGGACCAAGTGTTGCTGTTGGAGAAAACAAAGGCTGAAATGACAGCGCAGGACATCATGCGCCAAAAACTTGACCGCCAGATTCTCTATTACGCACCAATCGGAGCGACTCTTGACAGAAAGGACCGCCACATCGGATTTATTGAGGGTAACTACATGGAAATGCTGAAGGCCCTCAATGCCGCACGTCTGCGTCAGCGCAATTTGCAGATGACAACAGCCACGCTACGTGTGCTCAATCCACCGATGTTCCCGATGAACGCCCAACCGACCAATCGCATGATGATTTTGCTCGGTGCTTTCATTCTGACATTCATTCTGACATCGCTATACTTCCTCATCATCGAACTGCTCGACAGAACACTGCGTGACCGCATGCGTTCGGAGCGTATCACAAAGATACCGGTTATGGGATGCTATCCGAAAGACAGTTCGCTGAGATACAGACGATACAACAAAACCATCGCAGACATGTCTCTCAGACAACTGAGCAAGGCTCTGTTGCCCCATTTCAAGACAGGACAGCAGAATGTACTCAATCTCTTGTCTACGGATGCGGCCAACGGAAAGAGTTTCTTGGCACAAGAGTTGGAGAACTATTGGATCTCACTCGGTCTGCAAGTACGCCGGTTGGCATACGATGAAGACTTCCTCGCAGAAGACAGTAAATATATTATGGCAAAAGATATCAAAGACCTTTGTCCTGACATACTGCCGGATGAAATTGCAATCATCGAATATCCGAATTTGAACGACCACCCCATAGTACCGGCTCTACTAAACCTTGGAACAGTCAATCTGATGGTTACCCGAGCCAACCGCACGTGGAAAGATATCGATGCCAAAGCTCTCAAGGAGATACAGTCGCAACTTGAAAATAAAGACTCGCTCTATATGTACCTCACAGAGGGTAGCCGCTATGCTGTGGAAGAATTCGTAGGACAGTTGCCGCCATATACGAAGTTCAAGAATTTCGTTTACCGCATCTCACAACTCGGACTCACCGCTACAGAAAATAGTCATACTATCTGATGAACAACTCTTATTCAAAAAGTTTTTCAGAATATAAAAACGAGAATCGGGGAAGGATCATTTCGCTCCTTCTCCTTTTCTCGCTTTCAATGTATCTATTCTACAACATGGGAATTCCGGGACTTGCCATTGTCTGTATGTTGCCGCTTGTTCCCATTGCCATCTACCTGACCCTGAGATACAAATTATTCGCTTTCGGAGTCCTGTTCGTCTTGAACTATGTCATCATGGGAATTGGCAGATATGTCAATATCCCCCTGCCTATAACGGCGATATCACAACCGATGGTATTCCTGTTACTCTTCAGCGAACTGATAAACATCAATGAGAAAAACGGAAAGTATCTCGCGAACACGATGTACTTCATGTTCTCCATTTGGATCGGTTATCTCGTATTGGAAATACTCAACAACACATGCGACCTGCCTTTCGACTTTGGCAGTTGGTTTCTCAACACCTATCTGCTCGGCCTACAAATAATCTTCGGATTTATGGTCGTTTCGTTGGTCATCAACAATCCCCAAAGACTGTTTTTCTTCCTGAAGATATGGGCCGTGATGTCCATCATCGCCACAATATGGGCCTTCAGGCAAAAAACATTTGGATTTGACAATGGCGAAAACGGATGGCTGATGGGAGGAGGCCGAACCACCCACATCATCGGAGGAACGATCCGATACTTCTCATTCTTTTCCGATGCGGCAAACTTCGGTTGCCACATGGCAGCAGCAGCCATTGCTTTTTTCATAGTCGGAGCTACGAGTAAAATCAAAAGACACAAACTGTTCTTCTTCTTCACAGGAGCTTGTTGCACATACAGCATGTTCACTTCCGGAACCCGCACGGCAATCTTTTGTTTTCTTGCCGGCACATGTCTATATATCATCCTGTCAAAATCAATCAAGTTAGGAGCGATAGTGACCATATTGGTCGCAAGTTTCACCTTTTTCCTCGCCTTCACGACCATTGGCCAAAGCAACAGTATGATTCGACGAATGAGAAGTGCATTCGATAAAGACGATGCCTCAAGCAACGTCCGAGACATCAACAAGCAGGCATTGAAAAAATACATGCAGGATGCCCCGTGGGGACTTGGCATTTCCGTCGATCCGAAAGCAATACCAAGCAACAACAAATACAAAATTGTCACTCAGACGGCATCAGACTCCACTTACGTCTATCTGTGGGAATATACAGGTATCATCGGCGAATATCTGTTTGCATTGGTGAACATTGTCACACTGTTCGGAGGATGCTATATCGTATTATTCAGGATAAAGAATAAATCACTTCAAGGCATCGGAGCGGCATTCTGTTGCTCCTTTGCAGCCATCAATGTCGGAGGATATGCAAACAACATATTGACACAATACCCAAACATAATAGTATTATTCGGCAGTATGGCACTGACCTATTCGCTGCCACTATTTGAAGGCGACTACAACAAATTTGAAGAAGCGCTGATTGCGGAACAAGAAGAAAAGAAGCGGATAAAACTGGAAAAGAAGCGTGCATCGAGATTGTGACATATCCATCATCACTGTCAACTACAATGGGTATGATGACACCTGCTCGTTGATTGACACAATTCCCCTCAATGACACTTCATTGGAGGTGATTGTTGTTGACAATGCCTCAAATAGAGACGAAGCCGCAATGATTTCACAGAAATATCCCCAGCTGAAAACCATACGCTCGGAAAAAAATCTCGGTTTCGCCGGAGGAAACAATCTCGGCATCAAAGCCTCAACCGGCCGCTATCTCTTCTTCGTCAACAATGACACCATCTTCAAATCATTCGACATCAAATCATTGGTCAACAGGTTGGAATCAGACCAAAAGATTGGTGTCGTATGCCCGAAAATACGTTTCGCTTGGGGTGACAATCCTTTACAATACTGCGGATACACACCGCTATCCAGAATCACAACACGCAACCGTGCCATCGGATTCGGAGAAGAGGACCACGGCCAATATGACACACCCCACCCCACTCCATACGCCCACGGAGCCGCCATGATGGTGAAAAGGGAAGTCATCGAACGTGCAGGAATGATGCCGGAATGTTTTTTCCTCTATTATGAAGAGTTGGATTGGTCCATGACTATCACAAAAGCCGGATATGAAATATGGTACGAGCCGGCCTGCACAATATACCACAAAGAGAGCCAGACTACCGGTCAAGATAGTCCGCTACGCACTTACTACATAACGCGCAACAGACTTTTGCTAATCAAACGCAATTTCACGGGCATCCGGAAGCTCTTTGCCTACATATATATCATCACCATCGTTTCGCCAAAGGACATCATCCGTCATCTGGCGCGTGGCCGCCGAGATTTGACCGGAGCCACAATAAAAGGATTAACGAACTTTCTAAAGCTATAAAAACCAGAAGAGTATGTGGTGGCTTATAATATTCATAATAGACATAATCCTGTTCGCCGGGGTAGCCCTGACGACACTCTACATGGCTATTTTCACAATAGCGGCACTATTCAACCAACACACAAAAGTGAGCGCTGCAAAACGGCAGAACAGATTTGTTGTCATCATTCCGGCATACAAAAATGACGAGACAATCGAACAAACGGTCAAAAGCATCCTCGGACAGACTTATCCACAACGTCTTTTCGACATAACTGTCATATCGGACCACCAGAAAGAAATAACAAATTTCCATCTGGCACAATATCCCATAACATTACTAACGCCTAACTTCAAAAGCAGCACTAAAGCGAAGTCACTCCAACTGGCAATCAACAACCTGCCGCAATTCAAGATCTACGACATTGTGATTGTACTCGATGCCGGCAGCTTCGTCGAACCGGAGTTCCTGCAGAACATGAATGACGCATTCGAGGCAGCCGGGACAAAAGCCATACAAGCGCACAGACTATCCAAAAACCGTGATACAGCCATCGCATGCCTTGACGCCACATTTGAAGAGATAAACAACACCATCTTCCGCCGCGGCCATATCACACTCGGACTATCCGCTGCCATCTCCGGTTCCGGTATCGCATACGATTTCAGGTGGTTCAAAGAAAACATCAAAAAGATTAATACCGGATGGGAAGACAAGGAGATCGAAGCCCTGCTCATGAGACAACAGATATATGTCGACTACTTCGATGACATTCATGTATATGACGAAAAAACACGCCATACGGCCGACTTCAACAAGCAACGCGGACGCTGGGCCTCCACACAGCTACGCTCCATCATGTCCAATATCCACCATCTGCCGGCTGCGATATTGAGCAAACGCTATGACATGATAGACAAACTGATCCAATGGATGATTATTCCGCGAACTATCATGATGGCTATCATTGTCGTCATGAGCGTAATACTGCCGTTCATTTACTTCACACTGGCCATTAAATGGTGGATAACGTTTGCCACCGTCATCTTCATTTTCGCTCTTGCCACACCAGACTATCTTGTAGACAAGAAATGGGAGCAGTCTTTCGTCAAAGCTCCTTTCATCATGCTTGCCTCACTCCTCAACATCACAAAGCTAATCAGGCGTAAAAAGAAGTTTGAAAACATAAACTGATACGCCTATGCTCTGGACCTCCATACATATCACAGACATTCTGCTATGGCTCATCATGGCAGGTTCTGTGGCATACGTTTTTTTCTTCGCTATCGTCAGTATGATAGGGAAGAAAAGCCCTGAACGGACTGACGGTACATATTTAAAGGACTTCCGGCACCGCTTTCTCATCATTTTCCCGGCATACGGAGAGGACAACGTCATATACCAGTCCGTCTCGACATGCCTCAAACAAGACTATCCGTCCGAGCTTTTTGACATCATTGTCGTTTCTGACCACATGAAACCGGAAACGAACGCAATGCTTGACAAACTCCCCATCAAGCTACTAACACCCAGTTTTGTCAAGAGCTCAAAAGCGAAAGCACTCCAATTTGCCATTGCCAACACTTCCGCAAGATACGATTATGTCGTCATTCTGGACGCAGACAACATCGTTGACACCAACTTTCTGAGCCAACTCAGTTTGTCATGCGGCCGAGGATACAAAGCCATACAGTGTCACCGGTGTGCCAAAAACTCCGACAACGATGTGGCCATGCTCGACGGCATAAGTGAAGAAATCAACAACACCTTGTTTCGCAAAGCCCACAACCGCATCGGACTGTCATCCGCACTCATCGGTTCAGGCATGTGTTTCGATTATGACTGGTTCCGTGACAATGTCCGCCATTTGACCACCGCCGGCGAAGACCGCGAACTGGAGGCATTGCTGATGTTTCAAAGGATTTTCATCAAATACGAAGAACACATCCATGTACGTGATGAGAAGGTGAGCAATAAAGACAATTTCCAGCGCCAACGCCAGCGTTGGATGTCAGCTCAGATAAACAGTCTCTGCTCCATGTTCCCCCTCCTACCCTCCGCCATCATTCACGGGAACATCAATTTCATCGACAAGACCATACAGCAGATGCTTATGCCGCGCTCCATTCTCATCGTTACGACATTCGTCTTTGCCATACTCATGCTCATCATAGCACCAGTATGGAGCGCCAAATGGTGGCTACTGTTCATCACGTTGTGCCTATCTTTGTTCATTGCCATCCCGCCGCAGATGCGCACCCGGACCATATTCAACAAGTTGGCAGCCTTCTCCACACTGACACTACGCATGTTCACAAACATACGAAAGATTGACCGCGAGAACAAAAACTTCATTCACACCAAGCACGACAGATGAAAATAGCCATACTGACATCAGGAATACTGCCCGTGCCGGCAGTGCAGGGAGGTGCCGTCGAAAATCTCACAGACTTCTATCTGGAGTATAACGAAGCACACCGGCTACACGACATCACCGTATATAGCATATACCACGAGCATGCCTTCTGTCATCCGGCACTCCGTTCCGATGTCAATCACTACAAATTCATCAAAACAAACACGCTTGCCGCAAAGATCAGGAAGCGCCTGCTCCACACCGTCAGCCGAGACGAATACTACAATTATCACATAGAGTATTATCTCGACCGCGCCATAAAGGACATCCGCCGCAACCGCTATGACGTCGTCATAATGGAAAATCGTCCCGGATATGCAATGAAAGTGCGGGCCAACAGCGACGCAAGACTGATACTCCACCTCCACAACGACCATCTCAACAGCACGACCAAACGGGCTGTAGACATCCACAATCTGCTGTCGGGCGTCATCTGCGTCTCCGACTTTATCAACAACAGAGTGCGGACGATAAGCTCAGCGGGCGGCAAGATAACAACGGTCCGCAACGGTATCGATGTCAGAGCATTTGCGCCTGACACCAATATTCGGAGCAAACGAGATGAACTCGGCATTGCAGAGGATGACTTTCTGCTCGTCTTCAGCGGAAGAATAAACCGCGACAAAGGAGTGAGCGAGCTTATCGACGCCATGCTGAAGCTGAAAGACAACACCAAAATAAAACTCGTCATCATCGGAAACAGCTTCTTCGGCAACGTGTCCGACACTGCAGACAGCTTCATCGGACAACTGAAAGCCAAGTCTGCCGTCATCCGGGACCGCATCATCTTCACCGGATTCATCCCCTACGACAAGATGCCGGAATATCTCCACATGGCCGACGCCGCCATCATCCCGTCCGTTTGGGACGATCCGTTTCCGACAACGGTACTTGAAGCGCAGGCAGCCGGACTGCCCGTCATAACGACAGACCGCGGAGGAATACCGGAGGAAGTCGGTTGCGACAATGCCATCGTCGTGCCGACAGGAGATGATTTTACAGCAAGACTGGCCGATGCCATAAACACGATATACGAAAGCCCGGACTTGAGGAAAAAGATGGGAGCGGCATCACTCTCCCGCTCTGTCATGTTCACAAAAGAAAGATTTGCCGCTGATTTCTTCAATGCACTGTCACAATTCACATAAACATACGACACTGTGAGCGAACGAATACATAGAAGCATAATGAATATCAAGGTGGGGATGTTCTTCTACGTCCTCTCTCTCTTTCTTGCGTTCTTCTCCCGCAAGATTTTTCTCGACTGCCTTGGAGCCGAATTCATCGGACTGACCGGCGCGTTGAGCAATATTCTCAGCTTCCTCAACGTGGCCGAGTTGGGCATCGGAACCAGCATCACATATTTCCTGTATAAACCTTTGCAGGTGGACGACCGGGACCGGATTAACGACGTCATGTCTGTCCTCGCCTATCTCTATCGCACCATCGGACTGATCATCGGCGCCGGAGGCGTCGCGGTCAGCCTTTTCTTCCCGCTCATGTTCAGCAGCCAACCGGTAGACTTGTTCATGGTCTACTTCGCTTTCTTTTCTTTCCTCGCCTCGTCAATGGCCGGATACATCATCAACTACCGCCAGTTGCTGGTTTCCGCCAACCAAAAACAATACGTAGTCAATTCCTATTTCCAGACCATCACCATCGTCCAGAACCTTGTCCAGATACTGCTGGCATGGTATTACAGGAATGTCTACCTCTGGGTCATCACCGGACTTGTCTTCACCGTCATCGGCTGCATCGTGTTCAACCGGCGCATCGACAAGCTCTATCCCTGGCTTCAGATTGACATGAACAAGGGGAAGAGACTGCTCAAGGAATATCCCGAAATACTCCGGAAGACACGCCAGGTGTTCATTCAGAAGATAAAGAACTTCATCCTCCATCGCAGCGACCAGATACTCGTCTTCGCTTTCGTGTCATTGAAGATGGTTGCCTACTATGACAACTACATGCTCATCATCAACAAGATAAACTACCTGGTCAATATCCTTTCCGACGGAATGAACGCCGGCATCGGCAATCTCATAGCTGAAGGCAACGACAAAAACACCATGAAAGTGTTTTGGGAACTGACGGCCATTCGCTTTCTTATCGTCGGGATTGTCATATTCCCATTGCTGATGTTCCTCCAGCCCTTCATCGTCTGCTGGCTCGGAGCCGAATATCGTCTCAGCGACACCATCGTCTTTTTGCTCTTGTTCAACCTCTTCATCTTTCTGTCGCGCGGCGTGGTGGAGATGTACATCAGCGCCTGCGGTCTGTTCTCCGACGTCTGGGCCGCCTGGACCGAGCTCGCCCTCAACATCTGCGTGACACTCGCCCTCGCTCCCTTCTTCGGCATTGCCGGCATCCTGCTCGGAAAGATAGTCAGCGTCTTCTTCATCGCCATGTTCTGGAAACCCTATTTCCTCTTTTCCCGTGGTCTCCATCATCACGTCGGCGACTATTGGCGCGGCATGCTGCCCTACTACGCCATCGCCGGCATGTTCCTCTGTGCCGCGACAGCCGTCAGCCACTACGTCATCGAGCCCAATGTCGACAGCTTCCCGCGACTGATCGGCTACGGCGTCATCACTTTCACGCCGCTCCTGACGCTCTATTTTCTGACCCTGTTCGCCCTGACACGTGGCATGAAGTATTTCGTCGCCCGCAAGCCGGCTTTATATAACAGCCTCAACCGAATAATACCGACAAAAGAATGAGAATCATCTGTGACGCCCCCGGCCAAACCTGCAACCGCCTGTGGAGTTACGTGGCCGCCATATCCGAATGTGCCGTCAGACGCAAGCGGCTCGTCATCATCTTCTACGACTGGACGATAGAGGATTTTCCGAACCTGCTCCACTGTCCGTTCATCTATTTCCCGCTCTTCCACAAATGGTATTTAGAGCGCGGCAACGGATGGAACAATTATAAGGGGCTCACATGGAAAGCGACCCACAACCCGCGCATGGACCGCATCTTCCGGTTCTTCGGTTGCCGAAAGGGATGGCACACGCGGACCGACACCCGATATATAGCCCAAGCCAAACCGATGCTGAAGCATATATACAGACCGAAACAGGAGATTACGGACAAGGCCGAGGCCTTAATCAAAAGGATCAAGGCCACGGCCGACATTGTCGTCGGCGTGCACATACGACGCGGCGACTACGCCACATGGAACAACGGCCGTTTCTTCTATTCGCTCGAACAGTATCACGCTTTCATGCTTCGCGTGAAGGAGTGCTATTCCGACCGTCGCGTGGCGTTCTTCATCAGTTCCAACGAGGCGTTCGACACCGCTATCTTCACCGGATGCGACTGCTATCGTTTCTCCTGCGAACCGTCACCCGCTGTTCTCGACCTCTACACGCTGTCCGTCTGCGACCGCATCATCGGACCATTCAGCACGTTCAGCCGCTGGGCCTCATTCATCGGCGAAGTGCCATTGTGCTTTCTTGAGACAGCCGACCAGCAATTCACGGACAACGATTTCGACACGATAGCCGACTTCTTCCATTTCAGCAAAGGACGGGAAATTGCGGAATGGTAAGATTAAATGAAGAATGAAAAATTTGCTGCCGCCTTTCCAACTGCGATTGAATAACAGTTGGAAAGGCGGCAGCAAATTCTTCCCTCTTCATTCTTCACTTAATATTCTTCATCTTTCTCAAACGAGCTCTTCTCCGGCAGAATGTGTTCAAGCGTGCCGTTGATTCTCTCTTTCAGAAGAGCGACATCCGTCATCACTGCATCCTCCGTGTCGTTCAGACAGACTATGTCGGCCGTCTGATTGCCGACGCAATCGACGATATCGTCTATCTCTTTGTCATCTATCGAAAAGCACCTGCGATTGACAAAACGATTGGGCGCAAACTCATTCTTGGCCAACTGCCAGTAGCGCATCAGATACTGGGTCACATTCGTGTCATGCCGCACTCTGCTTCCGCTTGTTTTCCACAGATAGTCCGGCTCTGCAGCCCACACTTCCTCAAACGTGGTCTTCAAGAACGACTGGACACTGTGTATATTATCAAAGCCGGTGAAAAAACATTGATGCCACTTGGACAAGTTCCTCAAGATGCCACTCAGTCCGAGATAGCTTCCATACCAAAGTTTTCTATTCCTCCAGCAACAAATTCGCCTCTTTCTGAAATGGGCGTTCAGCAGGCCCAGATTGCAGAAGTCCATCACCTCGATGTTAAATCCCGCCTCGCTTTTTATACTATACAGCTGTGCCATCAGCGCATAGTCGCAAGGCAGCCCGTCCCGAAAGAACTCGGTCCGGGGCAACGGGCGTATCGGAAACATGTCGTCGTTCATCAGTATGAAATGCTCACTGAGGTCAGCGATGCGATGCAGATTGAGTTCTATCGCATTGCTGTTGAACGTCGGCAGATGTTCCGCAGGCATAAACTCCTTGTGTGTCACCAACCGCAACCGTTCGCAGTCCTCATTGAGCCACTTCGGCCGCTGACCGTTTGTCACGAGAAAGACCTTGTTGACCCACGGCCAAAAACGTTCGATTCCTCGAAAAACATATTGCAGATTGTCCCAATCACGAAATCTCACGACGCTGTCACATGAAGCGCTCTCACCCTTATAGTGAGCTTTCTCCTTCTGCCATTCTTCATCCGAGCCGTCCACCCAAAGGATAACGACATCTATTGGATAATCTTCTTTCATACGCATTGTACTGTTTTCTGTCCGGAAATATCAAAGTAAAGAGTCAACAAGCAAGTGCAATATTACGAAAAGTTTTTGTAAAACTCTCTCACTGGTGTAGAAAATTTTAGTTTCTCCCAACCCTCCCAAAGGGAGGGAGCCTGATATGTACACATCCACAAGTAGGGTCCGACCCGTCGAAGCCACCTCCGTGCCAACATAACCACCCGCATATTTCAACGCAAAGACGCAAAGCAACAAAGAGGGCGCAGACGCGCATACGGAAGCACGCAAAGGCATGACTGACGTCATGCGACAACACTTGCACGTATGTCGCAACACATCGAACGGCGTAGCGCATGACGTCAGTCATGCGACAACACTTGCACGTATGTCGCAACAAACCGAACGGCGTAGCGCATGACGTCGGTCATGCCTTTGCGTGCTTCCGTATGCGCGGCGGCGCCCTCTTTGTGGCTTTGCATCTTTGCGTTGAAAAAACATCCTTCTTCCCCACGAGACAAGGAAGCGGTCACCATACAATGGGATGATATATCTTTACAAAATCGTGTTTGGGAAAATGCTCAAAGATTTGCGTTTTCGGGGGCAATAAGGGCCGAAAAGGACCTAAAAAGCCCCC
>JAFULM010000046.1 GCA_017483185.1 Prevotella sp. | reverse complement strand
CCCCGCGGGGCCCTTACGGGAAGCCCAAGCTCCCCCTTTGGGGGAGTCAGAGGGGGCCGCGTGATTGTAAGTGGTTGTATAATAGTTAGTTGCAAAATCGGGTGATTTTTTGTCTAAAAAACCGCGTGATTTTGACCTTCGTGAGATTTGAAAATTTGGGAGCGAGGCGGAGATTTTTTATAAAGTGCCCCTGGATTTTGCGGTTAAATTCGGAATTAATTTGACAAAGGGATGTTTATTTTAAACGCAAAGACGCAAAGACACAAAGATGGCGCCGCCGCGCATACGGAAGCACGCAAAGGCATGACTGACGTCATGCGCTACGCCGGTCATCCCATCGTAGGGTCGCGACCCGTCGCGACCGCCTCCGTGCCACATAACCAACGGCAAGACCCCCCCCCATACACACAAATCCTCCGTGCAAGTCAACTCGCGAGACAAGGAGGCGGTCGCGACGGGTCGCGACCCTACGATGGGATGTGTAAGACATATCCGGCTCCCTCCCTTCGGGAGGGTTGGGGTGGTGTTTTACTGGCATTTATTTTGCCCTTCGCCCAAATATTAGTAATTTTGCAGCGGAAAATTCATACATTATTAAATATAAATAAAGACAATGGCAAAGAAAGCATTACTCATGATTCTCGACGGATGGGGAATCGGAAAACATGGTTGCGGTGACGTCATCTACAACACGCCCACGCCTTATCTCGACTATCTGACGGCCGTCAGCGCCCACTCACAGCTCGAGGCTTCGGGCGAAAACGTCGGTCTGCCCGACGGACAGATGGGCAACTCGGAGGTGGGACACCTCAACATCGGCGCAGGACGTGTCGTCTACCAGGACCTCGTGAAGATAAACCGTGCATGCAAGGATGGCTCCATACTCCAGAACCCCGGCATCGTCGCTGCATACAGCTATGCCCGTGACAACGGAAAGAAGCTCCACCTGATGGGGCTGACCAGCAACGGCGGCGTCCACTCGTCACTGGACCACCTGAAGAAGCTCATCGAGATCGGCAAAGAATATGGACTCACTGAGACCTACGTCCACTGCTTCATGGACGGCCGCGACACCGACCCGAAGAGCGGTGCCGGATTTATCAGCGAGATTGACGCTGTCTGCCGCGAGAACGGCGCACACATCGCCAGCATCGTCGGTCGCTTCTACGCTATGGACCGCGACAAGCGCTGGAACCGTGTCAAGGAGGCCTACGACCTCATCGTCAGTGGTACAGGCGTGAAGGCCGACGACATGGTCAAGGCCGTTGAGGCAAGCTATGCCGAGGGCGTGACCGACGAGTTCATCAAGCCCATCAGCAACGCCACCGTCGACGGAACAATATCGGAGGGCGACGTCGTCATTTTCTTCAACTTCCGCAACGACCGCGCCAAGGAGCTGACTCAGGTACTCACACAGCAGGACATGCCGGAAGAGGGCATGAAGACCATCCCCGGACTGCGCTACTACTGCATGACGCCCTACGACGCTTCGTTCACCGGCGTGGAGATACTCTTCCCGAAGGAGAACGTGGAGAACACACTGGGCGAATATCTCAGCTCACAGGGCAAGCGCCAGCTCCACACGGCCGAGACGGAGAAGTATGCTCACGTGACATTCTTCTTCAACGGCGGACGCGAGCAGCCCTACGAGGGCGAGGACCGCATACTCGTGCCCTCACCCAAAGTCGCCACCTACGACCTGAAGCCGGAGATGAGCGCATACGAGGTGAAGGACAAGCTGGTCGGCGCAATCAACACTCAGGAATATGACTTCATCGTGGTCAACTTCGCCAACGGTGACATGGTCGGCCACACCGGTGTCTACAACGCCATCGCCAAGGCCGTTCACGCTGTCGACAACTGCGTCCGCGAGGTCATCGAGGCTGCCAAGGCCAATGACTACGAGGCCATCATCATCGCTGACCACGGCAATGCCGACAACGCTGTCAACGAGGACGGAAGCCCCAACACGGCCCACTCGCTCAACCCCGTGCCGTTCATCTACGTGACCGACAACAACTCGGCCAAGGTCAAGAACGGACGTCTGGCTGACGTCGCTCCTTCTATCCTCCATATCATGGGACTGGAGCAGCCGAAGGACATGACGGGCGAGAACTTAATATATTAAGACCCACCCCAACCCTCCTGAAGGGAGGGGGCTGAATATGCTTTAAGGGAAACACAATGTAGCGGATTATGTAGTCTGAAGATTAGTCAAGCGGGCTGCCGGTCCGCTACATTTTGGGTTTGATGCAGCACATCCCGGTTTGATGTAGCATATCTCGGTTTGATGCAGCACATCCCGGTTTGATGCAGCGTTCCCATCTCTCCCTTTATTCTCATTATTCCCATCTCTCCCAAATTCCCTTCAAAAAACCAAAAGAAAGTATGAAAAAAATCGTATTACTCACCGGAGCCGGCATGTCGGCTGAAAGCGGAATAAAGACGTTCCGCGACTCTGACGGCCTGTGGGAGAACTATCCCGTGGAACAGGTCGCTTCCCACGACGGCTGGCTGGCTGACCCGACGCTGGTCACCGAGTTCTACAACGCGCGGCGCAGCGAGCTGGTCAAGACCGGCCCGAACGACGGCCACCGTCTGGTGGCGGCGTTGGAGAAAGACTATGACGTGACGGTCGTGACCCAGAACGTGGACAATCTCCACGAGCAGGCCGGGTCGTCACACGTCATCCATCTCCACGGCGAACTGATGAAGGTTTGCTCCAGCCGCGACACGGAAGACCCGCGCTACTGGCAGACGCTGACGGCAGCCGACTGCCGCGTTGAGCCGGGGACGAAAGCCGGCGACGGTTCGCTGCTGCGGCCCTACATCGTATTCTTCGGCGAAGCGGTGCCCAATATCAGTGTCGCTGCTGATCATGCCGCCGAGGCCGACATCTTCATCATCATCGGCACGTCGCTCAATGTCTATCCCGCCGCCGGACTGCTCCACTACGTCCGTCCCGGTGTCCCCGTCTATCTGATAGACCCCAAGCCGGTCAAGACGTCCGGTAGTCACGAGGTCAAGCAGATAATGAAGGGCGCGTCGGAGGGAATGAAGGAACTGATTGCAATTCTGAAGACGGGGGAGGTTTGATTATAAGTAAGTATTCATTATTCTTTATAATAAGTTTTTTGAACACAGAGACACGGAGACACAGAGTTATATAGCCCTCTGTGTCTCCGTGTCTCTGTGTTCAAAGTATAAACTTGTTATAACATACTTAAAGTATCAACAACCACTTTCCTCTCTGCGCTTCAGCAAGCCAAGTATATAATTTCCTCTATCGTTTGGACTGACACGCCGTTGAATGAATATGCGTCCGCGGTAATCGTGATATGTATGTCCGCCGGTTCATTCTGATGAGAACACTCCTCCGTGCTTATCCCGTTGCGCAGAAGCGCCTTGCGTACCATTGCCACGCGGCGGCCGTCGACATCGACACCGGCTGCGACGGACAGGCGGGCACGCCGTTCCGTCGTGTGGTTGAGCGTGAAAAGTCCCGTCATCGCGTCGAACGTGATGCTGCTGTTCTCGAAGAAAGCCGGTAACAGACCGTTGAGGGCAAGGTCCTCGGGTGTTCCCGTGGCGACACCGCCGCGCGACATGAGCCACACCGTGTCCGCAATCTGAAGGGCCAGCTCGACGTCGTGGGTGGAAAGGAATATGGTTTTCCCCGTCTCGTGGCTGATGCGGTGGAGGAGCTGCATGGTCTCTATCTTGCTCGGATAGTCGAGAAAGGCGGTCGGCTCGTCGAGGATTATGACCGGTGTCTGTTGTGCGAGAGCTTTTGCGATCATCACTTTCTGCCGCTCGCCGTCGCTCAGCGTGCCGACCATGCGGCCGGCAATAGCCGTGATGCCGGCCAGCGCGATGGCCTCGTCGACAATCTCCATGTCGGCGGCGGAACAGCGGCCCCAGAATCCGGTGTACGGCGAACGGCCCATAGCCACCATCTGGCGGACGGTCATGTTGTGGACGTCGGGCTTGTCGGTCAGTACGACGCCGATGGTGCGGGCCAGCCGGCTGTCGCTGTAGTCGTCCAACTCCGTCTCGGCGACATATATATGGCCGGAAAGCCGGGGCTGAAACGCCGCCATCGTGCGCAGAAGCGTGCTCTTGCCGACGCCGTTTGCTCCCAGCAGACACGTCAGTTCACCCTCGCGGACGGCCGCGCAGATGTCCGTGGCCACCACGGTGTCGTTGCCGTTCGTCCTGTATCCGATCGTCAGATGGTCCAGCCGTATCGTTTCATTCGCTTTCTTCATATTGTCTTTATTCCTTTTGTATTATATAATATAATGTAAACGCAAAGACGCGAAGGCACAAAGTTCATTATCTTGCAATATAATCCTTTGCGTCTTCGCGTCTTTGCGTTTAATCAAGTCTTCGCTTCTATATTAATAACCCGGTATCTCCTTATCAGTTCGGCGAACAGCGCGTTCTCCTTCAGCACGTCCACGTTGCCCGTCATGATCATCTGGCGGCGGGCCCGCGTGAGCGCGACGTTGAGCTTGCGGTCTATCGTCCGGCCGTTTTCGGTGAAACAGTTGGCCGTCAGGAAGGCCAGCTGGCTGCGACGCTGGACGGTGAAGGAATAGATGATGACGTCGCGCTGGCTGCCCTGATAGCGCTCCACGGTGTCTATGGATATGCGATCGGCCTCGGTCACGCCTGCTTTGATGAGCTCGTTGCGTATGGCCGCGATCTGATTGCGGTAGGGTACGATGATGCCGATGGTGCGTTCGGCGTCAAACTGTTCGCCGTAGAAGCGGCGGATGCGCTGCGTCAGTTCGGCCACGATGCGGGCCTCGCTCATGTTCACCTTGTCCGATGACGACTCGTCGCGGCATGGGGCCGACGGTATGAACATCATGCGGTGGCGCTTGAGCATGTCGTCCGCGGCGTCACGGGACGGCAGGTCGTAGCCCAGTGTGTCTTCCTCCTGATGGGGACACGGCACGGGCGAGAGCTGCTCGCCGGCGTAGAACATCTCACAGGCAAAGGCGGCGACGTCGGGATGCATGCGGCCGTGGCGGCGCAGTATGCCCACGGTATGGCTGCGGCCGGAGCGCCGCTCGATGTCGATGAGCCGCTCGAAAAGCGACCGGCGGCAGTCCGTCAGGCCGATGGCGTGCAGCTGCGGGTCGTCGACGCGCGAGTCCTGCTCCGACTGCTGGACGACGGCGGGCAGCTGCTTATGGTCTCCGATGAGTATGAAGCGGTCGATGTGGCACCGTCCCATCCCGTCGTGGGCCGCGAGAAGGCCTATGACGGCCGGTTCGAGAATTTGGGAGGCCTCGTCTATGATAGCGAGGGAGAAGTGTTTGAGTCCGAAGACGAACGGCCGCGATTGCATGGTCGATGTCGTTCCGACAAAGACGCGGGTCTCGCTGATACGTCGGCTGATGTCGTTGAGGCGCGGTTTCTCCCCTAACGATGCTTCCAAGAGGCTGTCGCGGAAGCGCGGGTCGCATGAAGCCTCGTTGCCGATGCGCAGGAATGGTATGGCGGCGTCGGTCAGCATGGCGCATATCTCGTCGACGGCGCGGTTGGTGTAGGATAGCAGTAGGACGGATGTCTGATGCAGATTGGATGATGGGGTATTCTCCGTATGGTCGCCATTACGGTCCTGTGGGGTTGTCGCAAGTTCCTCCTCGACCAGAAAACGCAGTGCCATCGATGTCTTGCCTGTGCCCGGCGGGCCGACAAGGAGATAGTAGTCGCGTGCTTGTTTTGCTTCTGAAAGGATGCCGTCATAGTGCGGGTGGTAACTCCGCGAGAGCCTTATGGACGTGTCGGCGAGCGGCGCCCGCTGTCCGAGGAGCAGGTCGCGGCGGCTTTGCGGTGATGTGATGAGCGTGTGGAGACCGCGCAAGTGGCTTGTCGTTCCAACGTCGCCGGCCGCATGCTCGATGGCGAAGTGCCGTCCACGGAATATCTCCGGGTTGCGTTGCGGATTGCTCAGCCGCAGGACGACCCTGTCGTTGTCAATATCTTCGATGGTCGCCTTGTGTAGCAGACTGTGCCGCAGGTCCGGCGTGTCGCGGTAGGTGTAGAGGAAGACCATGTCGCCGCGGCGGAAAGTGGAGGAAGCTGAGCCCCCCTGCGGCCCCCCTCTTATCCCCCCAAGGGAGAGCCCCCCTCTTATCCCCCCAAGGGGGGAAGCCCCGTTGCTTGATGTAGGGGAGGAGTAGGGAAAGAGGCGGAGGCAGATGATGTCATCATCATTATTATATGGGGCCTCTTCTGTGTCAAGCCGCAGGTCTTCCCCCCTTGGGGGGATAAGAGGGGGGCCGCAGGTCTTCCCCCCTTGGGGGGATGCAAGGGGGGCTTCCCCAAACAGAATAGCTCCCGTCTCAATCTTCTCATGCAACGGCATGTTCCACAAGTCGGCCACAGAACCGGCCGCGCTGTTGCCCGTGCCGACGCGGGAGGCCAACTGTTCGCGATAGACGAAGGTAATCATGTGCTCAAAGTAACTCCGTTCCAGGGGCGAAAGGGAATGTAGCGGAGCCGTGACGGACTCGATCTGAGGTCGTATGTAGTTGTCGAAGAAAGTGCCGGAGAGGTGTCGTTCGTTGATGACGTCTGCCGAGAGAAGATCCGTTATGCTGCCGAAACCGTTGCGGGCGATGGAAAATTCCACTGCAACGATGCGGTTGCGGAGCATGATAGCCTCGGCGAATAGCGCCCGGTAGAAACTGACGGCCATCAGTCCGTTGACGGCCGGATAGCGGGAGTACAGCAACCGCATGTCCGTGTGGCGGTGGCTGAAGCCGAAATTGTGTTGCAGTACGCCGTAGTAGAGCAGCAGCTGGACGTAGTGGGCCTCAGTGTATGCCCCTTTAGCATTGCCGCCATCGCCCGGTGCCGCCGTTTTCCGCATGTTGTCCCACTTCGCCTTGCCTGATTTTTGCTCCACGAGGAGTCGGAAATCGGTCGTCATGAGGTCGGCGCGGCCTTGCAGCCCGAGCTGCTCGCAGACGAACGACGGTTCGACGACGGCTTTGGCAATGTCAAACTCGCCGCTTCCGAACAACACGTCGATAGCCTCCCGTATGTTTTCCGCCTGTTGTCGCGCGTCCCGCATGAACACCTCCGGGCTGAAGTTGGGGCACGTGCAAAACTGCAAAGCCTCGTTTCGGAAGGACTCCATGACGGTCTCGTTGAGGCTGAAGCGTTGCGCGTTGTTGATGATGCCGTCGAGCGCGCAGCCTGCGAAGTTTCCCAAGAGAATGGCCTGACTGTTGGCCCGCGGTCGGAGTCGGTTGACGGTGTATGCCATTGCGTGGTGTCCGTAGTCGGTGAAGCATGCTGCCAACGAACTGATGTCGACGAGGAAGTCCGGTTCGATGACGATCAGTTGCGGGCTGATGGTGTCGCCCTCGATGTGGCAGTCCAGCAGATTGAGCTGCATGCCCTCGCGGAGCAACGGCCGCAGCGAGCTGAGATCATATCCGCGGTCCGCCTGTCCGTAGTCGGAGCGCATGACACGGCTGCCTGTCTCAAGGTCGGCCGTGACGTAGAATCGGTCTTCTTCCACCCGTCCGACGACGCAGCGTACGCATCTCGCGTCTATCCGGACATTGTCCCCGAGCGGTCGTGCGGTGTGCGGGATGATGCGGGAGAGCCGCGGCGGGATGTCGACGGCAAAGACGGCAGATATGAATAGACAGAGCGCGCGGATGTCATACATCAGCTCCCGGTGTGCCAGCCGGTCCCTGCGGTTGGAGTGTCGTCGCATGAGTTGTATCTCGAGACGCTCCCGTTCGCTCACTCCACATCTGCGACAGATGCGGTCCACCTGCGAAAACAGGTTGCCGAAGCCCGTCCGTCCGCCGTCCGTGGCAGCCTCGCAGGCCAGGAGCAGCGTCTCGTGCATCAGCCGGTTGCGTGCCGGACTGTCGTCCGTGGCGGTGGCAATCTCGAGGCAACGGTCAAAAAGTTCGTCGTGGGTGATCAGTCGCATAAGTGTCGTGAAGCTGTCGTGAAATGTCTTAACTCCGGCAAAGGTAAGGAAAAAAAACGAGTGTGACCGGTTTGTGGCATGTATTTTTCTTGCCCGGCGGTTTTCTGCCGAAGGTCAAAGACCGGTCCGGCTGAAGACAAACGAAAGTTCAGCGAAGCCCTGAATGAAGACAAACGAAATCCGCCCGTTCCGATTTGGTCGTCAGACCAAAATGCGGACGGGCGGATTTCATATTACGGTCGTTCGGTGAACAATCGACCGATTGTTGCAGTTACTTCTTCTTTGCCACCTTCTTCGCAGCCTTTTTGGCCGGAGCGGGCTTTGCGGCCTTTCCCATGTCGTCGTGAGAGACGATGGGTTCGGTCTGCGGGCGGTCGATGCCGACCAGTTCGACATCAAATATGAGTGCCGAGAACGGTTTGATCTGTCCGGCGTTGCGTTCGCCGTAGGCCATTTGGTATGGTATGAAGAGCTGCCATTTGCTGCCGACGGGCATTATGGTGAGAGCTTCGGTCCATCCCTTGATGACTTGGTCGGCGCGGAAAGAAGCCGGTTTGTCGCCGTGCTTCTTTGAACTGTCGAACACCGTTCCGTCGACAAGCCGGCCCTCGTAGTTGACGAGCACCCTGTCCGTGCGCTGCGGTATCTCGCCTTCGCCCTTCACGAGTACCTTATATTGGAGTCCGCTGGGCAGTGTCACGACGCTGTCTTTCTTGGCGTTTTCGGCCAGAAAGCGTTCGCCGGCCCGGCGGTTCTCGCCGTAGAGCTTCTCCTCCTTGGCCTTCTTGTCAGCCTCGCGGCGTGTCCGGAATATCTCCGAAGCCTGTTTCTGGTCGAATGTCGTGGTGTCCTGCTTGAGCGCGTCGGAGAATCCGCGGAAGACGAGTGCGTCGACCACGGAGTCGGGCGTGTTCTCAAACTCGCCTTTCATGCCGGTGAGCATCTGGCCCTTGAGGCGTGAAGCGATGTCCATTCCGGCGGCGTATGCCTTCTTCTTCGGGTCTTCGCCGGCGGCAATCATCTCATCGAAGCCGCGTATGAAGTCGGCGATGTTGGTCGTATCAATGCCCTGAGCCTGGCGGAGATAGTCGAGAAGTCCTTCGGTGAGAGCCATTCCGGCCGCATAGCTCAGTGTGTCGGAGCCTGTGACGAGCTTCACGGGCTGGACGGCAGCGACCTTTTTGGTGTTCTTCTTGTTCTTCTTTGCGGCCGTTGCCACATTAAAAGATGCACTCGCCAGAACGACGAGTGCAAGTGTGAATATCTTCTTCATCATGATTTACTTTTCGTTGACAGAGACCAACTCGATTTTGAAGATGAGAGTGGAGAACGGCTTGAAGTCCTTCTGTGCACGCTCGCCGTAAGCCAGTTCCTGCGGGATGTAGACTTCCCACTCGGAACCTGCGGGCATGTGTACGAGAGCGTCCGTCCATCCCTTGATGACCTGATTGGCGCGGAATGTGACAGGCTTGTCGCCGTGCTTCTTTGAGCTGTCGAATACGGTTCCGTCGATGGTGCGTCCCTCGTAGTGAACCTTGACCAAGGATGTGTCGGCAGGGATGGCGCCTTTGCCTTCCTTGATGACCTTATACTGAACGCCGCTGGGCAGAGTCTTCACGCCTTCCTTTTTTGCGTTCTCTGCGAGGAATTTCTCGCCGGCCTTCTTGTTCTCGCCATACTGCTCCTCCATAGCCTTGGCTTTCACCTGCTGCTGTTTTGTCTGGAAGAGCATCTGTGCCTGATCCATTGTCATGAGGCCTTTCTTGCCGGTCGCACCGCTGACAAATCCGGCCATGATGTTCTTCAGTGATACCGTCTGTGTCGAGTCCTCGCCGAAGATCTGGTAGTTGAGGCCCTTGACCCACTGTGTGCTGATCATCTGGCCGATCTGGATACCGGCATAATAGGCCGTCTTCTTCTTGTTGTCACCGGCGTTAGCGCCTTCGTTGAGACCCTTGATGAACTCCTTGATGTAGGTTGTGTCGACGCCCTGGCGTACGAGATAGTCCTTCAGACCGTCAGTCTGTGCCATACCGAAGGCATAGCTCAGTGTGTCGACATCGTTCTTCAGGTTTGCCTTGGGTGTAGAGTTGCCGCACGATGTGATTGTTGCGGCAGCGATAGCCATAGCGGCCACTACTGTAAGTTTTTTCATTGCTTTATTAATGTTTTGAGACCCAGCCCTACCTTCCAGAAGGAAAGGGTGAGAGCCACCCCCAACCCTCCCAAATGGAGGATGCCGGATATGTTTATGTTATTTTTTATTGTCTGATGGGAGTGATGGGAGTGATGGGAGTGATGGGAGTGATGGGAGTGATGGGAAGTTTGGGAATGATGGGAGCTGCGCCGAACGGCGGCAGCAACTTACTCGCTGCGCTCATCAACACGTCTTCACTCTTCCCTCTTCATTCTTCCCTCTTCATTCTTCCCTCTTCACTCATCCCTCTTCACTCATCCCTCTTCATTCTTCCCTTAAATTACATCACCTTTATCAGCTCCACGTCGAATATCAGTGCGGAGTATGGTGGTATCGACTGTCCTGCGCCGGACTCTCCGTAGCCGAGCATGTAGGGGATGAAGAAGCGATATTTTGCGCCTTCGCTCATGAGCTGCAGACCTTCGGTCCATCCGGCGATTACCTGCTGGAGTCCGAAGACGGCCGGTTCGCCGCGCTGTACGCTGCTGTCGAAGAGCGTGCCGTCGGTGAGGAATCCCTCATAGTGGCACTTGACGCTGTCCGTAGCTTTGGGTTTGCGGCCCTCGCCCTCCTTGATGACCTGATATTGCAGTCCGCTGGGCAGAGTGACCACGCCCTCCTTCTTGGCGTTTTCGGCGAGATACTTCTCTCCGGCCTCGCGTGCGGCCTTTCCGCTCTCGGCGCGTTCAGCCTGAAGTTTCTTCTCCTGTTCTGCGAAATAGTCCTGTACGATGGTCTGTGCCTCGCGGTTGGACACTTTCAGGTCGTTGCCTGCGAGAACGTCTTTGATGGCCAGTGCGAAGTCGTCGATGTTGAGACTGTTGGCTCCCATTTGTGCCAGTTGGCGTCCGATGCCCAATCCTAAGGCATAGCTGAGTTTATCCATATTCGTTGTTGTCGTTATATATTATATAATAATGTTGTCTCTTGATTTTTTTGAACATGCAAAGTTACGTATTTTTATCTGATGGAGATATTTATTTAGCGAAAAATCACTATTTTTCATAATTTTAAGGCTCTTGCTTTAAGTTCCGGCCCGGGTTTCGAGGGTCTTTCCGATGAGGGCGTGACGGTATTTGTCCTCTTTTTTCTGAATTTAACGCCGTTTTTTCGGGGTACTTTTCAAAAAATCTCCGCCTCGCTCCCAAATTTTCAAATCTCGCGAAGGTCAAAATCCGACGGCTTTTTCGGCTGAAAAATCGCCGCTTTTGCAAGTTGCTATTACACAACCACTTACGATCACACAGGTCTCCCTCCCCTTGGGGAGGGCGGGGTGGGGCCCTCCCGTAAGGCCCCCGCGGGATTGCAACGGGGCTGCTATTGGATTGCAACGGCGGCCCCGTTGCGACATGACGGCGTGCTCGTTGCAACCCCGCGGGGGCCCCGTTGCTCGACGAAACCCACTTTTTGACCTCAAAATAGCAATCAAAAACTCGCGAATTTTTGTAAAATTTGAAAGCCGTAAGGGCCTCCCGGCATCCCAAGCTCCCCCTTTGGGGGAGTCAGAGGGGGCTGTCTTAGGAGGCCGTTGGTGACCATAAGGCCCTTATTGCTCATGAAAATGCAAATCTTTGAGCATTTTCCCAAACATGATTTTGTAAACATATATCAACAATGAGGTGTGTCAAAATTCGGTATCAAAATGCGAACTCATTTGTAAGCCTTTAAGTGGGGTAATTTCAGTCCCCTCCTTCCGAAGGAGGGGTTAGGGGTGGTTAGTCATATTCTGTTATCTAAAGTGATGATTTATAGAATGTTATTGTTTAACAACCCCTAAGAGGGTGTTGCAGAACCACACTGTAGGGACAAATTCTTGTATCTGTCCGCCAAACATTTATTGATTATCAATACGTTATAGGCGGACAGATACAAGAATTTGTCCCTACAGTGTGGTTCTGCAACACCTTCACTGAAATTACCCCACTTAAAGGCTTCCTGATGAGTTCGTTTTTGATACCGAATTTTGATACACCCTTGGGGACGGTGACCCGAAGTCGCCGGCTCCTCCCCTTTGGGGAGGCTGGGAGGGGCTTTCGAGGCTGGGAGGGGCTTTCGGGTTCGGGGACTGTTTTTCTCCTCTCATATCATAATATATTGTCTTTTGTTGTAAATAATTAACCAAAGTCTCGCTCCTGTTTGGCAGACAAAAATTTGTCGTTATATAAAAAAAGCGTAATTTTGCAGTTGTTAAAAATTGAAGCGCAACGGCGGTCGGACTATGACGCCGTAGTGGTGGCGAAATTTGGTAGTAAATAAAAAAGGCGCACTGGATAAAAAAGACATGAAACGGAAAAGTATATTTACACTCCTGCTCATCTTGTTAAGTACTATTGTCGTGAGGGCACAGAAGAATGACTTTGTGCTCATCGTCACTTCATTCCAGATCGAACTCAACAACTATCAGACCAATATCAGCGAGTTCTGCACGGAGCTCAACCGCAAGAATCCCGGCATGCGTTATGTAGTGGAAAACATGAACTGCCGTTCGCTCAGCGAGATGAACGAATGGCGGGGACGCATGGCCGGATTTGTCGCCAAATATGATGACGACCGCCCCGACTGCGTCCTGCTGTTGGGCAACGAGGCCTGGGCAGCCTATCTGGCTTTGGACAACGACTTCACGCGCTCCGTGCCATGTTTCGCGATGTTTGTCAACGACCGCGTTGTCCAGCTGCCGGACTCCGCTGTCGACGTCAGGACGTGGCATCCGCGGATGCGTGGCTACACGACGGACATGCCCGGGTGCCGGCTCAAGGGCGCGATAGCTTACCATCATGACGTCGCAGCCAATGTCGAACTGGCCCGGCGGCTTTTCCCAAAGACGCGCTGCGCCAACTTCTTCACCGACAACACTTTTGAGGGTCTCAACCACTTGGGACTCATCAACGACTACGTGGACAGCTGCCGCTTCGACGCCTCACAACTCGTGCTGCGCGTCGTGGACGGACGCAACTGCACATTCGACGAAGCCGGCGATGTCTACCGCCGGTTGAAGGGCGATTGGGACGTGGCCATATTTACCACATGGCGCGTCGACAGCACCGAAAACTATCTCATCATGAGTGCCACGCGGCGGCTGCTGGACTACAACCGCAACGTGCCGGGATTTTCGGTGACATCCACCGGCATCGGAGACGTCAGCATCGGCGGTGTCATCCCGCGCAGCGAGCGGCAGGGACGGCTCATGGGCCGCATGATCAGCCGGTGGTTGCACACGGGGAGGACCCAGACGGTCATGACCGTCGACAACGTGACGACATTCGACTACGGCCAACTTCGCGCGTGGCGCATCCCGTCGGCGGCATTGCCCGACAACGCCGGGATAAGCAACCGCCCGCACACCTTCTATGAGTCACATCCGCAACTGACAGTCATCGTGACCTCCGTCATCGTCATCCTCGTCATCTGCGTGGTGTTCTTTGTCATCTACACCCTGCAGAACCGTCGCTACATGGGGCGCCAGAGCGAGATGATGACGCAGCTGTCCGCCGCCAAGGAAAAGGCCGAAGAGGCCAACCGCCTGAAGTCCAACTTCCTCGCGAACATGAGCCACGAGGTCCGCACGCCGCTCAACGCCATCGTGGGATTTGCCAATCTGCTGATCGAGCAGCGAGGCGAACTCTCTGACGCCGAATTTTCCGAGATAGCGTCCATCATCAATCAGAACACAGACCTGCTCCTCAAACTCATCGACGATGTCCTCGACCTCTCGCGGATAGAGTCCCGCAGTGTCTTCATGACGCCCGAAGACATCGACCTCATCGAGCTCGGACACTCGCTCGTCAGCACCGAGAGCATCGGACGCAACTGCAAACCTAATCTCAAGGTGCTCTTTGACTGTCCTCACGACCGGCTCAGTTGTGTCACGGACCGCCGCTATCTCCAGCAGGCCATCATCAATCTGCTCAACAACGGAGTGAAATTCACCGACAAGGGGACTGTCACGCTGCGCGCCGAGCAAGGCGACGACTGCATCATCTTCTCCGTCACGGACACCGGACCCGGCATCCCGACGGACATGCACAAGAAGGTCTTCGAGCGTTTCGTCAAGCTGAACGACTTCACCCAGGGCACCGGTCTCGGCCTGTCCATCTGCCAGGCCCTCGTCGAGAAACTCGGCGGACGCATCTGGATAGACCCGGAATATATCTACGGCGCACGTTTCGTCTTCACCATTCCGCAGTGACGAAAGCCCCTCCCGACCTCCCCAAAGGGGAGGAGCCGTGTGGGTGAAGGGAGTAGCTTTAAATTTTTCAACGCAAAGGCCGCAAAGACGCAACATTCACAAGCAGGGTTGCGCCCCGGCTTTGCCCTTCATCCACGCAGTCTCCTCCCCTTTGGGGAGGTTGGGAGGGGCTGGGGGCTTTGTGTGACCAATAACAATCTAACCATATCAAATTATTACATTTATGAAAAAACTACTTGTTGCAACGGCGATGTCGCTTACGCTCGTCTCTGCCGTGCGGGCGTCCGACGTGATCGTGGAGTCGCCCGACGGCCGTATGACTGTGGCCGTGGATGTCCGCGACGGCCGTCCGACCTATTCCGTCAGCTACGACGGACTGACCATGCTGGAGCCGTCGGCGCTGGGTCTGGTGACGGACCGGGCCGACTTCACGCGCGGGATGACCCTCACGGGACACGAGGCCGGCAAGATAGACACGGTCTACACCATGCGCGGAACGAAGACATCCGAGGTACACTACCGTGCCAACGAGCTTTCGGTCAGCATGGCGACGGCTGACAAACACAACATCACGGTGTGCTTCCGCGTCAGCGATCGCGACGTGGCCTTCCGCTATCTGATTCACAAGAAGGGCGACGAGTCGGCGCTGAAGGTATTTCAGGAGATGACATCATTCCGTCTGCCGGAGAAGACGACGACATTCATAACGCCCCAGTCGGACCCCATGATCGGGTGGAAGCGGACGAAACCGAGCTACGAGGAGGTCTACAGTGCGGACGCGCCCATGACGGCCAGATCGCAGTACGGCCGCGGCTACACGTTCCCGGCGCTGTTTCGGGTCGGTGACGACGGCTGGGTGCTCGTCAGCGAGACCGGCACGGACGGACGTTATGCCGGCTGCCGCCTTCTGGACTACAATCCCGAGACGGGCTACGCCATCGGTCTGCCGATGGAAGGAGAGAACAACGGCATCGGTCAGTCGACCCCCGGCATGGCCCTTCCCGCCCTCACGCCGTGGCGCACCATCACCGTCGGACGCACGCTGGCGCCGATAGTCGAGACCACCGTGGCATACGACGTTGTCGAGGAGCGCTATGCGGCGTCGGAGACATATCGTCCGGGACGCTACACGTGGAGCTGGCTGATATGGCAGGACAACTCCATCAACTATAAGGATCAGGTGGCTTTCATCGACCTTGCGGCCGAGATGGGATATGAATACTGCCTCGTGGACGGATGCTGGGACACCAACATCGGCCGCGGGCGCATGGCCGAACTGAGCCGCTACGCCCGGTCTAAGGGCGTCAGCCTCATGCTCTGGTACAACTCCAACGGCTATTGGAACGACGCCCTGCAGACACCGAAGCAGAAGATGAACACCGTCGGCGAACGCCGCCGGGAGATGGCGTGGATGAAGTCTATCGGCATCAAGGGCATCAAGGTCGACTTCTTCGGCGGCGACAAGCAGGTGACGATGCAGCTCTATGAGGACATCCTCACCGACGCCAACGATTTCGGACTGCAGGTCATCTTCCACGGCTGTACGCTGCCGCGCGGATGGGAACGCATGTTCCCCAACTTTGTCGCTTCGGAAGCCGTGCTGGCTTCTGAGAATGTCTATTTCACGGAGGAGGCTGCCCGCCGCGAGGCCTTCGACCTGACGCTCCATCCCTTCTGCCGCAACACTGTGGCGTCGATGGACTGGGGCGGAACGATTATGAACACACGCATGTCGCGCGACAACAAGCGCCGCCACCGGCGTCATACGACCAATGTCTTTGAGATGGCGGCGGCGGTGGTCGTCCAGACTTCGGTGCAGTGTATAGCCATGCAGCCCAATAATCTCACGGAACTGACGGCCGACGAGCTCACCTTCCTGCGCTCCGTGCCGACCCAGTGGGACGAGACGCGCTTCGTCGACGGCTATCCCGGACGTTACGCAGTCATCGCCCGCCGATGCGGCGACCGCTGGCTCATTGCCGGACTCAACGCCACCGACGCGCCGCTGACGCTGACGCTCGACCTCCCCTTCGTCGCCGGCCGGCAGCTGACCGCACTGACCGACGTCAAGACAAAAGACGGAACGACCGTCACGGAGGTCGCCAAGGTGAAGACGAACAAGAAGAACCGGGTCAAGGTGACCATCCTGCCGTCGGGCGGAGTCATACTCGACACGGCGCAATAGGCTCTCTGAGTTATTTTTTAGTAGGGTCGCGACCCGTCGCGCCCGCCTCCATGCCAACTGATTCAACGTGGTCAGTGAGCTCATATGCACGTTTCATCAGGCGATTGATCATGTGACAAGGAGGCGGTCGCAACGGGTCGCGACCCTACTTTTCGATGAAATAAATTGAGATGAAGAGTAATAAAGGAGTGCCAAAAATGCTGTTCGTTCGTGCCGTGCGACACGGACGGCTGCGGAATAACAGATGTTTTGTTAATATATATTAATTCGGGGGGGGGTAAAAATGAAAGTTATATAAATTTATTATCTTTGCAAGCAAATACTATTAAACTATCTAACTGAATGAATATAGGAAACAGAATTAAGGAAGTACTCTTTGCGCGTGGGAAAAGTGCGACTTGGCTCGCCGAAAATATAGCGTGTGAACGCTCGAATATATATCACATATTCAAGCGGTCGGACATCAGTCTCCAGTTGTTGATGAGCATATCCCGCGTGTTGGAACATGACTTTTTTGCGGAACTTTCCGAAGAGTACCGGAAGAATGATGATGACAGATTGAAGTGAAAGAAGACGGCCGCGGGCGTTACCGCGGTGACGGAAAGGAAATATGCAAGACACGGAGAAGCAGGTGGTTATGATGCCCACGCCTTCTCCGTGTTTTGCGTTTTGCCGGCGGCGGAGGTGAAAAAACAAACGTGTTTGTTTTGTTCTTCCCGCGGTTTGCTGTATCTTTGCATCCGCTAAGCAATATTATAATAAGGTATATACCAAACGATATGAAGATAGAAAACGTGATTTGCAGTGCCGTGCTGGAGGGCGTCAAAACTCTCTACGGTGTCGATGTGCCGGAGAAGATGGTACAGCTGCAAAAGACCAAGCGCGAGTTTGAAGGCAATGTGACACTCGTGGTGTTCCCCTTCCTGAAGATGTCACGGAAGAAGCCGGAGGACACGGCGCAGGAGATTGGCGAATATCTCGCAGCCCACTGTGAGGCCGTGGCGGCGTTCAACGTGGTGAAAGGCTTCCTTAACATAGTCGTTGCACCGGCGGCATGGCTCTCCCTGCTGGCCGACATCGACACCGACGAGAACTTCGGCCACCGTCAGGCAACGGCCGACAGTCCGCTGGTGATGATCGAATATTCGTCGCCCAACACCAACAAACCGCTCCATCTCGGACACGTGCGCAACAACCTGCTCGGCTGGTCGCTGGCGCAAATCATGGAGGCCAACGGCAACCGTGTGGTCAAGACAAACATCGTCAACGACCGCGGAATACATATCTGCAAGTCGATGCTGGCTTGGTTGAAGTATGGCAACGGTGAGACTCCCGAGACCAGCGGCAAGAAGGGCGACCACCTGATAGGTGACTACTACGTGGCTTTCGACAAGCACTACCGCGAGGAGGTCAAGGCTCTCATGGCTGAATACGTTGCCGGCGGCATGGACGAAGAGGCGGCGGAGAAGAAAGCCAAGGAAGAGGCTCCGCTGATCAAGGAGGCCCACGACATGCTCGTCAAGTGGGAGCAGAACGACCCCGAGGTGCGCGCCCTGTGGAAGCGCATGAACGACTGGGTCTACGCCGGTTTCGACGAGACATACAAGGCGATGGGTGTCGGCTTCGACAAGATATACTATGAGAGCGAGACGTATCTCCGCGGCAAGGCCAAGGTGGAGGAGGGACTGGAGAAAGGACTTTTCTTCCGCAAGGACGACAACAGCGTGTGGGCCGATCTGACCGATGAGGGACTGGACCAGAAGCTCCTGCTGCGCTCCGACGGTACGTCGGTGTATATGACGCAGGACATCGGTACGGCCGAGATGCGCTTCAAGGATTTCCCCATCGACAAGATGATATATGTCGTCGGCAACGAGCAGAACTATCACTTCCAGGTGCTTTCCATCCTGCTTGACCGTCTGGGATTCAAGTGGGGACGCGAACTTGTCCACTTCTCCTATGGTATGGTCGAGCTGCCGAACGGCAAGATGAAGAGTCGTGAGGGCACTGTGGTCGACGCCGACGACCTGATGGCGCTCATGGTGGCCGACGCCCGCCGTACGAGCGAGGAGGCCGGAAAGTTCGACGACATGACGGAAGAGGAGCGCTCGGAAATCGCCCGCATCGTGGGTATGGGTGCGCTGAAATACTTCATCCTCAAGGTTGACGCACGCAAGAACATGCTCTTCAACCCCGAGGAGTCCATCGACTTCAACGGCAACACGGGTCCGTTTATCCAATACACTCACGCCCGCATCCGCAGCATCCTGCGCAAGGCTGAGACGGACGGTGCCATCGCGGCCGGAACGCAGCTCAACGACAAGGAGATTGCGCTCATTCAGAAGATGAACGAGTATGGAGCTGCCGTGGAACAGGCCGGCAAGGACTACAGTCCGAGCGGCATCGCAAACTACTGTTACGAGCTGACAAAGGAGTTCAACCAGTTCTATCACGACTACAGCATACTGCGTGAGGAGGACGAGCAGAAGAAGCAGATGCGCCTCGTGCTGGCCCGCAACGTCGCCAAGATAATCCGCAACGGCATGTCGCTGCTCGGAATTGAGGTGCCGGAACGCATGTAAAATATTCCATCCGAGTTATGTTAGCCAATCCACCGGACTACCGTAATGACACAGTCCTGCCCCTCCATCCCGATGTGAGGGCTGACGCTTGGGCCGTCGATGCGGCCTGTTCGGGCAATCCAGGACCGATGGAATATCGCGGAATAGACCTTGCGACGGGCGAGCAGGTGTTTCATTTCGGTCCCGTCCGCGGCACAAACAACATCGGCGAGTTTCTCGCCATCGTCCACGCACTGGCCCTTATGGAGCAGCGCGGCATCAAAAAGGCCATCTATTCCGACAGCTACAACGCCATATTGTGGGTCAACAAGCGGCAGTGCAAGACCAAGTTGGAGCGCACTCCGCAGACCGCGGAACTCTATAACGTCATCGCCCGGGCCGAACGCTGGCTCGCAACACATCGCTACACCACGCCCATCATAAAGTGGGAGACGCAGAAGTGGGGCGAAGTGCCGGCCGATTTCGGAAGGAAATGAATCGAAAAAGAAAGTTTCTCAGATGAAAACGAGCTGAGAAAGGAAAATTTATCGGAAGTCAGAACGCTGGCTTCCGATAAACTTTTATTGTATTACCGTCGTATGTCTTATTTTCTTTTATGACGATATCCGGTGGCAATTGTGGCGCCCGGGTACCGTCACCGAATGTCATCGGCGCCGTTTCTACACGTATCTCGTCCCAAAGTCCGGCCTCGATGAACGATCGGTGAGTCTTCGCGCCGCCCTCGACGATGAGCGACTGGACCGTTTTGGCATGGAGGTCGGCCATGAGTTGCGCCAGATCCGTGTGGTGGCCGAGTGTGATTTTTATCGGGTCGGGACCACTCCAGTGGCGAACGTTGAGCTTCGGCCGGTCGCGTTCGGCGGTCACACGGCCCACGAGGATGGCGTCGTTTTCCGCCCGTAGCTTGTGACTGATCATCCGCGTCGCCTCATTTGAGATTGCGGCAGGATGAAAATGGTTGTCTATGAAGCCGTCCGCGCTTTGCGCCCACTTCAGGATGATGTAGGGACGGCGGCGGCTGTGGAATGTCATGAAGCGTCGGTTGAGCTCCATACATTCGGCTTCCAGCACGCCGACACAGACTTCGATACCTGCTTCGCGTATCATCCCGATGCCCCGTCCCCGCACTTTGGCAAACGGGTCGACGCATCCGACGACGACGCGGCTCACTCCTTTCCTGATGATCAGTTCGGCACAAGGCGGCGTCTTGCCGTAGTGGGCGCACGGTTCGAGGCTCACGTAGATTGTCGCGCGGCTGAGCAGATGCTCGTCTTCCGGCCGTACGGAAGCGAAAGCGTTGACCTCCGCGTGACCTTCGCCGCAGCGGACGTGGTATCCTTCGCCGATTATGCGGCCGTCGCAGACTATCACCGCGCCCACCATAGGGTTGGGACGGGCGTTCAGCAAGCCGTTGGCAGCCAGCTGCAGGCAACGCCGCATGTATCTCTCGTCTTCTGAGTTGTGTTCCATTCTGATGCTGTATATATTCCTATTACCTTATTATATTATTCCTATTACCTTATTATATATGTCCCGTAGCCCATTTATTGACGTCTAAACTTGGCCTGCAAACGATTATTTCGTACCTTTGCAATGTTATGACCTACGAGGAATTGTGGCGCCGGCTCACTCCGGTCTACGACGTCGGCGAGGCTAAGGCCATCGTCCGCTATGTGCTCGACGTGCGTTTCGGCATGTCGGCGACGGACGTTTATTGCGGCAAAGTTACACAATTAGCGGCAGACGAGTGCATCCGATTGGAGGAAATTATGCGCCGTCTGGCTGCCGCCGAGCCGGTGCAGTATGTTCTCGGACGTGCCGACTTCTGCGGACGGTCGTTTCGTGTGGCCCCGGGCGTGCTCATCCCGCGGCCAGAAACGGAGGAACTTTGCGACTGGGTGGCGGCCGGTGCGAGTGGGGGAGGGGAGCGACAGAGCGTTCTCGACATCGGGACGGGCAGCGGTTGCATAGCCATAACGCTGTCGCTGAATATCCCCGGCAGCACCGTCACGGCATGGGACGTGTCCGAAGCTGCCCTTGCGATAGCCCGTCGCAATGCCGCGGAACTCGGAGCAAGCGTCGACATGCTCGTTCAAGACGCGCTGCGGCCGCCCCGTGATGAACGGAAGTGGGATGTCATAGTGAGCAATCCTCCGTATATATGCCGCCGCGAAAGTGCCGCAATGGACCGCAACGTGTTGGAGTACGAACCGCCGACAGCCCTTTTCGTGCCCGATGACGACCCTCTCCTGTTCTATCGCGCCATCGCTGGTTATGCCCGCGAGGCTCTTCGCCACGACGGTGCACTTTATTTTGAAATCAATCCGCTTTATTCCGCTGACATGCTTGCGATGCTTCGTGAAGTCGGTTTCGGCCGTGTCGAAACCCGCCGCGACTGCTTCGGCAAGGAAAGGATGATGAGAGCGACCAATAGTTAACCATCAATCAGAACATATATGCCGTCAACCAAGATTACCGAACGTGAGGCCCTGCTGCGTCTTTCCGCTCTCTGCTCACAAGCCGAACACTGCTCCTACGAAATGATGGAGAAGATGCGGCGCTGGGAACTGAGCGACGAGGAACAGGCGCGGGTCGTCGAGCGCCTCATGAAGGACAAGTTTGTGGACGACGAGCGCTTTGCCCGCGTCTTCGCGTTGGACAAAATCAGGTACAACAAATGGGGCCGCCGCAAGGTCGAACAGGCTTTGTGGCTCAAGCGCATCGACGCCGACATACGCCGTCGCGTGCTTGACGACATCGACGGGGAGGAATATCTGGCTGTACTCCGGCCTCTCCTGAAGAGCAAGCGGCGCAGTGTGCGTGCTGCCAATGAGCGCGAGCGAAACATGAAACTGATGCGTTTTGCCCTGGGGCGTGGTTTCGGTATGGATGAGATAAAGGCCTGTCTCGACTGCGACGACGACATCCCGGACGACTATATCGACGCTGATGATGACGACATGATGTGACCCGGCCGATTGCGTTTGCCTTAATTCAACCTATGAAAGAGTGAGAATACCGTTGTTTACACGCCTTCACGACACCTTGTTTCCCCACCGTTGTCTCATCTGCGGCTCCCGCCTCGGACCCTACGACAGTGTCGTTTGTTCCGTTTGCAACATGCACCTGCCGCGCACCCGCCACTCCCTCACGCCGGAAGACAACGCCATGACCCGTCTCTTCTGGGGGCGTCTCACTCCCGAACGTGCCGCCGCTTTCATACGCCACCATCCCCATTCCGACTGCGCCATGCTCATCTATGCCATCAAGTACGGCGGGAACAAGTCTGCGGCGCGTGCCGTCGGTCGGTTGGCCGCCGACGAACTGGCAGCTGACGGGTTCTTTTCCGGCATCGACATCATTGTCCCCGTGCCGCTGGCCCGTGAGCGTGAGCGACAACGCGGGTACAACCAGAGTCTGCTTTTGGCCTGTGCCGTCTCCGACCGTACGGGCATTGCCGTCGGCCGTGATGTTCTGGAGCGCACGACGTTTGTCCGTCCGCAGACCGGTCTGCACCGGCAGGAGCGCTATGCCAATGTTGCCGACGCCTTTCGTGTGACGGATGCCGCCCGGGTGTGTGGACGTCATGTTCTGCTTGTGGACGATGTGGTCACGTCCGGAGCCACCATGACGGCCTGTGGTGAGGCTGTCGTGGCGTCCGGAGCGGCCTGTGTGAGCATTATGTCGATAGGTATGAGCGACGGTTAAAGACTTTTAACCATAAGGCCGACAGGCATTTGATAAACAATTCTTACCTTTGCGGTCAGTTATAAACCGCAAAATCAAGGTAACAATGACACCAATCAGCAAAACATTCGCGTCGAGACTGCTCGACGTCAAGGCAATAAAGTTGCAGCCGCAGGACCCTTTCACATGGGCTTCGGGCTGGAAGTCGCCTTTCTATTGTGACAATCGTAAGACTCTTTCTTTCCCCGGACTGCGAGATTTCGTCAAGCTCTCGCTCTGCCACGCCATTCTGGAAAACTTTCCCGAGGCTGAGGCTGTGGCCGGTGTGGCTACGGGTGCGATAGCTCAGGGCGCGCTTGTTGCCGATGAGTTGTCGCTGCCGTTTGCTTACGTACGCAGCAAACCCAAAGACCACGGTCTGGAAAATCTCATCGAGGGTGAGCTCCGCCCGGGCGCCAAGGTTGTTGTCGTGGAAGATCTCATCTCCACCGGAGGCAGCAGCCTCAAGGCCGTCGAGGCACTCCGCAACTACGGTTGCGAGGTTGTCGGCATGGTGGCGTCCTACACCTACGGCTTCCCCATTGCCGCAGAGGCCTTCGAGAAGGCCGGTGTGCGTCTGATCACGTTGACCGACTATGAGGCTGTCGTCGAACAGGCTGTCGAGACAGGTTATATCACCAAGGAGGATGTGGCCGTACTCAACGAGTGGCGTGCCAATCCGTCGGAGTGGAAACAGTAGAATGTTGAATTACGAATTATGAATGGTGAGTTGGTCGGCCGCAGGCCGACCAACTCACCATTCACCACTCACTATTCAAATATGAGCAAGTTTGAAAGTAGCATAAAGCAGATTCCCTATTCCCAGGCTGCCGTCTACGACAAGATCAGCAATCTGGAGAACCTTGAGCGCGTGCGTGACCGCATCCCCGAGGACAAAGTGAAAGACTTCCATTTCGACCACGACTCCGTCAGCGTCAACGTTCCGCCCGTAGGCGAGTTGCGTCTGCGCATCATCAATCGCGAGGAGCCGAAATGTGTCAAGTTTGAGACCGAGCAGTCGCCCATACCCTTCTACCTGTGGATACAGGTCCTGCCCGTCACCGAGACGACGTGCAAGATGAAGGTGACGGTCGAGGCCGAGCTGAACATGTTCATCCGCGGCATGGTCTCCGGGCCGCTGCAGGATGGCGTCGAAAAGATTGCCGACGCGCTGGCAATGGTACCATACGAATAAAAAAAGGAGTGTAGTTCCCACAAGTAGGGTCGCGACCCGTCGCGACCGCCTCCAAGCCAAACGATTTAATTTGCCTGATTGTCGTATTATACAAAGCAATCGAGTGATTGAACATGTGGCATGGAGGCGGTCGCGACGGGTCGCGACCCTACTTTTTCGTGATTAAAAACCCTACATTTCCTTCGTCAGTATGCTCTCCAGCTTTTCGGCCGAGAGGCGCAGTTGGAAGTTGCCTTTGATAGCGACAGAGATACCGCCGGTCTCTTCCGAAACGACGATGGCGATGGCGTCGCTCTCCTGCGAGATGCCCATAGCGGCGCGGTGGCGCAGTCCGAGTTCCTTCGGTATGTCGTAGTTGTGGGCCACGGGCAGGATGCACCCCGCCGCCTTGATGCGTTTTTCCGAGATGACCATTGCTCCGTCGTGCAACGGCGAGTTCTTGAAGAATATGTTTTCGATGAGCCGTTGGTTGATGTTGGCGTCAATCAGGTCGCCCGTCTCGACGATGTCGTCCAGCGGTGTAGCCCGTTCCATGACAATCAGCGCGCCCACCTTCCGTTTGCTCATGCTCAGACAGGCCAGCACGATCTGCATGATGGTCTCCTTGTCCTTCTCTTCCGTCGTCGCCTTTTCGGACGTAAAGAGACGCATGATCATCTTGAAGCGCTGATGCGCGCCCATGTTGTAGAGGAACTTGCGTATGTCCTCCTGAAACAGGACGATGAGGCCGATGACACCCACGCTGACCAGCTTGTCCATGATCGAACCGAGCAACCGCATCTCCAGCACCTGCGACACGAAGAGCCACAGGACGACAAACATCATTATGCCGATGAAGACGTTGAGCGACCGCGACTCCTTCATCAGACGATAGATATAGTAGAGCATCAGCGCTACGAGAAAGATGTCTATCACATCCTTTATTCCAAATTCGAAAAACATAATGATGTTATCTTAATTATTAATTTTTAATTCACCACTCACCCATCGGAACGGCGGCAGCAACTTACTCGCTGCGCTCATCAACACGTCTTCACTCTTCACTCTTCCTTCTCCACTCTTCGTTCTTCACTTATAATTCTCACCGCCTCGACTGCCTCTCTGACGTCATGCACGCGCAATATCGACGCCCCGCGCTCCAGCGCCAGCGTGTTCAGCACGGTCGTGCCGTTGAGAGCCTCGTCGGGCGTCGTGCCCAACAGACGGAATATCATCGACTTGCGCGAGAAGCCCACCAACAGCGGCAGCCCCAATTCCGAGAGCAACGGCATCGACGACATCAGAGCGTAGTTTTGCTCCAGTGTCTTGCCGAAACCGAATCCCGGGTCGAGAATGATGTCTTTTGCCCCGAGGTCGCGCAGCTGCTGTACCTCACGGGCAAACGCCTTCATCATCTCCCCGACAGTCGGCTTGACCGACATGAGAATGTACGGAACGCCCAGACGGGCCACCATCCGAAACATCTCCGGCACTTCCTCAGCCTCCTTTCTGTCGTCAGAACCGGCTCCGACCTCCGGCCGAGTCTGGGCCGACGTACCACCGAACGCGCCGCGCACGTCACCCTCCGACACATCGTTGATGATGCCCGCACCATATTCCTCGACAGCCATCCGTGCCACGTCCGGACGAAACGTGTCCACACTAACGACAGCATCCGGAGCGACCCGTCGCACGATGGCCAGACCGTGATGCAACCGCGCCATCTCCTCCTCCTCGCTGACCTGCGGCGCACCGGGGCGTGTCGAGAAGGCCCCCACGTCGATCATCGTTCCACCCTCGGCCAATATCTGTCCGGCCCGTTCGGCAATCTCGCGTTCCGTCTGTTTCCGGCTGCCCGCATAAAACGAGTCGGGCGTCACATTGAGTATGCCCATCACCTGCGGCCGGCTGAGGTCTATCAACCGCCCGTGAACATTTATCGTATATTCCATCCGTGTCTGTCCTTCTTTTGTCCGCGCCTTTCTTTCTATTCGCGCCTTTCCTTTGTTCGCCGACCGCCCGTCATATCGTCCGACCGGTCCGCATCCGCAAATTTACTCATAATAATCGTAATTCCGCGAAGTTTCGCCGTTTTTTCACCGTCCGACCGTTTCGCCGCTGCTGTTCATGATGTTTTGTCCTACCGACAGGTGTTTATAAAACTGCTACGCAACGCTTTTTCGCGTCAGACGGCTTGTTTGTCCGAGCAAATATATTATCTTTGCAGAAAATAGTAATAAAAGCAGAGCATTATGCCACAAATAAGTTTCTTTTACGGCATCATCATACTGATGAACTTCGCCGATCACGCACCGGCTCATTTTCATGCGTGGTATGGTGACTATAAAGTCATCGTAAGCATAAAGGACGGTGTCGTGAAAGGTGAAATGCCGGGACGCGCACTAAAAATGATACTTGAATGGCTGGAGGAACACCGGGATGAACTGTACGCCAATTGGGAAAAGGCGCAGAACGGCATGCCACTGGATAAGATAGCACCATTAAAATGATAGAAATATGTTTACGGAAGTAGTTAAGGCCGAATATGTGGACGGCTACCGCATACGGCTATGGTTCAACAATGATGTGACAAAGGTGGTGGACCTGAAGTCATCGCTCAAAGGTGTCGTCTTTGAACCGCTGAAAGATATAGACTTTTTCAAGCGTTTCACGGTCAGGTTTAACACCTTGGAATGGGAAAACGGTGCAGATTTCGCACCGGAATATCTTTTTGCGCTGCCTGAGGCATAGATTTGTTACACGCGACTATAATAAAAAATTGTTCCGCCGCATGAATGGAATCATATATCCGTTGATGCGGCGGAACTGTATTGTCTGCTTCCTGTCACTTCTCAGGCATGCCGCATCAAGTGAAAATCCGAAGTGTTAAAAACTCGGAATTATTATGACAAAAGCCTTGAGATTTTTACGATATTCTGAAATTATTGCCCAACGGGCGCAAATTTGCGATTTTTCGACGTGCATTTCTTGTCGTCTGAGCATCAGTGTGTTATGACGTTTTCGCTCGAAGTGTGCAATCTCTTCGTTCGTTTCCTTTTTGCCGTAAGGCCCTTACGGCATCGCAACGGGGCGCCCGTTGCATCGCGGCGGCGTGCTCGTTGTCCTCCAACGGCGTGCCCGTTGCGACCCCGGGAGGCCCTCCTTGGTCGGCCCCGACATTTTCGATGGCAAAAAACGGCGTCTTTTTGTCAAGATTTCAGCTTTTTCGCTCTTCGGAATTCAGAATCTGAAGTGTTAAATTTTTGATATTATTGTGACAGGAATAGCCTTTCTCCGATCATAACTGTCATCGTCCGTGACCGAACATTGCGCGATTGTAATCGCCGTCAGCAACACGCGAATATGGCAAAAGGTGATTTCCTAAAATAATAGGAATCTTGCATAAGGGAACCATAATATCAACGCAAAGGCCGCAAAGACATGAAGAGAGTTGCTTCGCGTCTTTGCGGCCTTTGCGTTGATATTGATAAAGAGTAATACAGGCTCCCTTCCTTGGGAGGGTTGGGGGCTTTCCGGTTATTTTGTCTTCGTTGCTCTGATGAAATATGCTATCAGCAGGATGTAGGCTGCGAGCGAGCACAGTTCGGACAGCGGGTTGGCCCACCATGTGTCATACTCGAAGGTGACACCGCCGAAGCGCAGGATGGCGCTCACGACGCCCATCAGCGCACCGCCGGCAATGAAGCCCGAGGCAATCAGATTGCCCATCTCGCCGCGCTCCTTGTTCGCTTTCTCGTCCTTCGTGCGGGTCGTGACATACCAGTTGATGGCACCGCCGACGACGAGCGGAACGTTGAGTTCCATCGGGATGAACATACCGAGGGCAAAGGCCAGAGCCGGAATCTTGCACCACGTGAGCACGATGGCCAGCACGGCGCCGATGCCGTAGAGTACCCACGGCGCGCCGATGCCGTTCATCAGCGGGTCTATGACGGCGGCCATTGCGTTGGCCTGCGGTGCTGCGAGCTGGCCGCTGGCGAAACCGTAGGTCTCGTTCAGCAGCATCATCACGCCGCCGACGGTAGCCGCCGAGACGAGCGTGCCGAGGAACTTCCATGACTCCTGCTTGCGCGGCGTAGTGCCGAGCCAGTAGCCGATTTTCAGGTCGGTGATGAACGAGCCGGCCATCGACAGTGCCGTGCAGACGACACCGCCCATGATCAGCGCGGCCACCATGCCGCCCGTACCCTTCAGTCCGACGCCCACCATGACGACGGAAGCAAGGATGAGCGTCATCAGCGTCATGCCCGACACGGGATTGCTGCCGACGATGGCGATGGCGTTGGCCGCCACGGTCGTGAAGAGGAAGGCTATCACGGCCACAAGCACGATGGCCACGAGGGCGAAGAGCATGTTGCCGTCCATGACGCCGAACCAGAAGAAAAGGAAGGTGATGATGATTGTGGCAATGGAAGCGATGGCTATGAAGCGGAATGAGATGTCACGCTGTGTGCGCAGTTGCGCTTTCTCGTCGCCGGCGTTGCCGCCTTTCATCTCGCGTGCGGCCAGACTGACGGCGCCCTTGATGATGCTCCACGACTTGATGATGCCGATGATGCCGGCCATAGCGATGGCACCGATGCCTATCGACTTGCCGTAGGCGCGGAAAATCTCCTCCGGGCTCATCTCGCCGACGGTCTTCGCAATCGTCGGGTCCCATGCGTTGAGCACGGTGTCGTGGAACACGATCGACATGCCCGGAACGACCAGCCACCACACGGCCAGTGAGCCGAGGCAGATGATGAGCGCATATTTGAGGCCGACGATATAGCCCAGACCGAGCACGGCGGCTCCCGTGTTGACCTTGAAGACGAGTTTGGCGCGCTCGGCCAGTGTCTCACCGATGCCCACCATGCGCGACGTCACGTTCTCGTTCCACCATCCGAATGTGGCCACGATGAAGTCGTAGAGTCCTCCGACGAGTCCGGCCAGCAGCAGAGGCTTGGCCTGATTGCCGCCCTTGGTTCCGCTGACGAGCACCTGAGTGGTGGCCGTCGCCTCGGGGAAGGGATATTTGCCGTGCATGTCGCTGACGAAATATTTGCGGAACGGAATGAGGAACAGTATGCCGATGATACCGCCCAGGAGCGACGAGATGAATATCTTGATGAACGACGCGCTCATCTCGGGATACTTGGCCTGCAGGATGTAGATGGCCGGCAGGGTGAATATGGCGCCCGCCACGACCGCACCGGAGCAGGCGCCGATGCTCTGGATGATGACATTCTCGCCCAACGCACGGTTGCGCTTGGCGGCCGCCGAAACGCCGACGGCGATGATTGCGATGGGAATGGCGGCCTCGAAGACCTGTCCCACCTTCAGTCCGAGGTAGGCTGCGGCGGCCGAGAACAGCATGGCCATCAGCACTCCCCACGTCACCGACCATGCGTTGACCTCGGGATACTGTTCCCGCGGACTCATCATCGGTTCATAATTCTCTCCTTCGTGCAGCTCGCGGAAGGCGTTCTCCGGCAGCTGCATCATGTCTTTTTCGTCTTTTTTCATTATCTGTTGTTGTTTTGTTTCTGCTTTATTGCTTTAAGGTCCTTAAGGTCTTTAAGGTCCTTAAAGTCTTTAAGGTCGCTTCATCCGACGGTGGTCTGCTCCTTTTGGCCGTTCTGTTTCTGCTCCAGATAGTCGGCGAATATCCTCGCTGCTGCCACAACCTGCTTGACACAAGGCCGCGTGCGGTAGTATTCGGCCGTGCGCTCGCTGGCCTCGTAGCTCAGCGGGGCGTCGCGCTTGAGCTTAAGCAGCTCTGCGCAGACGAGCGTCCCATAGAGTTCGCGGAACTCGCCCATCAGCTGCTGGACGACCCGATAGTTGGCCGATTTGCCCTCGCGGTCGCCAGCCACGGCTGACCCGCAGTCCATTCCGGCCAGCACGGCCATGCCACAGGCCGCTCCGCAGGTCATTCTCATGCGGCCGATGCCGCCACCCAAGCCCGCACTGACCTTCAGCGCCTGTTCCTCGGTGTAGCCGTAGAGGTCGGCAAAGGCCGCCACGACTGACTGGGAACAGTTGTATCCGGCCATGAAAAGCTCTTCGGCGCGGCGCACGCGGTCGCTATAATCAATCTTCTTCGGTTCCATACAGATGTCTGTTATGATTGCTTCAATTGGTTGTTATAACGTGAAAAGGGTGTGTCAAAATGCAACGGAAGCACATTGTAGGGACATATTCTTGTATTTGTCCGCCAAACAACTGTGGATTACCAACTCGTTATAGGCGGACAAATACAAGAATATGTCCCTACAATGTGCTTCCGTTGCATTTGATACACCCTCCGTAAAATCATTATTTGGCGTCGGCGGCTATCAGTTCGAGCAGCCGTTCGACAGCCTCCGCCTCGGGAATGTTCTTCGCCACACATTCTTTCCTGCGGTACAGGGAAATCCGTCCGCGGCCCGCACCGACGTAACCGTAGTCGGCATCGGCCATTTCGCCCGGGCCGTTGACGATACATCCCATGATGCCGATCTTCAATCCCTTCATGTGGGACGTCGCAGCCTTGATGCGGGCGATGGTCGAGCGCAGGTCGTAGAGCGTGCGACCGCAGCCCGGGCAGCTGATATATTCGGTCTTGGACGTGCGCAGCCGTGCGGCCTGGAGTATGCCGAAGGCCGTGTCGCAGATGTCCTGCGCGTCCAGATCGCCGTCGTTCATCAGCCAGATGCCGTCGCAAAGACCGTCGAACATCAGCGCTCCCATGTCGGCGGCGGCCTCCAGCTGGAAGTCGCTCTTGGCCTCGGCGTAGTTCTTTTTGTCTTCGGCACCGTCCGTGTTATTACTTTCGGCACCGTTATTCTTCTCCTCGGTGCCGTGCCGGTACATCTGACAGACTATCACGGGGTTGGTCAGTCCCGCCGCCGTCATCTCGTGGATGAGTGCGCGCTGCTCTCCGAGACGGTTCTTGTGGTTGCTCATGCAGACCACAACGACCTCCGGATGGGCTTTCAGACAAGCCACATATTCCTCCGCCGGAACACCATACTGGAGCACAAGGAACTTCACGTCGGCCTTGACGCTGCCTATGAACGGCATGGCTGTATGGGGGAAGATGGGGTAGAGGGACGAGGAGGGAAGAGGGAGGAGGGAGGAGGGAGAATTGTCTGACACGCCATCCGACATGCCGGCAGTTGATGTAACAACGCAGCTGCTATTCTCACTCCTCACTCCACACTTCTCACTCCTCGTCATATTGACAAAAGTATCGAAGTCCACGATATATTTGCGGCCGGCCTCGGGATTGTCGGGCAGCTTTCCACCTATATATATATAGTCCGGCATGACGCTCGGCGTCTCCTTTGCCGCATCAGCAACCATGCTCTTTTCTGCTTCATCCGCAGGGCTTCCCCCTTTGGGGGGATTGAGGGGGGCTCCCACTACGACCGGCACATTGTTGCCGCCGATGTTTGCCACGGCTTTGGTCACGCGGCGCTCGGGACGAAGCCAGTCGAAGTCGGCACATGGTTCGGCCGGAATCATGGTGTGGCCGGCACGCTGCGAGATGTAGTCGACGAGGTGGCGGGCGACCGGAATCTCGGCCTCGGGCTCCTCGCTGAGCGACACGCGGATGGTGTCGCCGATGCCGTCGGCGAGCAGTGCACCGATGCCTACGGCACTCTTGATGCGTCCGTCTTCTCCTTCGCCGGCTTCCGTGACGCCGAGATGAAGCGGATAGTTCATACCCTCGCGCTCCATTGTGTCGACGAGCAGGCGCACCGAGCGCACCATGACGACGGTGTTGCTGGCCTTGATGGAGATGACGACGTCGTCAAACCGCTCGCGGCGGCAGATGCGCAGAAACTCCATGCAGCTCTCCACGATGCCCTCCGGCGTGTCGCCATAGCGCGACATGATGCGGTCGGAGAGCGAACCGTGGTTGACTCCGATGCGAATGGCCGTGCCGTGTTCGCGGCATATATTCAGGAAAGGAACGAAGCGTTCCTCTATTTTCTTCAATTCGGCGGCATATTCCTCATCCGTGTATTCCAGCTGGCGGAAAGTCCGGGCGGGGTCGACGTAGTTGCCGGGATTGATGCGCACCTTTCCGGCGTACAGCGCAGCCACGTCGGCCACATTGGGATTGAAGTGGACGTCGGCCACGATGGGGGCGTCATAACCGTCGGCACGCAGCCGGCTGCTGATGTTCTTCAGGTTCTCGGCTTCCCGGACGCCCTGCGTGGTGAGCCGCACATATTCACCGCCGGCGTCGATGATGCGCTCCGACTGTGCCACGGAGCTGTCGGTGTCAGTCGTCGGCGTGGTCGTCATCGACTGTATGCGTATCGGGTTGTCACCGCCGAGCGGCGTGTTGCCAATCCGGACGACGGACGACTGGCGGCGGGTATAGTTGAACAGGTCTGTCATAATAAAAATGAAGAGAGTGTGTCAAAATGCGTATGAAACACACGGTAGGGACAAATACAAGAATATGTCCCTACCGTGTGTTTCACTCTTAATTAGTTTTAAACTCATATTTCACTTCGGCCAAATCCTTGTTGGCCTTCTCTATCTTCTCTTTCAGTCCGTTCTTGAACTCCGCAAGGCGGGCGGCGAGGGCTTCATCGGCCAGTGCCATCATCTCCACGGCCAATATGGCGGCGTTCTGCGCACCGTTGACACCGACTGTTGCGACGGGTATTCCGGGAGGCATCTGGATGATGCTGAGCATGGCGTCCAGTCCGTCGAGCATCCCCTTGATGGGCACACCGATGACCGGCAGTGTCGTCGAGGCAGCAATGACACCGGGCAATGCGGCTGCCATGCCGGCTCCGGCAATGATCACTTTCACACCGCGCTCCTTCGCGCCACGTGCAAACTCCTCGACGGCGTCGGGGGTGCGATGGGCCGAAAGGGCATTGACTTCAAACGGCACCTGCATGTCGTTGAGGAACTTGCAGGCTTTTTCCATGACGGGCAGGTCGCTTGTGCTGCCCATGATTATACTTACTGATGGGTTCATATTCTTTTTTTGCTTTTAATGACTTTAAGGTCTTTAAGGTCTTTAATGTCTTTAATGACTTTAAGGACCTTAGTTATATTCTAATTCACCAATATCGTCACGGCCGAGCATACGGCACCGATGCAGAAGCCGCCGACTACCTGTGACAGTGAGTTCTGGCGCAGCATCATGCGGCTGGTGCCGAGCAGGCCGGCCACGAGGAAGACGATGCAGAGCCACCAGACCGGATTGAAACCGAATATCTCGGCAAATGAGAACAGCGCTCCCGCCACGCCACCGATGGCCGCCGTGTGTATGCTTATCTTCCACCACGCGTTGACCACCGCACAGACTATCTGGATGACCAGTGCCGCGATGACGATGCTGCCCATGAAATGGGGGATGTGCATGCGCTCCATGAAGTAGACGCAGGAGAAATAGCACATGATGGAGATCACGTAGGGCACCATGCGCCGTTCCTTGTGCTCCAGTTCTGCGAGCCGCCATCCCTGGCAGCGGCGGTAGAGACGGATGAGCGCCGTGGGCATCACCACGGTGAAGAAGCCGACTATCGCCAGCACCACCGCCTTGTATGCCAACGGCAGGAGGCTCAGGTAGCTGAACACGAACAATGCTATCAGCCCTACTAATGGCAGATAGAAAGGTATGAACAGCAGACTGAGCATCTTGGCTGACGCTATCATGGTCTTGGTCCGTGAACGTCTCGGAACTCTCAGATGTGGGAGCCGCCGGGCATTATTATTGTTCTGCATCTTTGTCTTTGAGGTTTTCTCACCCGAAACTATTTTCTGAGTCGCGCAATAGGTATGCCCAACTGCTCGCGATATTTCGCCACCGTGCGCCGCGCTATCGGATATCCCTTTGCCGCCAGCTGCTCGCGGATGGCGTCGTCGTTGAGCGGCTTGCGTTTGTCTTCGGCGTCGATGATGTCCTTCAGCGCCGCCTTAATGCTGCGCGTCGACAGTTCCTCGCCGCTCTCCGTGACATAGCTGTCGCTGAAGAAGTGGCGCAGGGGGAACGTTCCCCAGCGCGTCTGTGCATACTTGCTGTTGCTCACGCGCGATATTGTCGATATGTCAAGCCCCGTACGCTCGGCGATGTCCTTGAGAATCATCGGGCGTAGCGACGCCTCGTCGCCGTCTTCAAAGAAGCGGTGCTGCCAGTGGATGATGGCCTCCATCGTCGTGGTGAGCGTCCGTCGGCGGACCTTGACGGCCTCGATGAATCCCTGTGCGGCCTCGACCTTCTTCTTCGTGTATAGCAGGGCTTCCTTCATCTGGCGGCTCATGCCGGCGCGGTTGTCCTGATACTCCTTGAGTGTGTCGGCAAACGACTGCGAGACGTGCAGCTCGGGGATGTCTCCCGTGTTGAGCGCAAATGTCACCGAGCCGTCGTCGTTGGTGTCGACGATGAAGTCGGGCGTGATCTGGTGCATCCCGCGCCCCACCGTCTCGCCCATTGCCGCTCCGGGTTTCGGGTTGAGCCGTCGCAGTTCGGCAATCAGCGTTTCCGTCTGGAGCTCTGTCAGCGACAGTGCCGACCTCAGACGGTCCCAATGTTTCTTCGTGAAAGCGTCAAAGTGGTGGCTGACCACCTCCTCCATCAAGTCCTTCAGACGTGACGGCGGGCGACGGGCGATCTGCAGCAGGAGACATTCCTGAAGCGTGCGTGCACCGATGCCCGGCGGGTCGAAGTCCTGAAGCATGCCGACGACCTCCTCGACATCAGCCTCGGTGACGTCCATGCCGTGATAGATGGTCAGTTCGTCGGCGATGGAGTCGGACGTCTTGCGCAGCAGTCCGTCGTCGTCGAGCGACCCGATGAGGTATTCCATGATTTCGCGCCGGCGGTCGTCGATGTCTGTCTCGGCCATCTGCTGCTTCAGTTGGTCGTAGAAGGAGACAGTGTCGCCATAGACCATGTCTTCGCGTTCGTCCGCCTGATTGTGCCCGCCGCTATATACGGGCAGTTCCTCGTCGTCGCGTCCGATGCTGCTGAGGGCCTCGTCCAGCGCCGACATGCGTTCCTCACGCTCCGTGCGTGCGGCGAAATCATCGTCGCTGCTGTCGTCTGTGCTGCCTCTGCCGTCGTCATAGACATCATGTTCCGCCTCAATGCCGTCGTCGGGCGATGCGGCTTCGAGGGCCGGATTGTCGTCCATTTCGGCGTTGATGCGGTCCACGAGTTGGTTGAGCGGCAGTTCGACGAGTTGTGCCTGCAACAGCTGTTGTTGCGAGAAGTTTTGCGTCTGTCTGAGCGCCTGTTCCTGCTTTTCGACCTGAACCTGACTTTGAGCCATAGCGATTTGTTGTTTTATGTTCTGCAAAGATACTTCAAACCGTGGGAATAACAAAACAAAACCCGTTTGTTTTTTCAACAACCTCGCCTACAACCCATCTACACAACCATCTACAACGAGGGTGCTGCAAAACTCGTTGAGGAAGTCTTTAAGTGGTGTAATCTTAGTCCCCTCCTTCCGAAGGAGGGGTTAGGGGTGGTTAAACAATAACTATATGAAAATCATTGTTTTGGATAATAATGGATGACTAACCACCCCTAACCCCT
>JAFULM010000045.1 GCA_017483185.1 Prevotella sp. | reverse complement strand
TTTTGCAATCAGGAAAAAGATACACTATCGGCTAACCGAGGAAATCATCCAAACAAAGTATAAATATATTATGAACAAAAAATTACTATTATCATTCATCGCTTTCTTTATGGCGATAACGGCGCACTGCGCAGATTTCACAGTGGACAACTTCACTTACACCACTCTCGATGAAGCAGCGCACACGGTGCAGCTGACAAAAGTAAGTTTTCAGAGTGAAGAACTGAATATTCCCGAGACGGTGGAATATGAGGGTGTCACATATACCGTGACATCCGTCAATCTGAAGATATCCAGTTGGAACCCGAACCAAGGTGCCGGAATTACCACGGTGACAGTACCTAAGACCGTAGAGGACATCGTAAACCTTCAAGGCTCCAGAGTGACGTCCGTCCTCTTTGCAGAAGGCTCACAGCTGAAAACAATAGAAAAAAGAGCGTTCTATTCAAGCGGGATTGAAACGATTTCGCTACCGGAGAGCGTAGAGACAATCGAGACAGGTGCCTTCTACGGATGTCGCAGTCTGACCGCTATCAACATCCCCGATAATATCACGACAATAAAGGAAAATACCTTCTATGATTGTACCCAACTTACAGACATCAAGCTGCCGGCGAAGCTGACGGTCATTGAGAACCGCGCCTTTTATAGCTCGCGCAGCATGCAAAGAGTCATCGTCCTGCCGGCAAGCCTCACCAGCATCGGTAGCAGTGCCTTCAGTTACGCCGAGCTTCACCCCACCGGCTCCGTTCCGCCGACACTCGAATCAGGCGCTTTCGACACAGGAGTGACGGTAGTCATCGATGATCCGTCACTGATGATGGCCTATCTCAATGCCGATGGCTGGAAAAACTATGTGGAAGGGCCGGAAATCGTTGTCGACGGTCTGACGTATAAAGTCAAGTCCACCAGCGAGGCTGAGCTCATTGGCATCCCATACGACCAAAAAACCATCACCATACCGGCGTCCATCAAATACGGAGAGTTGCAGCTGGCCGTGACTTCGATAAGGGACGGTGCTCTGGATTATGGAGATCGCTATCACCACAATGCCGCTGAAGAGATATACATAAAAGCCTCGGTAAGTTCCATCGGCAGACAAAACTTCGGTATAATGGGTCTGAGGGAACCGGAATCCTGCCTGAAACATATCGAGTTGCCCGAAAGTCTGCAACGCATAGAAGACGAGACATTCCAGTATTGCACACAACTGAAGAGCATCGACATCCCGGACAACGTGGAATATATCGGCCAATATGCTTTTGCATATAGCGGCATCGAGACATTCACCGCTCCGTCAAAGCTGACAGAGATTGGTAATTATATGTTTGTAAATTGCAGCTCACTTAAGAATGTAACACTGCATGACAACATAAAAACGATTACCGATGGCGCGTTCTATGGTTGTTCCGAGCTTGCAGAACTGGCTTTGCCCGCCGGACTGGAGACCATAAGAATAAGCGCCTTGGGTAAGACAGCAGTAGCAGAATTGCGGATACCGCACACCGTTCGTGACATATTTCTGTCGGGCTCTTACTCTTACAGTTATATGCCGGACAGTCTGAAGAATATCTTCATCACCGGCGGAAGCAACGATAAATATTTTGATTTGGACGGTGTGCTCTTCAGAAAGGTTGAGGGAACGGACCGCAAGGAACTTATGTGCTATCCGAGCAACCGTGGGGCAGCGGAATACACCGTCCCCGATGGGACTGTCGGCATACTGGAATGGGCCTTCGGAAGGAATGGAGGAGAAACAGACTACGACCCCACACCGCTCAAGCGGGTCATTCTGCCGGAAAGCATTGTGCATATCGACAGTTATGCTTTCGCCTTCAACCATAGCCTCACGGACATCAATCTCCCGAAGAACCTCACAAGCATAGGAACTCATGCGTTCCATTTCGACAGACTTATCACGGTAAGGATACCGGAGTCGGTCACCTACGTGGGGGATTGGGCGTTCGGAGTGAACACAATATACATAGACGCCATCCAACCGCCGTCGTGTGCTTACAGTGGCAATCCGTTTGACGGTACGATATGCGTCAAGCCGGAAGCCGTGGACGCTTACAAAAACCATGAGGCATGGGGCAAGTGCCGGGTGCTTGGCGATTTTTCTGAACAGGACGGTCTGATATATGTGGCCAACGGCCAGTCAGAGGCGGAACTTGCAGGTTATGTGAAGATGCCCGGCGGAACATTTGACATACCGCAGACGGTGACCATCGACGGCAAACAGCGTAGCCTGACGGCACTCGGAGAGAAAGCCCTGAACAGAGCTTACAATATCAACACGGTGAACGTACCGGAGACGGTGGACAGCATCGGAGACGAATGTTTCCGCTTGTGCGGCAATATGACATCGGCAAACATCGGGAGCGCAAGAGTCAAATGGCCCAATTTCCTCGGTTGCAACAAGATGCAGGAAATAACGGCAGGTGAAAACAATATCTACCATACGACTAAGGAAGGTGTCCTATACAGCAAGGCGATGGACACACTCCAGTATTATCCGCTCGGGGCAGAACGTGAAGCATATCTCCTGCCGGAAAGTGTCACGGCCATAGGGGACTATCTGATGAATGGTTTTGAAGGCAATGGCTACAAAATAAACCTGAAGTTGCAGAAGTTCTATTCTCTCTCACAGACTCCTCCGGTATGCAGTCCTTCAAGTTTCTCGGGCATTCCTTCCAACCGTTTCATTCTATATGTGCCTGAGAGTCTGTTGGAGACATACCAACATGCAATCGGCTGGAATAGACTATATATCAAAGGTCTCTCCGATGAGGAAATCGACGACATTCTCGCCGGCGTCAAGGAAGTGAATGTCGACGGCAACAACCGGACCGACGACGGCGTCTTCTACACAATCGGCGGACAGCGCGTCACCAAGCCCGGCAAGGGACTCTACATCCGCAACGGCAAGAAGGTCGTCATCAAATAACGGACCGCGGCCGTAACGGCACGCACGATAACAAAACAAGCCGTCCGGACAGCTGGAAGAACATTATCCATGCTGTCCGGACGGCTTGTTTTTGTTACATTGTATTGCTTCGGGTCAATACTTCAATCCCATGTTGTAGAGTATGAAGCTATAGATGTCGGCCTGCTCCTCGAGCACTTTTGTCAACGGCTTTCCACCGCCGTGGCCGGCCTTGGTGTCGATGCGGATGAGCACGGGCGCCTCTCCGGCGTGACACTCCTGGAGTGTGGCGGCAAACTTGAACGAATGGGCGGGAACGACACGGTCGTCGTGGTCGGCCGTAGTGACGAGCGTGGCGGGATAGGCGGTGCCGGGACGTAGATTGTGGAGGGGCGAGTACTTATAGAGATACTCAAACATCTCCTTGCTGTCCTCGCTCGTGCCGTAGTCGCTGGCCCAGTTCCAGCCGATGGTGAACTTATGGTAGCGGAGCATGTCCATGACGCCCACCTCGGGGACGGCGACACGGAAGAGGTCGGGACGCTGGGTCATGCAGGCACCGACGAGCAGTCCGCCGTTGCTGCCGCCGACGATGGCCAGACGGTCGGAGGAGGTGTAGCGGTTGGCGATGAGGTATTCGGCGGCGGCGATGAAGTCGTCAAAGACGTTCTGCTTCTGAAGCTTCGTGCCGGCCAGATGCCATTCCTCGCCGTATTCGCTGCCGCCGCGCAGATTGGCCACGGCATAGATGCCGCCGCGCTCAAGGAACGGTATGCGGGAGGAAGAGAAGTAAGGTGTGAGGCTTATGTTGAAACCGCCATAGCCGTAAAGGAAGACGGGATTGCGGCCGTTGCGCTTCATGCCTTTCTTATAGGTGATGCTCATCGGTACGCGGGTGCCGTCCTTGCTGGTGTAGAATATCTGTTCGCTGACGTAGTCGGAGAGCCGGAACGAGACTTTGGGCGCGGCGAAAAGGGTGCTCTTGTCGGTCTCGATGTCGTAGTTGTAGATGGTCGTCGGCACGGTGTAGGAGCCGAAGCCGTAGAAACATTCCTTGTCGCCTTTCCTGCCGCTGAAACCGACGGAACCTATCATCGGCAGCGTTACCTCATGGAGACGGCGGCCGTAAAGGTCGTGTACGTAAGCGTGGGACGAGGCGTCCTTGGAATAGGTGAGCAGCAGACGGTCGCCGATGACGTCGGCGCTCTCCAAGACGCTCTCGCTCTCCGGCACCATCTCTATCCAGCTGTTGATGCCGGGAGCGGCCAGCGAGGCGGACATGAGGCGGCTGCGGGGTGCGCCGGCGTTGGTCATTATCAGTATCTGATTGCCGATGTTCTCTATCGGATAATAATAGTAATTCATGTCGGAAGTCATCTGGATGAACTGCGAGTCGGGCTGGCGCAGGTTGCGGACGTAGAGGTTGTTGCCGGCTCCCTCGCCGCTCTCGGTCAGGAAGGCCATCGTCTCTTCCTCGTTGACGGAGACGCCGTAGAAGCGCTTGGGATAGGCGGGGTTCTGATAGAAGAGAATGTCGGCACTCTGGGGTGTGCCGATCTTGTGATAGTATATCTTGTGACCCTCGTTCACGCCGGAGAACTCCGTGCCCTTTGCCAGCGGGGCGTCGTAGGCGCTATAATAGAAACCGTCGCCATGCCATGCCGCACCGGAGAACTTGGCCCACTCGATGTGGTCGTCAAGCAGGCGGCCGGTGGCAACGTCGATGACGAAGAATTCTTCCCAGTCGCTGCCGCTGCGCGAGATGGCGTAGGCGGCGTACTTGCCGTTATGGGAGAAATAGACGCCTTTGAGAGCCACCGTGCCGTCGTCGGAGAGCTTATTGGGGTCGAGGAAGACGCGCTGCTCGCCGTCGAGACGGTCCATCGTGTAGAGCACCGACTGGTTCTGCAGACCGTCGTTGCGGTAGATGTAGTAACGGCCGTGACGCTTGAATGGCGCACCTATCTTCTCGTAGTCGGCCACTTGCTTCAGTCGCTTCAGGAGCTTGTCGCGGAAGGGTATCTTCGCGAGATAGGCGTTTGTAACCTTGTTCTCTGCCTCCACCCAACGGGCAGTGGCCTCACTGGTGTCATTCTCCAGCCAACGGTATGGGTCGGCCACACGGGTTCCGAAATACTCGTCCACGGTGTTGTCTTTCGCCGCCTTCGGATATTCTATTTGCGCCATGACTGTCTGTGATAACGACGCGGCAAATGCCAACGTCATGATTGTCTTTGTTTTCATATAATAAAATCTTTTCGTTACGCCTTTTCGATGTGTTACGCACGGCAAATATACGAAAATGAACTTGAATACAATGACTTTAACTATAAAAAACAATCATCAGCAACTTCATATCGACTCCATATCAACCAAAAAAACAAGACCAAAGGCCTGTACCAATAAGGCTCTTCCAACAACAGGAGAGTCCACTGTCAAACATAGAAAAAGCCCCGCAAACGGCATTTGCGGGGCCTCTGAGACGTTATCGGCCGATGGTTAGTCAGCTAACTTGGCCTTGATAAATTCGCGGTTCAGACGGGCGATATTGGCTATCGACTCGTTCTTCGGGCACTCGGCCTCACAGGCACGGGTGTTGGTGCAGTTACCGAAGCCCAGTTCGTCCATCTTGGCAATCATGGCCTTGGCGCGCTTGGCAGCTTCGGGACGGCCCTGCGGCAGCAGAGCAAGCTGGCTGACCTTAGAACTTACGAAAAGCATGGCCGAGCCGTTCTTGCAGGCTGCGACACAGCAACCGCAACCGATACATGTGGCAGCGTCCATAGCCTCGTCGGCATCCTCTTTGGGGATGAGGATGGCGTTGGCGTCCTGAGCCTGGCCCGTGCGTACGGTCGTGTAGCCGCCGGCCTGGATGATCTTGTCGAACGCCGAGCGGTCCACCATGCAGTCCTTGATAACAGGGAATGCGGCCGAACGCCACGGCTCAACCGTGATGACATCGCCGTCGTTGAAGCGGCGCATGTAGAGCTGGCAGGTCGTTGCGCCCGTTGCCGGTCCGTGGGGATGGCCGTTGATGTAGAGCGAGCACATACCGCAGATACCCTCGCGGCAATCGTGGTCAAACACAAACGGCTCGCTACCCTCGCTGATAAGCTCTTCGTTAAGGATGTCGAGCATCTCGAGGAACGAGGTGTCGTCGGGGATGTTCTTCATCTCACGTGTGTCAAAGTGGCCTTCGTCCTTCGGGCCATTCTGCTTCCAATATTTTAATGTGAATGAAATATTCTTAGCCATTGTAGTCTATCCTTTCTTATTAGTTCTTATAGTTACGGGTCTGTACCTTTATTGCCTCATACTCAAGCGGCTCCTTGATGAGTTCGGGTGCCTTCTCGTCGCTGCCCTGATACTCCCAGCAGCCTACGTAGAAGAACTCCTCGTCGTTGCGCTTGGCCTCGCCTTCCTCGGTCTGGTGCTCCTCGCGGAAGTGGCCGCCGCAGCTCTCCTCACGGTGCAGGGCGTCGTAAGCGACGAGCTCGCCCATAGTGATGAAGTCACGCAGGTGGATAGCCTTGTCGAGTTCCACGTTGAGTCCTTCCTTGGTTCCGGGGATGAAGAGGTTGGTCTCAAACTCCTTGCGGAGCTCCTTCATCAGCTTCAAGCCTTCCTCAAGACCTTCCTTGGTGCGACCCATGCCCACGTGTTCCCACATGATGTGGCCGAGCTCCTTGTGGATGGAGTCGACGGAGCGCTTGCCCTTGATGTTCATCAGACGGTCAATCTCGGCGTCGACCTTCTTCTCTGCCTCGGCAAATTCGGGCAGGTCGGTGGAGAGACGGGGCCAGATGGACTGGTCTGCGAGATAGTTCTGGATTGTATAAGGCAGAACGAAGTAGCCGTCGGCCAGACCCTGCATCAGAGCGGATGCACCGAGACGGTTTGCACCGTGGTCGGAGAAGTTGCACTCGCCGATGGCGAAGAGTCCGGGGATGGTCGTCTGAAGCTCGTAGTCAACCCAGATACCGCCCATCGTGTAGTGGATGGCGGGGAATATCATCATCGGGTTGTAGTACTTCACGCCGTTGATTTCGTTGGCCAGCTCACCGGGATTGACGTCCGTAATCTCCTCATACATGTCGAAGAGGTTGCCGTAGCGCTGCATGATCTGGTCGATGCCGAGGCGGTTGATGGACTCGGAGAAGTCGAGGAACACGGCCAGACCGGTGTTGTTGACACCGTATCCGTGGTCGCAACGCTCCTTGGCGGCACGCGAGGCAACGTCGCGGGGCACGAGGTTACCGAAGGCCGGATAGCGGCGCTCCAGATAGTAGTCGCGGTCTTCCTCGGGGATGTCGCTTCCCTTGATTTCGCCGGCCTGCAGCTTCTTGGCGTCCTCCAGCTTCTTGGGCACCCAGATACGGCCGTCGTTACGCAGCGACTCGGACATCAGGGTCAGCTTCGACTGCTTGTCACCGTGAACGGGGATACACGTCGGGTGTATCTGGACGTAAGAAGGATTGGCGAAGTAGGCTCCCTTACGGTAGCAAGCCATAGCGGCAGAGCAGTTGCAGCCCATAGCGTTGGTTGAGAGGAAGTATGTGTTGCCGTATCCGCCGGTTGCGATTACGACGGCATTGGCGCTGAAACGCTCCAGCTTGCCGGTGACGAGGTTCTTGGCGATGATACCGCGTGCGCGGCCGTCAACAATAACCACGTCCTCCATCTCGTAGCGGGCGTAGAGCTTCACCTTGCCGGCCTTGATCTGGCAGCTCAGCGAAGAGTAGGCGCCGAGCAGCAGCTGCTGGCCGGTCTGTCCCTTAGCGTAGAACGTACGTGACACCTGTGCGCCGCCGAAAGAGCGGTTGGCGAGCATGCCGCCGTACTCACGTGCGAAAGGCACGCCCTGAGCCACGCACTGGTCGATGATGTCGTTGGACACCTCGGCCAGACGATAGACGTTGGCCTCGCGGGCACGATAGTCACCGCCCTTCACTGTATCGTAGAACAGACGGTAGACGGAGTCGCCGTCGTTCTGATAGTTCTTGGCGGCGTTGATACCTCCCTGTGCGGCGATGGAGTGTGCGCGACGGGGAGAGTCCTGTATGCAGAAGTTGAGCACGTTGAAGCCCATCTCGCCGAGCGAGGCTGCGGCAGAGGCGCCGGCCAGACCCGTACCTACGACGATGACGTCGAGCTTGAGTTTGTTCTTGGGGTTCACCAGACGCTGGTGAGCTTTATAGTTGGTCCATTTCTCGGCCACGGGGCCTTCGGGTATTCTGGAATTTAATGTCTTAGCCATAATATTCTATCTTCTTAAATATTGTATATAGGATTATGAAACCTCCGCATCATGCAGCGCAGCTGCCGCAGCAGAAGAGCGACTGGCCGGCGAAGAACAACACGACAACGAGGAAGCCGAGCACGAGCAGGGTTGCGTAGACCGTGCCGATGACCTTCCAGCGGCAGAACCAGGTCTTGCCGTTCCAACCCAGAGTCTGCATGGCGCTCCAGAATCCGTGGGTGAGGTGGAACCACAGGGCCACGAGCCACACGATGTAGAGCACGGTGAAGAAGGGGCAGGAGAATGTCTCGCGGATATAGCCGTAGCCATCAGCCGGGTCTCCGAGCGGGTCGGCGATGTGGAACAGTTCGGCGAACATCATGTTGTACCAGAAGTTGAACAGGTGGAGTCCGAGTCCGAGCACAACGATGATACCCAGGACGAGCATGTTCTGAGAAGCCCACTCGACCTTTCCGGGACGTGTCGTCACCTCATAGCGTGCTGTTCCGCGGGCACGGCGGTTCTGCGCCGTGAGCAGGAAAGCGTAGACGATGTGTATCACAGCCAAAGCGGCAAGACCGAGGGTTGCCGCCACGGCATACCAGTTGGCACCGAGAAACTCACAGATCATGTTGTAAGCGTCACCAGAGAACAGCGCTACCACGTTCATAGACATGTGGAATGTCAGGAAGAGGATCAGCGCAACGCCGGTAACGGACATCACAACCTTTCGACCAATAGATGAATTAAATAACCACATAAATGATTGAAATTAAATTATTTAACTGTTAAACTTAAATTATGTCACAGTCATGGCGGAGACATCAAGACCTCCGCAAGCGATGAGTATCGCTACTCGATAATAAGTATTATATCAATATTTTAGGACGCAAATTTACTATAAATTAATGATATGCCAAAGTTTTTAAGCCAAAATGTTTGAAATCGCCCTTATACAAGTAGGGTCGCCTCCGTAACAACCGATTATGTGGTTGGTCGCAGATGGGTGTTGAGGCATGGAGGCGGTCGCGACAGGTCGCGACCCTACTTGTGGATACTCCTCCAATTGTTAAAAACTCGGAATAATCATGACAAAACACCTCGATTTTAACATAAATTCTGCGCCAGGTCGTCCTTCGGTCGCAAATTTTGCAAAATAGCGCGTGCATCTTTTTCTCGCTGAGTGACAGTGGGTTACAACAGAAAGTGGCGCAAGTGTGCAACTTTTTCGCGGTTTTTCCCGTGCCGTAAGGGCCCCGCGGCGTTGCAACGGGGCCGCCGTTGCATGACAGCGGCATGCTCGTTGCAGGACAACGGCGTGCTCATTGCGGACCAACGGGGCCCTTACGGCAGGACCGCGGAAAATTTTCGGTCGGAAAATGACGCACGAATGTCAAAACCGGAGCGTCTCCGCCGTTTTTTCGGAGCGATTTTCTTGTGTTAAATTTGTGACATTATTATGACACGAATTTACTTAATGCGGTGTTAATAGACGTTAACCACGTGGTCTGAATCATATATAATGATAAAAACAACTATCTTTGCAGCAAAACAAACTGCGTAAGAACATACTGACAATAACGAGATAATAACGCATACTAACAAAACCAAGAAAAGAATCAGACATTGTTGAAAATGATGAGAAAGAAAATCTTATGCTCTGTTGCGGCCGTACTGACGGCTGCAGCGACATACGCCGTGCCTCTCACGGTGTGTGACTTCGAGAGTTATCCGGTGGGCACGACATGGACGCTCTGGCACAACGGAACCGGCGAAATCGCATCGACGGCGACAGTAGAGACCGACCCCGCCAACGCCTCCAACAAGGTGTTGCACGTCGTGCTCAAGGAGTGGGGATGCCACCCCGAGTTTGTCCTGCCGACGGAACTGCGCGGACAGGCGCTGACCGCCCGCTATCCGATGGTGACGTGCGACATATACCGCAGCCCGTCCGACGCCGACGACTGGAAGCAGTTTGCCGTCTTCGTCGGCGCGCAGGAGGTCTATCGCGACGAGGGCTATCCCTATCAGGGCGACAAGGGTGTGTGGCAGAGCCGCCGATACAATCTGCTGCCGGTGGCTGACGACAACACCGAGGGCACGATAAGACTCGGACTGCACCACAACAACACCGACTACTACATCGACAACATCCGCCTGGCGGGCGAATATGACGACTATCTGACGACGGACGACGGCGGCACGCTCGACTACTGTTCGGCCAACACGTCGAGTTCCTACCGCACCATCGGCGACAACATCTACGTTCCGGAGGGTAAGACGGTCAACGTCAGGACGTCGCGCTATTCGGAATGGACGGGCAAGGTGGCCGGCAGCGGTACGCTCAACATCCATGCCGGAGGCGAACGGTCGTACATCGGAACGCAGTCGAGCAAGGGCGCGACATGGCCGGACTGGTCGGCCATGAGGGGAGACATCAATGTCTACCCCTACAAGGAGGTGGCTGCGGGCTGCGGATTCTACGGACTGCTGATGAGCAGCGGCACGTTCCAGCCCGACAATCTCGACGCCTCGCGCTGCAACGAGGTCTTCGCCGGCAGCCGGGTGACGGTTCGCCAGGGCGCGACGATGGCCGTGGAGTCGGGCACGCGCGGCATCCGCTTCGGACGGCTGAGCACGGAAGCGGGATCGACGCTCGACGGATACTACAAGAAGAGCACGGCCAAGTCATATTATGTCATGGGCTGTGACAACACCGACGCCACGCTGGCCGGACGCATCTATGCCTCAGCCTCGGGCAACACCGTGGGTCTCATCAAGGAGGGCACGGGCACATACACCATCACCGGCAATGACAACGAGATCGGCGCCGGCATCCGTCTGCTCGGCGGAACGCTGCTCATCGACAACGACATGGCTGCGGCCGAGGCGGGACGAAAGAGCGGTGCGACGGGCAACAGCGGCACTCTGTTCGCCTTCAAGGGCACGACACTGGGCGGCAACGGCAGCATCGCGGCAAAGACGGAGGCTTACGGCACAATCAGCCCGGGCACGGACGGCACGGGACGGCTGACGTTCGCGGACATGACGAAAACAGACGGCGGCAGTCTGACGCTCCACCCGGAGGCCAACATCGTCTGCGTCGTGAAGGACGCGACACAGAGCGGCTCGATCGACGTGCGCGGCACGATGGCTTACAACGCCAAGACGCAGGACTTTGAGGACTCGGAGAAGACTCCGCGGCTGACCATAGCCCTCGCCGACGACGCTGAGCTGCAGGTGAACGACGAGGTGACGCTGCTCACGGCAACAAAGAAGGAGGGCACGGACTGGGCCTTCCGCATGCGCTATCCCAAGGCTTACACATGGGTTGTGGAGCAGCGCGAGGGCGCGGACGGCAGCTACAACATCGTGGCCAAGGTGACGTCGCTCGACTACGGCGGCCAGGGTGACGTGGAAGACGACAATGAAGACACGGGAGGCACGGGCGAATATCCCGACGACGACTGGACGGAGGACATGACGGACGACACGCCGCTGCGCACATATACGGCCCGTCTGAACAAGAACATCGGCATGGCCGTGGCAAGCTACCGTTACGACTGCAGCCGCGACGACGGTGAGGCAGGACTCGTGGGACGAGAGTTTGACCTCCTGGTGGGCGAAAACGAGATGAAGTTTGACGCTACCGAACCGTCACAGGGCGTGTTCAACTATGGCGGCGCGGACGCCGTGATGTGGGTGGCCGACCGAAACAAGCAGGACGTGCGCGGCCACACGCTGGCTTGGCACTCGCAGGTGCCCTCGTGGGTGAGTCAGGACGGCAAGAAGAACAACAACAACTTCACACGCCGCGAACTGCTCGACATCCTGAAAAACCACATCTTCAACGTCGTCGGACAGTATAAGGGACGCATCCGCGAATGGGACGTGTGCAACGAGGTGCTCGACGACGACCAGAGCATCGTGCGCACAAATCCTGACTCCTACAAGCTGCGGCCGTCGATATGGTCGACATATATCGGTGAGGAGTTCATCGACTCGGCGTTCGTCTGGGCGCATCAGGCCGACCCGGAGGCCCGCCTGTTCATCAACGAATACGGTGCGGAGTTCATGGGCAACACGAAGACGGAGGCTTACTACAACCTGATAAAGCGGTTGAAGGCGGACAACCGTCCCATCGACGGCTGCGGACTGCAGTGCCACCTGACCACGGGACAGCTCGACACGCTGAAATTGGAGAAGAACATACGCCGCTATGCGGAGCTGGGCATGGACTGCATCATCACCGAACTGGACATCGCGCTGGCCAATCCCTACGCTGCCGACGCTCTCGACACGCAGGCAAAGGAATATGGCGCAATAACCCGCGTATTCCTGCGCAACGACAACTGTCCGTCGATGCTCGTCTGGGGCATCTCCGACAACCACTCGTGGCGACAGAACAACCCGCTGCTCTTCGACGCAGGACTGAAGCCGAAAGCTGCCTACTACAACATACACGCGCAGCTGCGCCGTGCCGCCGAGAAAGCGGATGCCGACGGCATCATCTCGCCGAAACGGTCGACAAGCGGAGCGGAGGTGGTTTCCACGACTCTATATGACGTCTACGGACGACGAGTGAACACGCCGAAGGGCATCGTCATCGAGCGCAATGTCTATTCGGACGGCAGCATAAAGGTGGTGAAAAACATATACAGATAGGAATATAAGACGGGGATTGACCCCGACAACTTCTACAACAAGCGAGACAGCGATGGTGTATCAAAATGCAGGGGGAAGCACATTGTAGGGACATATTCTTGTATTTGTCCGCTCGTAACGTATTGAGATTCAGTTCTTGTTTTGCGGACAAATACAAGAATATGTCCCTACCAAACACCATGTAGCCATTTTGACACACCATCGCTGTCTCGTTTTTATCACGGCAGGACGGCCAATCTCACGTTACGTCCTTTCCTCCACGCGCCAATGTGTCTTCTGGCTTTGCACGATTGGGCCGCACTCCAACAACAACGGGCAAAACGGAATGTCGAAACGTTATCAGTGCAAAAGTTGATGGGAATACAAAACTTTTTGTAACTTTGCACGGGATATTATCATATCGACAATTATGACACTCAACTACGATGTACTGGTCATCGGCGGCGGCCACGCGGGATGTGAGGCGGCGGCAGCGGCAGCGGGCATGGGTGCCCGCACATGTCTCGTGACAATGGACATGAACAAGATTGCACAGATGAGTTGCAATCCTGCCGTGGGCGGCATAGCCAAAGGACAGATAGTCAGGGAAATCGACGCCCTGGGCGGATGGATGGGCCGCGTCACGGACGCAACGGCCATACAGTTCCGCATGCTCAACCGCAGCAAGGGACCGGCCGTGTGGAGCCCGCGGGCACAGTGTGACAGGGAACGGTTCATCTGGCAATGGCGCGCAACACTCGACGCCATCGACGGCCTCGACATCTGGCAGGACCAGGCGGACGAACTCATCGTAGAGCATGGCCACGCCGCCGGAGTGCGCACGATATGGGGCGCGGAACTGCGGGCACGGTGTGTCGTGGTCACCGCGGGAACATTCCTGAACGGTCTCATGCACATCGGACGGCGCATGGTGGCGGGCGGACGCATAGCCGAACCGGCCGTGCCGCATTTCACCGAAAGCATCACACGCCACGGAATAACCTCGGCCCGCATGAAAACGGGAACGCCGGTACGCATCGACCGTCGCTCGGTGCACTTCGAAGATATGGAGATACAAGAGGGCGAAGCGGACTTCCATCAGTTTAGTTTTATGTCTCCGCAGCGCGCTCTGCGCCAGCTGCCTTGCTGGACGTGCAACACCAACCGCGAAGTTCACGAGACTCTACGCAGCGGACTGGCTGACTCCCCACTCTACAACGGACAGATACAAAGCATAGGACCACGCTATTGCCCGTCCATCGAGACCAAACTGATGACCTTTCCTGACAAAGACCAGCACCCGCTGTTCCTCGAACCGGAAGGTCAGGAGACCAACGAGATGTACCTCAACGGCTTCTCTTCGTCTCTCCCGATGGACACACAGATAGCTGCCCTGCGCAAAATACCGGCGCTGCGGGACGTCAAAGTTTACCGTCCGGGCTACGCGATAGAATATGACTTCTTTGATCCCACTCAGCTGAAACATTCTCTCGAGTCAAAACTTGTCGACGGCTTGTTCTTCGCCGGACAGGTCAACGGCACCACCGGCTATGAGGAAGCGGCAGGCCAAGGCCTCGTGGCGGGCGTCAATGCGGCACTGAAGTGTGCCGGCAGCGCACCGTTTGTCATGCACCGGGATGAGAGTTACATAGGTGTGCTCATCGACGACCTCGTCACCAAGGGAGTCGACGAACCGTACCGAATGTTCACTTCACGTGCCGAATATCGCATACTGCTACGTCAGGATGATGCCGACGCCCGGCTGACGGAACGTGCTTACGCTCTCGGACTGGCCCGACGCGACCGCTACGACTGGTGGATGGAAAAGAAACAAAACATCGAAGAAATCGTCGAATTCTGCAAAAACACGTCCATCAAGCCGCGCGACATCAACGGAGCGTTGGAGAATTTGGGCACCACCCCACTCCGCGAAGGCTGCCGTCTGATTGACCTCATCAGCCGCCCGCAGCTCAATATGGACACGCTGGCAACATTGGTACCGTCTCTCAAGGATGCACTCAATCGCCCGGCAAACCGCAAGGAGGAAATAGCCGAAGCCACGGAGATACGTATCAAATACAAAGGATACATCGAACGCGAGCAAATGGTGGCCGAAAAGATGCACCGTTTGGAGAATATAAAGATCAAAGGGCGCTTCGATTACGTCACAATGCAGCAGCTGTCAACCGAAGCGCGGCAGAAGTTAGCCCGCATTAACCCCGAAACATTAGCACAAGCGAGCCGCATCCCCGGCATCTCGCCAAGCGACATAAACGTCATGTTGGTACTGATGGGAAGATAAAACAAAAGCCATTGTAATAAAACAAAGCTGTCTTTAACTCCCCAAACCAATGCAACCGCGCTTTAAGTTTCACGTGAAACAGCTCTAATAGAGTATTAATTAACAATCCATTGTATATGAACAACAAAACATTAATCGAGAACCTGCGGTGTATTCCCGACTTTCCGCAGAAAGGAATCAACTTCCGCGACGTTACGACACTGTTTAAAAACCCTGAATGTCTCCGCATAATGGTGGACGAACTCTACGAAATTTACAAAGACAAGGGTATCACCAAGATCGTTGGAATCGAAAGCCGAGGCTTCGTTTTGGCCTCTGCACTCGCCATACGGTTGAACGCCGGCGTCGTGCTTTGCCGTAAACCGGGCAAACTACCGGCCGAGACGGTACAGGAAAGCTATACTAAAGAATACGGAAGCGACACCATCGAAATCCACAAAGACGCCATTACATCAGACGACGTGGTGCTTCTGCACGACGATTTGTTGGCAACCGGCGGCACAATGAAAGCGGCATATAATCTTGTCCAGAAGTTCTCACCGAAACAAACATACGTCAATTTCATTATCGAAATCACCGACGAAGGCCTCCACGGACGCGATTTATTCAAGGACGTGACCGAAGTAAGCACACTAATAACGGTGTAAGGAAACGAAGAATGAAGAGCGAGGGGAATAAAGAATGAAGGATAAAGAACGAAGAATGGGCTGGCGCCGTTCCTGCATTTGTTACGATATTAAAGTAACAAGGGAACGACGCCAGCCCATTCTTCGTTCTTTATCCTTCATTCTTTATTCCATTCGCTCTTAGTTTTTCATTCCCCACTCTTTATTAACCAAGTTTCACGTGAAACTTTAATAATCAAAACATCAATAAATAAGGCAGTTACGGACGATGACTAAAGAAGAAAACGAGAAACGATTGGCACGCCTCAAGGCAATCGTGAGCAGCATGCCGGAGAAGCCTGGCAGCTATCAGTACTATGACGAGCAGGGCACTATTATATATGTAGGCAAGGCCAAGAATCTCAAGAGCCGCGTATCGTCCTACTTCCACACGGAGGTGGACCGCTTTAAGACGAAGGTTCTCGTCAGCAAGATACACGACATATCCTACACCGTGGTCAACACGGAGGAGGACGCGCTGTTGTTGGAGAACAGTCTCATAAAGAAATATAATCCCCGCTACAACGTCCTTTTGAAGGACGGAAAGACATATCCCAGCATCTGCGTAACCAACGAACCGTTCCCCCGCATCTTCAAGACCCGCACGATCAACCGCCGTTGGGGCACATACTACGGCCCCTACTCCCACCTCGGTTCGATGTATGCCGTTCTGGAGCTCATCAAGAAGCTCTGCCGTCCGCGTTCGTGCCGTCAGCCGATGACCGTAGAAGGCATCCGAGAGGGCCGCTACAACGTCTGCTTGGAGTATCACATAAAAAACTGCGGAGGCCCCTGCATCGGCCGCCAGAGTTACGAGGAATACCAGAAGAACATGGCCCAGGCCCGCGAAATACTCCGCGGCAACACCCGCGGCATCCTCCGCGACATGCGTGCCGAGATGGAACGGTTGGCCGGCGAATTACGCTTTGAAGAAGCGGAGGCTGTCAAACAGAAGTATATGCTCATCGACAGTTTCTGTTCAAAGAGCGAAGTGGTCAGCCACATCATCAACAATGTCGACGTCTTTTCAATTGCCAGCGACGAAAAGACGGCATTTATCAACTACATCCACGTGGCCGCCGGCAGCATCAATCAATCCTTCACATTCGAATACCGCAAACGTCTCGACGAGACCGACGAGGAACTGCTCTCGCTTGGCATCATCGAGATGCGCGAGCGTTTCCACAGCACGTCCCGGGAAATCATTGTCCCCTTCGAGATGGACCTGCCATTGGAAGGCGTCACGCTCACCGTTCCCCAGCGCGGCGACCGCAAGACACTGCTCGATCTGTCCGTCATGAACGGCCGCCAGTATCGTTTTGACCGTCTGAAACAGGCCGAAAAGCTCAATCCCGAGCAGAAATCAGTGCGTCTGATGAAAGAAATACAAGACATGCTACGGCTCCCGAAGATGCCATATCAGATCGAGTGCTTCGACAACTCCAACATCTCCGGAACCGACGCCGTCGCGGCCTGCGTCGTCTTCAAGAAGATGCGACCGAGCAAGAAAGACTACCGCAAATACAACATCAAGACCGTCACCGGCCCCGACGACTATGCCTCGATGAAAGAAGTCGTCCGCCGCCGCTACACGCGCCTTATGGAAGAACAGCAACCCCTGCCCGACCTCATCATCACCGACGGCGGCCGCGGCCAGATGGAGGTCGTCCGCGAGGTCGTCGAAGACGAACTCGGACTGCAGATCCCCATCGCCGGACTGGCCAAGGACGACCGCCACCGCACCAACGAACTGCTCTACGGTTTTCCGCCCGTGGTGGTCGGCATGAAGACCGACAGCGAACTCTTCCGTCTGCTGACCCAAATACAGGACGAAGTCCACCGCTTCGCCATCACCTTCCACCGCGACAAACGCTCCAAGCACGCCCTCCACAGCGAGTTGGACGACATCCGCGGCATAGGTCCGAAGACCAAAGAGGCACTTTTAAAGCGTCTGAAGAGCGTAAAACAGATTCGCGAAGCAGACATCCGGACGCTCGCCGAAATCACGGGAGAGGCAAAAGCAAGGCTGATTTACGACCACTTCCACGCCCCCGACAGCAACCCATGACACATCCGCAGCCGCCGCACAACACCACGGCACATATCTCCACCCCGCCCCAATATGTCACAATAACTTACAAACGGCCCTCCGTTTGTAAACATTCCATACCAAAATCGACACATACGGCCTTCGCAAAACTTCGGCGAAAACCGTATAAACATGCAATATTCATGTACCGTCATCACTAACATACCGACGTCATCCTGCCGTAAGGCCCTCCCGGGGTCGCCGCGGCAGCCCCGTCATCGTGCAACGAGCGCCCCGTCGCGATGCAACGGCGGCCCCGCGGCGACCCCGGGAGGCCCTTACGGCAAGACCGAAAAATCGGCACATCATCGCCAACCGACGTAACCCACAATATATCAGGCGTTTACAAAAAGCGTCAAAAATCGGCGATTTTCGGCCCGAAAGTCGGATATTTACGAATCACAGAATTTTTTCAACCGTTTGTCCACATATATGACAGTCGGCAACTGTCATTTTTTCGGAAAAAGATTCACCTGCTTTATCGCGTCCGACGACACACGCAGTTCCTAAAAAGCATGCCAAACGACACGTTTTATGCCGCTTTAAGTCATTTTTTCATTCTGCCGCTGCCTAATCTCACGTTTTTATTGTACATTTGTATTGAGCTAAAAACATATCGACATGAGAATAGTCATACAGCGCGTAGCACACGCTTCAGTAACAATCGGCGGCACCGTGAAATCGGCCATCGGACGCGGCTTCCTGATACTGCTCGGCATCTGCGAGGAGGACACCGCCGAGGACGTCGACTGGCTGGTCCGCAAGGTGGCCGGGCTGAGAGTCTTCGACGATGCCGACGGCGTGATGAACCTGCCCATCACAGACATCGGCGGCGAGGCACTGGTAGTCAGCCAGTTCACGCTGATGGCGTCCTACAAGAAAGGCAACCGCCCGTCGTGGCTCCGTGCGGCACGCCACGAGACGGCCATCCCACTCTATGAGAGCTTCTGCAGACAACTGTCCGCAGCCATCGGACGGCCCGTCGGGACGGGCGAATTCGGGGCTGACATGAAGGTCGAACTGCTCAACGACGGCCCGGTCACAATCTGCATGGACACGAAGAACAAGGAATAATCCTGCTCTGACAGGATTATTCCTTGTTCAAATTATAAAGTATAAATTATGAATCACGACCGGCGGAAGGGCCGGGAAAGACGACCCGATGGACGAAACCAACCGACAGGCGACTCCTGAACATAACACGAATTGAAGATGGAAAAGAACATAAGCATACAAGACGCCCAGCGCATCGTTGACGAATGGATAAAAACCTATGGCGTGCGCTACTTCTCCGAACTCACAAACATGGCCGTACTGACCGAAGAAGTGGGCGAAATGGCGCGAGTCATGGCCCGCACGTATGGCGACCAGAGCTTCAAGGAGGGCGAGAAGCATGACCTCGGAGACGAGATGGCCGACGTCCTGTGGGTGCTCCTCTGCATAGCCAACCAGACCGGCACGGACCTCACCGAGGCTTTCCGCAGGAACATCGAGAAGAAGACGCTCCGCGACAAGGACAGGCATAGAAACAACGAGAAACTGAAGTAAATAACCTTTATAAAAAAGAAAGACATTATGAGCGACAATCATTCAGAACATTGCGGCTGCGGACATCAGCATGACCACAACCCGAAACGTAGCATCTATGAGGATGCACTGAGCAAGTACGACCTCAACGTCTCCGACGAGGAAGTGCGCGAGGCGGTAAAGAAAATCATCGCCGAACGGGTTCACGAGAACGACACGCCCGAGGTGAAGAAGTTCCTCATGGGCAGCATCGAGCTGACCACACTGAAGACCACCGACTCCGATGAGAGCGTGATGGCCTTCACCGAGCGCGTCAACGCCTTCGACGACGCCTACCCCGACCTGCCCCACGTGGCGACCATCTGCGTCTATCCGTGTTTCGCCAACACCGTGAGCCAGACGCTCGAGGTCGACGGAGTGGAAGTGGCCTGTGTGTCAGGCAGTTTCCCCTCCTCTCAGGCACTCCTCGAGGTCAAGGTGGCCGAGACGGCGCTGGCCCTGAAGGACGGTGCGACGGAGATCGACATGGTCATGTCCGTCGGCAAGTTCCTCAGCGGCGACTATGAGAGCGTGGCTGACGAAATCAGCGAGCTCAAACAGGTCTGCGGCGACCACAAACTAAAGGTCATTCTGGAGACGGGATGTCTGAAGACGGCCGCAAACATCAAGCGCGCCTCCATCATCGCCATGTATGCCGGCGCCGACTATATCAAGACGAGCACTGGCAAGCTCGAACCCGCCGCTACACCCGAAGCCGCATACGTGATGTGCCAGGCCATCAAGGAATACTACAACGAGACCGGCATACAGATAGGCTTCAAGCCCGCCGGAGGCATCAATTCCGTCATGGACGCCCTCATCTACTACACCATCGTCAAGGAGGTGCTGGGCGAGAAATGGCTCACCAACCAGTGGCTCCGACTCGGCACAAGCCGCCTCGCCAACATGCTGCTCAGCGAGATAACCGGCGAGGAGACGAAGTTCTTCTGAGAAAGGCCCCCTCCCAACCTCCCCCAAGGGGGAGGGGAAGTGGATGAAGGGAACAAAATAAAGTACCGGGAAACGCAGGAATACATAATAAGTAAGTATTCACGATTACTTTATAATAAGTTTCTTAAACACAGAGACACGGAGACACAGAGCAATATTATCCTCTGTGTCTCCGTGTCTCTGTGTTCAAAGTATAAACTAATTGTCTTTTCATATCCCCCTTCTCATCCACTCACCTCCCCCTTGGGGAGGCGGGAGGGGGCCACGCCCTCATTTCCTCCTCTCTATCACATACTCCAGATATGCGCTGAGCGCATCGCGCACGTCTCCATCCGCCACATGCCCGTCGATGAAAGCCCGGGCCTCGCGACGGAAGTCGTCCATGCGGCGCTCGGCGTATTCGATACCACCGTGGGCCTTGGTGTAATCCACCAAAACGGCGATTTCATCGGGCGTTATCGTATGGTTTTTGACCTTTCCGGCCAACACGCGGATGGACTGATGGGGAGAGTTGTTGACAGCATAAATGACGGGCAGGGTCAGCTTGCCTTCTGCCATGTCGTTGCCTGTCGGCTTGCCGATCTCGGCCGAATCATAATAGTCGAAGATGTCATCGCGTATCTGGAAGATGATGCCGAGATTGCGGCCGAAGGTCTTTGCCGCCTCAATCTCTGCCTCGGAAGCGCCTGCCGAAAGCGCACCCATTGCGCAGCAAGCCTCAAACAAGGCCGCCGTCTTCTGTCTGATGACCTGATAATAAATGTCTTCCGAAATCTCTTGATTCTGTATGTTGGACAATTGCAGTATCTCGCCACCGGCCAAAATGCGCCCCAGCTCGGAGAGATATTCCACTATGGTCAGGTTCTGCGTGCGCGCCACGCGGAGCAAGGCCGTCGACAGCAGATAGTCGCCGACGAGCACCGCCACCTGATTGTTGTATGTCGCGTTGAGCGATGCCTGTCCCCTGCGCTCGCCGCTCTCGTCCACCACGTCGTCATGGACCAGACTCGCCGTGTGAAGGAGCTCCAGACCGAGAGCCGCATTCTGCGTGACCGGGGTCACTCGACCGTAGTTGCGCGCCATGAGCAGGATGAGCATCGGGCGCATACGCTTGCCCGTGCGGCGGCGGATGTGTTCCAACGCTTGCGACAGCAAACCGTCGCTGTGGGACATCGCTTCGCCAAACAGTCCGTTGAAATCGTCCAAATCGCTTTCTATCGGTTTCTTAATCCGTGATAAATAGTCCATCGAATCAAATTTGTTACAAAAATACTTATTTTTATTGGGATAATGATTACTTTTTCGTAATTTTACGCTTAAAATTAAATAGAATTATGGATAAACTGTTCCTCTTAGATGCCTACGCGCTGATATACCGCTCGTACTATGCTTTCATCAAAAATCCGAGGATAAACTCGAAAGGTCTCAACACTTCGGCCGTGATGGGATTTGTCAACACCCTCAACGAAGTCATAACGAAAGAGAAGCCCACCCACATCGGCGTAGCCTTCGACCCTGCCGGCCCGACCTTCCGTCACGAAGCCTATCCGGAGTATAAAGCACAGCGCGAAGCATGCCCGGAGGACATCAAGAAGTCTGTACCTATCATCAAAGACATACTCCGCGCCTTCCGCATACCCATCCTCGAAGTCGATGGCTACGAGGCCGACGACGTCATCGGAACGCTCGCCACCAAGGCCGGCGAGGCGGGAGTGACGACCTATATGCTCACACCCGACAAGGACTACGGCCAACTCGTCGGTCCGAACGTTTTCATGTATCGGCCGAGATACGGCGACGCGGGATATGAGACTCTCGGCGAAAAGGAGGTCTGCGAGAAGTATGGCATCCCCACCCCACTCCGCGTGATCGACTTGCTCGGACTGATGGGTGACTCGTCGGACAACATCCCGGGATGTCCGGGCGTCGGAGAGAAGACCGCCGTCAAACTCATCACCGAGTTCGGAAGCATCGACGGGCTGCTCGCCGCGACCGACCGACTCAAGGGTGCCATCAAGAAGAAGGTCGAGGACAACCGACAGCAGATCGAGTTCTCAAAGTTCCTCGCCACCATCAAGACCGACGTCCCCATCCGACTCGACCTCGACTCGCTCCGCATCGCTGAGCCGGACGAGTCTCGGCTGACCCAAATCTTCGAAGAACTGGAATTTAAGAACCTCGCAAACAAGGTTCTTAAAAAACCTAAAAATAAGTCAAAACCCATCAACGGACAGCTCGATTTTTTTGAAGAATTTGCGCCCGACAGGGCAGGCGTTTCTGAATTTTCAAGTTTTGAAGCACTTAAAACGACCCCTCATGACTATCAACTCATTGATAATGAGGTGGAAATGCGCAAAATTTGTGACTTTTTCATGACAAACGAAATTCTCAGTTTTGACACCGAAACAACCTCGACGGACACAAATGAGGCAGAACTCGTCGGTTTGAGCTTCGCCGTCGAAGAAAAAAAGGCATTTTACGTGCCCGTTCCGGCCGAACAAGAAAAAGCCCAAGAAATCGTCAACATATTCAAACCTCTATACGAAAACACCGCAATCCTCAAAGTCGGACAAAACATCAAGTACGACCTGAAGGTGTTGCGGCGTTATGGTGTCGTGTTGGCCGGGCCGATGTTCGACACCATGATCGCCCACTATCTCATCCAACCCGAACTCCGTCACAACATGGACTACATGGCGGAGACCTATCTCAACTACCGAACCATCCACATCGACGAGCTCATCGGCCCGAAGGGCAAGGGCCAGCGGTCCATGCGCGACCTCACCCCGGCTGAAGTCTATGAGTATGCCGCCGAGGACGCCGACATCACACTGCGTCTGAAGAACGTACTCGAACCGGAGTTGAAACGGCTCGGCGCCGACCGGTTGTTCCACGAGATAGAGATGCCGCTCATGCCGGTGCTGGCCGAAATGGAGATGCAAGGCATGAGGATAGACACCGACGCGCTTGCCGAAACGTCCGGTGTACTGACAGCCCGCATGGAAGAGATCGAGCAACGGATATACAAACAGGCCGGCGAGACATTCAACATAGCCTCGCCGCGTCAGGTGGGCGACGTGCTGTTCAGCAAGATGAAGATTGTGGAGAAGCCGAAGAAGACCAAGACCGGCCAGTTTGTGACGAGCGAGGAGGTGCTCCAGACGCTCAAAAGTAAGCATCCGATTGTCGCCGACATACTGGAACACAGAGGGTTGAAGAAACTCCTCGGCACCTACGTCGACGCGCTTCCGAAGCTCATCAACCCGCGTACGGGACGCATCCACACGTCGTTCAACCAGACCGTGACAGCCACGGGACGCCTCTCGTCGAGCGACCCGAACCTGCAGAACATCCCCGTGCGCGGCGAAGAAGGCAAGGAGATACGCAAGGCGTTCGTCCCGGAACCCGGTTGTCTGTTCTTCTCAGCGGACTACAGTCAAATCGAGTTGCGCGTCATGGCCCATCTCTCGGGAGACAAAAACATGATTGAGGCCTTCCGCGAGGGTCACGACATCCATGCCGCCACGGCCGCAAAGATATATAAGGAGACGCTCGACAGCGTCACCCGCGACCAGCGCACAAAGGCCAAACGCGCCAACTTCGGCATCATCTACGGCATAACGGTCTTCGGACTGGCCGAGCGTCTGGACATCAGCCGCGACGAGGCGCGACGGCTCATCGACGGCTATTTCGAGTCGTTCCCCGCCGTCCATCAGTATATGGAACAGGCTAAGGAGACAGCCCGCGACCACGGCTACGTGGAAACGCTCTTCGGCCGACGCCGCTACCTGCCGGACATCAACTCCCGCAACGCCACCGTGCGCGGCTTTGCCGAGCGCAACGCCATCAATGCACCGATACAAGGCACGGCCGCCGACATCATCAAGGTGGCCATGATACGCATCGCCCGCCGCTTCCGCGAGGAAAACATAAAGAGCAAGATGATTCTCCAGGTGCACGACGAGCTCAACTTCTCCGTCCTTCCGGAAGAGAAGGAGCGCGTCGAGCGCATCGTGATGGAGGAGATGGAAGGTGCCTTCCCCATGCAAGTGCCGCTCACGGCGGACTGCGGATGGGGTACCAACTGGCTCGAAGCGCACTGACATTACGCGTTCGGAAGGCTGCCGCCATAAACCAAAACAGGCTATATTACCGACCAAAACAGGCTATATTGGTCGGTAAAATAAGTTATTTTACTCGGTAATATAAGTTGTTTTACTTTGCGATATGACCGTTATGAAGGTGTTGCAGCCCCTCTAAAGTGATGAACAAACAACCACACGAGTGAACACACAAGTAGGGTCGCGACCCGTCGCGACCGCCTCGTTGCCCACACCACAGACCATGCATATAAGCAAAACCGATGATTTGAAAAACATATTGGCAAGGAGGCGGTCGCGACGGGTCGCGACCCTACTTGTGCATCATAGCAGCAAAAACGAGGACCTTTAAATATACCCCTGCCGCTTCAATTCGTCGGCAACATTCGTCAGCTCGTCGTACCACTCCTGTCCGAAGCGGCGCACGAGCGGGCCTTCCAGAAAGCGGTAGACGGGTAATGAGAGCTCGCGGCCACGGGCCACGGCGGCGCGGCAGACGTTCCAACGGTGGTAGTTGAGACCGACAGTTCCGTTGCTCATCGCCACTTCACGAATCGGATAGAGCGCGCAGCTGATAGGTTTCTGAAAGCGTGTGCGGCCATCGCGCCACGCCCTCTCCAAGGCGCAGAGACAGCAACCCCCTTCGTGGCACGTGAAGACGCAGTCGCGGCCGTTCACGATTGAGGTCACCAGCGCGCCCTCCACGTCGGTATAGGCCACACCCTGACGGTCGATTACGGTCTGAGCCTGAGCCGTCAGATCGGGCCATACGGTGTCAAGGGCATCCTCTATGGCGGCCACCTCGTCGAGAGTGACAGGCGCGCCGGCATCGCCCTCAACGCAACATTCGCCGTGACAGGCGTCAAGGTCACAGCAAAAACATTCTGTCAGTATGTCGGCGGAAACAAGAACTCCGCCCACTTCTATTATTGAAAGCATATTGTTTAATTTAAGGGGTTGAAACGACCACGGGGAGCGATAACTCCTTAAAAGCCCTACCACGCTATCGGCTCCATGCCATTATTGCGGAGATACATGTTTGTCTGCGAGAAATGGTGGTTTCCGAACCACCCTCCGCGGTTTGCCGACAACGGCGAGGGATGGACGGACTGGAGCACGAGATGGCGGCTGGAGTCAATCAGCGCCGCCTTGCTGCGGGCATATCCGCCCCAGAGAATAAACACCAGATGGTCTCGGTCGGCCGACAGGGCACGTATGGCGGCGTCGGTGAACTCCTCCCATCCGCGGCGCTGATGGCTTGCGGCCTGATGCGCCCTGACGGTCAGTGTGGCGTTGAGCAGAAGCACGCCCTGCTCGGCCCAGCGGGTCAGATTGCCCGACACGGGCACGGGCGTGCCGATGTCGTCTTTTATTTCGCGGAAGATATTGACCAGCGAGGGCGGCGGCTGAACGCCGTCACAGACGGAGAAGCACAGACCGTGGGCCTGGCCGGGCTCATGATATGGGTCCTGACCAATGATGACAACCTTGACACGGTCGAAAGGACACAGATTGAAGGCGTTGAAAACCAGCGCAGCCGGCGGATAACACGTACCGCGCCTGTATTCGTCGCGCACAAAATCAGTGAGTTCCTTGAAATATGGCTTCTCAAACTCGCCGCCGATATGCTGCCGCCACGATTCTTCTATTTTTACGTTCATATATTCTCAGGGTTTCTGATGATTGTCGCTAAGTGACGCAAAGTTAGATATTTATTCCCGATTATCAAAACATTTCACGCCACAACAGCCTCAAAACCGGCTCAAAACATTGCGATAACGGATTTTTAGCCGTCGAAATTTGCAGATAAACAGAACATTACGTATATTTGCAGGTATAAAAAAAAGGACATAAGTATGAGCAACTCTATTACATTGCAACAGTCTGTGCTGGCCGACGTGGTTGAAATGATGGGGGACAACAACGCCATGAAGAGCCTCCGCAAGTTTCTCGACGACCTGAAAGGCCGCGACAGCGACGTCATGACGGAGAAGGAGCGGCAGGAAGTCCTCAACGATATACGTGAGGGGCTGAGGGAGATGAAACTGGTTAAACAGGGAAAGTTGAAAAGCCGTCCCATAGCAGAACTTTTCAATGAGCTTTGACGTACGCACCATACCGCATTTCGACCGCAAACTCAAAAAGCTCTCAAAGAGATATAAATCACTGAAAAAAGACATTATCGAGTTTGTAGAAGACTTGAGCGTCAACCCCTACACCGGAGCAGACCTCGGCGGAGGAGTGAGAAAAATACGCATGGCCATCAGCGACAAGGCGAAGGGCAAAAGCCACGGTGCACGCGTAATCACATACACCGTGACCATCGACGAAACAAACGGGACAGTGACGCTGCTCACCATCTATGACAAGGAAGACCGCGAGACCATCACCGCACGCGAGATAGCCATGCTGCTCAACGAGATAGACGGCGAATAAAACTCCGGAAATAACAAAGAAAAAGGCCGCAAAGGCGCAAAGAACAATACTTATAGGTTATGTTCCTTGCGCCTTTGCGGCTTTTTATGTCTTATTGTTGCATCTTCAGAGCCTACGCTCTCACCTGTCCGTCGCCCTCGATAAGCCACTTGTATGTCGTTATCTCTTCGAGTCCCATCGGGCCGCGCGGGCCGAGCTTCTGCGTGCTGATGCCTATTTCGGCGCCCAGTCCGAACTGTGCACCGTCGGTGAAGCTCGTCGGAGCGTTCACATAGACGCAGGCGGCGTCCACCTGAGCCTGAAAACAGCGGGCAGCGGCGGCGTCCTCGGTCACGATGCTCTCACTGTGACCGGAGCCGTAGCGGTTGATGTGGGCGATGGCAGCATCCAACGAATCGACCGTGCGGATGGCCATCTTATAGTCCATGAACTCCGTGCCGTAGCTCTCTTCCGTGGCCGGCAGCAGCAGTTCCGCGGGATATGCACCACATAGAGCCTCGCGTGCGGCCTCATCGGCATATATCGTGACGTTCTTCACGGCCAAAGGCTGGCAGAGCGAGGGCAGATCGGCCAGTCGGTTGCGGTGGATGACGAGGCAGTCGAGGGCGTTGCAGACGCTCACACGCCGCGTCTTGGCGTTGCAGATGATGCGGCTTCCCTTCGCCGTATCGCCGGCCTCATCGAAGTATGTGCTCACCACACCGGCACCGGTCTCTATCACCGGCACGCGGGCCGTATCTCTCACGAAATCAATCAGCCGGCGGCCGCCGCGCGGGATGCACAGGTCGATATAGCCGACGGCCGACAGCAGCGCCGCCGTGGCCTCATGTGTGGCGGGCAGCAACGTCACGGCCGCAGTGTCCACACCATATCGCCGCAGCACTTCGTGTATCACCTCGACACCCGCACGATTTGACTCGTCGGCATCACGGCCTCCTTTCAGTACACAGGCGTTGCCGCTCTTGAAGCACAACGCGAAGACATCGAACGTGACATTAGGCCGCGCCTCATATATCATACCAATCACGCCAAACGGCACACTGACCTTCTTCAGCCTCAACCCGTTCTCCAGCGTGCGCTCCGTGAGCGTCCGCCCGAGCGGCGACGGCAGCCCCGCCACAGCCCTCATGTCGGCCGCAATGGCCTCCAGACGGTCGTCCGTGAGCATCAGCCGGTCATAGAGCGGATTGCTGCGGTCCATCTTCGCCAAATCTTCGGCGTTGGCCCGGAGCAGCCTTTCCTTGTTATCCACTATCGCGTCGGCCACGCTCCGCAGCACTTCGCCGCGTTCGTCGTCCGTCATCAGCGCGAGCCTGCGCCCGGCCTCCTTTGCCTTCTTGAATATCTCTGTCATGATTGTTGTTATATGTTTAGTTCCTGTTATGACCAAGCCATAATATAAAACTGTCAATGTCCGTCACGTCCACATGCGGAAACTTTATCTGCTTCAGAATGGCGAAATGGCGGTCCTGAGTAACAACGAACCGCGCATTGGCGGCAACGGCACAATCAACAAACTTATTATCGTCGGCGTCTGCCGTTATCATATTAAAACGATAACATATATCTATTTTGGCCGTGTTGTCCCTTGACAGTATTGTCCGTATTATATTTCCGGCAATATCCTTGCCGACCTTCTGCGTCAGAATCTCCTCGTATTCCGTTATTATGTCGTTAGTGACACACAATATATACTTCCTTCCGATGAAATCAGTCCACACCCGATGATATGCACTCTTGCTGGCAAGTGATATCAGCAGACAGTTCGTATCAAGCACAATCCGTTCCATCACCCGCCTATTTGTATGGAGTTCTCATGTGTTCGCCCTTCCATTCCTCCATCAGGCGGTCGTTCAGTTCTCCGCAATCCCACAGCCGGTCTATCTCCGTCTGAGCTTTCCGGGCGAAGTAATCGGACAACATCTGGTTTATTTCCTGCATAGTCCTGTCGTCTCTCACTTGTGATACAAGATTGAGCATCTCTATCTGATATGACGTAAAAACCGGTTCCATGACATTCTGATATTTATATTTCTGCAAAAATAGCGCTTTATTTCCTTCCAGCCAAGCGTTTGCGGCCAAATTAAGATAAATCACCTACTCCATATAGAGATAGTCGTAATGGACGATGGGGCGCACGTCGTGGCGGCCGATGAGCGTGCGGGCCTCTGCGGCGGCGTAGTTGCTGCGTCCGACACCGATGCTACTGCCGTCCTCATCCGTTATCGAGACGATGTCGCCCTCCTCAAAGTCACCTTCGACGGCCGTCACACCGACCATCAGCAGGCTCACGGCACGGTCGGAGCGCAGGGCTTCGGCGGCGCGGGCATTGATGCGGACCATGCCCTTGGCGAAGCTGCCGCTGTGGGCAATCCACTTCTTCACGGGCGACGTCCCGGCGGGACGGGGCACAAACTCGGTGTGCAGCGTCGTGTCGGGCGACTTCACGAGGTCTACGAGCATGTTGTCACGCTTGCCGTTGGCTATCACGACGCGTATTCCCTCGTCAGCCACGCGGCGCGCCACGGCACACTTCGACGTCATTCCGCCACGTCCGAATCCGCTCTTCTCCTGCTGTATGTATTCGCTGAGGTCGCGGTCCGGCTCCACCCGCGGTATGACGCGCGACGCGGGATCTGCGGGCGAGCCGTTGAATATGCCGTCGATGTTGCTCAGGATGACGAGCACGTCGGCGTCCATCATCGAGGCAATCAACCCGGACAGTTCGTCGTTGTCGGTGAACATCAGTTCGGTTACGCTGACGGTGTCATTCTCGTTGACGATGGGTATGACGCCGTTGTCGAGCATCACCGTCATGCAGGCGCGCTGGTTGAGATATTCGCGGCGCGTGGCAAAGCTCTCCTTCATCGTGAGCACCTGACCGACGTGTATGCGGTATTCGCGGAACAGGTCGTAGTAGAGGTTTATCAGCTTGGCCTGTCCCAGCGCTGAGAACAGCTGCCGCTGGGCCACGCTGTCGAGGCGCCGGCCGTCAGTCTTCAGTTCTCCGCGGCCGCTGGCCACGGCTCCGCTCGACACGAGTATGACCTCGTGGCCCTCGCCGCGCAGCCACGCCACCTGATCCACTATGGCCGACATGCGCGTTATGTCGAGCTTTCCGTTGTCACGGGTCAGCACGTTGCTGCCCACTTTTATAACTATTCGCATTTCTTGTCCTTCTCTCTTATCTCTACGCGGCGTATCTTTCCGCTGATGGTCTTCGGCAGTTCGTCGACGAACTCGATGATGCGCGGATACTTATACGGTGCCGTCTCGCGCTTGACGTGCTGTTGCAGTTCCTTGACGAGGTCGTCGCCGACACGATCTTTCCAGTCGGCATGGAGCACGACGGTGGCCTTGACCACCATGCCGCGTATGTCGTCGGGCACGCCGGTGATGGCACATTCCACGACTGCCGGGTGGGTCATCAGCGCACTCTCTACCTCAAACGGGCCGATGCGGTAGCCGCTGCTCTTGATGACGTCGTCGATGCGGCCCACGAACCAGTAGTAGCCGTCCTCGTCACGCCACGCCACATCGCCCGTGTGGTACATGCCGTCGTGCCATACGCGGCGCGTCAGCTCCTCGTCGCGGTAGTACTCCTTGAAAAGGCCGAGAGGCTTTTTTAATGTATCCACTCTTCGTTCTTCATTCGTACGTATGACTATCTCTCCTTTCTCTCCGTCTTCACACGGCGTTCCGTCGGGCTTGACGAGGGCGATGTCATACTGCGGGTTAGGCAGCCCCATCGAACCGGGCTTCGGTGTGGTCCACGGCATCGTGCCGAGTGTCATCGTCGTCTCCGTCTGACCGAAGCCTTCCATGAGGCGGATGCCCGTCAGTTCGAAGAAACGATCGTAGACGGCGGGATTGAGCGCCTCACCGGCCGTGCAGCAGTAGCGCAGCGAGGAGAGGTCATACTTCGAGAAGTCCTCGTGTATCATGAAGCGGTAGACCGTCGGCGGGGCACAGAACGACGTGATGCGGTATCGCTCTATCTGACGGAGCAGTTTGTCGGCCGTGAACTTCTCATGGTCGAAGACAAACACTACGGCTCCGGCAAACCACTGACCGTAGAGTTTGCCCCATACGGCCTTGCCCCACCCCGTGTCGGCCACGGTGAGGTGGATGCTGTCCTCGGACAGATTGTGCCAGAAGACGCCCGTCGTCAGATGGCCGAGGGCATAGAGGAAGTCGTGGGCCACCATCTTCGGCTCGCCGCTCGTGCCGCTGGTGAAGTACATCAGCATCGTGTCGTCGTTGTCGTTCACGTGGTCGGGGCGCACGAACGCCGGTGCCTGCTCCCACTCGCTTTGCCAGTCGTGGAAGCCCTCGGACCGGAGCGGACCTACGCTGATGAGTGTCTCGACCGTCGGACTGTCGGTCATGGCGTCGCTCACCTGGCGCATGACATACTCCTCGCCGACACAGACGATGGCCTTGATGCCGGCACGGGTGTTGCGGTAGACGATGTCGTGGCGGGTGAGCATGTGGGTGGCGGGGATGGCTATGGCGCCTATCTTATGGAGCGCCAGCATCGACAGCCAGAACTCATAGCGGCGCTTGAGGATGAGCATGACCTTGTCGCCGCAGCCGATGCCCAGTTGCATGAACCACGCGGCAGTGCGGTCCGTGAGTGTCTTCAGTTCGCCGAACGTGAACCGGCGGCACTCGCCCTCATCGTTCGTCCAGAGCAGGGCCAGTTTGTCGGGCTCCTGCTCGGCCCACACGTCCATGACGTCGTAGGCGAAATTGAACCGCTCGGGTATCTTGAAGTGCAGGTTGCGGATGAAGTCTTCCTGCGACTCGAAATGAGTCTGGGTCAGAAAACGGGAAAGGAGCCCCCTATGGTCCCCCAAAGGGGGACACTGAGCGGAGGACTGTCCTTGATTATTCAATTCCTCATCACAATCAGAAGTGTGCTTGCTGTTATTCTGTTTCATATCTTTCACCTAAATAATTCTATTATCAATACAATCGGCCCTTTTAACTCCATGAGAGTGTTGCCGAAATCCTATAATACTGCTCTTTTGTAGGGTCGCGACCCGTCGCGACCGCCTCCATACCAACCGGTTCAATTTATCCGGTCTACTTAATAATTTATGTGGTTACCGTGGCGGTCGCAACGGGTCGCGACCCTACATGCGCCTACTCCACCACCACGAGAAACTTCACCGGTTGCCCGTCGAGCGCACGCATGCAGTGCGGTTGTGAGGCGTCGAAGAAGATGCTGTCGCCGGGACCGAGCTCCATCACCTTGTTGCCGATGGTTATCTCCATCCGTCCCTCGACGATATAGTCGAATTCCTGTCCGTCATGGGCGTTCTTATTGAACCGGGCGTCGTCGGGCAGCGGGTCGACCTGCGTCAGATATGTGTCGAACTTGCGACCGCGAAATCCACTCGCCAAGCTCTGATACTTATAACTCTTGCGACGCTCCACGGCCATGCCCTGCCCGGCGCGCGTGAGGAAATAGCTGCTCATGCGCGGTTCTTCGCCGAACATCAGCACGTCGAGGGCGATGCCATAGCGCTTGGCTATCTTCGACAACCGATAGACCGACGGGTCGGCCTCACCTGCTTCAATTTTCTGATAGTGTTCGAGAGTGATGCCGCACAGTTCGGCCACCTCCTCGGCCGGGATGTCGAGCACCTCACGCAGTCCGCGCAGCCGCTCACCGATTTGTCTTATCTGTTCGTCCATAATAATTTCGTTTTGTTATTTAATTCTGCAAAATTACAAAGAAATGACGTAAAACGAGCATGGGAAGTAATAAAAAGTCACATTAAGCCCACAACCCACATAACAACCAGCTAATAACCACTCAACAACCAGCTAACAACCACTCAACAACCAGCTAACAACCACCCCAACCCTCCCAAAGGGAGGGAGTTTGAATACCTTAAAGCATATCCAGCTCCCTCCCTTCGGGAGGGTTGGGGGTGGGTGTTGGGGTGGGTGTTAGATGGGTGTCAGGTGGGTGTCAGGTGGGTGTCAGATGGGTATCAGGTGTATGTTTGTATGATATATGTTTACAAAATCGTGTTCGGGAAAATGCTCAAAGATTTGCGTTTTCATGACCAATAAGGGCCTTAGAGGACCCGACGACCCCCTAAGACAGCCCCCTCTGACTCCCCCAAAGGGGGAGCTTGGGATGCCGGGAGGCCCTTATGGCTTTCAAATTTTGCAAAAGTCGGCGAGTTTTTGATTGCTGTTTTGAGGTCAAAAAGAGGGTTTTGTCGAGTAACGGGGCCCCCGCGAGGTTGCAACGGGCACGCCGTCATGTTGCAACGGGGCCGCCGTTGCAATGCAATAGCAGCCCCGTTGCAACCCCGCGCGGCCCTTACGGGAAGCCCAAGCTCCCCCTTTGGGGGAGTCAGAGGGGGCTTTCTGTTTGTAAGTGATTGTATAACAATTAGTTGCAAAAGCAGCGATTTTCTGACCGTAAAAACCGCGTGATTTTGACCTTCGTGAGATTTGAAAATTTGGGAGCGAGGCGGGAAAATTTTGGAAAGTGCCCCCGGATTTTGCGGTTAAATTCAGAATTAATTTAACAAAGAGGGGATTCTGATTTAAACGCAAAGGCATGACTAACGTCATGCGTTACGCAACATCCCCAAGTAGGGTCGCGACCCGTCGCGACCGCCTCCGTGCCTCGTGGTTTTGACTTGCACGGAGGAATTGTGTGTATGGGTGGTTTTGTGACACGGAGGCGGTCGCGACGGGTCGCGACCCTACTTGGGGATGATGTAAGCATGTGTCAGAGAGACTACAACCTCCACGCCAGCCCGAGCTGCGCCGTGAATGTGTGGGCACGGACGTCGTCGTGATAAGAATAGTGGGTCTCGCGGAGATAGTAGGACGTCGATAAGTCGACGCTGAGGTTGTCCGTCAGAGTCAGCTGGAGGCGCGGCGTGAGCACAAAGAGCAGCGCACTGCCCTTGTCGCCCTGCGCGTTGAGGTAGAGCGGGTCGATGGTCGCAGGGTCGTGGGACTCATATCCCTTCCACGTGAAGATGTTGTAGTAGTCGGCGCCGAGCATGAAACGGCCGAAACGGCCGAAGTCCATCATCGTGTGGACTTTGACACTATAGCCGCTTCCCATGTTGTAGTCGCGGTCGATGAAGCTGTAGTAGTCGCTCAGCGAACCGCCGAGGAGTATTCCGCTGAGGAAGATGCGCTGCTCGAGGCGTGCCAGATTGCCCACCGCGGGGAAGCGGTAGATGAGTCCCGGACCGACGGAGGCGGCTTCGGAGATACGGAAGGGGACGAGATTGGTGCCGTCCTTGACGGGCTGGGAGTCGTAGTAGTTGAAGTGTTGGAAGAGTCCGAACTCCGCCTGCATGCCATTGTCGGAATAGACCGGTGCGCTCCAGAGTTGTCCGAGCAGGTGGATGCCGCTGATGAGGGGTTGGTTGGAACTGAGTCCGAAGGTCACGTCGGCCGTGAAATAGTCATACGGACGGTTGGTCGTCTCATCGTATGGATCGCCGTAGACAAGTCCCACATTGACGTAGGGGTTGGTCTCTCCGCGGAACATGGCGTTGTCGTCGGCAAGATAACGCATGCCGGCGGACAGCGACAGAGTGACCGGCAGACGGTCGTAGTCGTGATAGCGGCCGCCGCCGTCACGGCGGACACGCCACGCTTCGCCGCGGATGATGCGGTTGAGTCCGCGGATAGGACAGACCACCGTACCGAGAAACTCGCGCCAGAAGCGGGCCATGCCGCGCTTGCTGTCGTCGTAGATGAGGTCGCTGACGCGGTAGGTGACCTCTCCGATGGCTATTCCGCCGAGCGTGGTGGCCATGAGGTCATTGATGGCGGGCGGCTCGATCTCACACATCGTCTCCCACATCAGACTGCCGCCGAAAGCATACGGGACCGACTGCCAGAAGTTGAGTCCGTTGCTGCGGGCGGCGTTGAAGTAGAGGCCGCCGTGATATGGATGTGCAAAGAGGTTGGTGGAGAACTGGTCGTTGTCCCAGACGAAGCCCGTCTTCAGGTTGTGGTGGATGGTGTGGAGGTTTATCTGGGCATATTCGGCGTCAAGAACGAAGCGGTCGAAGCACTGCACGAAGGCGTTGATGCCTATCACTTCGGCCGCAGCGAGCCAATAGTCCCTTTTCGTTTCTCCAAAGGGGGATTTGGGATTGACAGCCTTTGCCACAGTCTCTTCTCCCAAAGAGAAAGATGTGGATAGTCTTGGAGCATTGTCGCTGTTTCTGCTCCACAATTCTCGTTCCCCACTCCTCATAAAAATCTCATCACTCTCAGAAGTCACAAGCCTCAGATAATGGCTCGCCATGCTGTCCACGGCCTCCGGAGCAAGTGTTGCTGAAGCCGCCGAGAGCGTGTCGGAGGTCTCCGCAGCGACGGCTGTCATGGGGAAGGCAGAACAGATAGTCAGCATCAGAAGCACACATGATGCACACCGTAGGGACATATTCTTGTATCTGTCCGCAAGACGGTCATCGGCTACAAACATCCCATGAACGGACAAATACAAGAATATATCCCTACAACTTCCATGAAACGTATTATGACACATCCTCCGACCGTGTTTCTCTGTATATTGTTTCATCATAATGTTCATTTCCTGTTATACTTCAGCGACAGCCCCGCCTCGATGATAGGACGGGAGCGGTAGCGCCGTGAGTGATGGTAGTAGCGCGTGTCGCCATATCCGGCCGAGACAAAGGCACCGAGCGTGCGGCCCAGTTGCCAGTCGAGATTGATTCGGGCTTGCAGTGAGTAGAGCCGTTCGGGCTTTTCTGATGAGTTTTTGGCAAAAGTCTCCACGTGATAAAAACCCACATCGCCGCTCATGGAGAGGCGCGGCGAGAGTTGGAAATACTGTCCGAGACGATAGAATACGGCCCCGGAGAAATCTTCATCGAAGCCCATATAATGGGTTCCGAAACCGATCATACTGTACGTGCTGCGGTTACGGAAGCGTATGGCAAGGTTTGTCTTCGTCGACGAACCGCCGTACGCAAGAAAGTCGATGCGCGTCGCGGGACTGATGTTGACCAGTCCGATTTTTCTCGCCAGCGTGTCACGACTGTAGTTGATGACGCCCACTTGCACGCCGCGGGGATGGCTGACGCAGACGTTGAACAGTCCGATCTGCGAACCGTTGAGCGTATCGGCATAGTTGTATATGGCCGTCTGGATGCCGCGCATGTATGACGAACAGATGTTGGCGACGCCGGAGATTTGCAGTCCGCGCCTTACGCCCATCGCTATGTTCGTCACCGCGCTGAGCTGGACACCGCGCATGGGGGTCGTGCAGGCGTTGGTAAGTCCCGCCAACTGGACACCGTTGAACTTGCGGGCTACGTTGGCGATGCCTGCCAGCTGTACGCCGCGCATCGCGCCACTGGAGGCGTTGACCGCTCCGGCCACCTGAACGCCACAGGAAGCCCCGTGGCTGACAGCCGAAAACAGTGCGGCATTGACACCGCGCATCTCCCGTCGGACAACACCGGTGAGCACGGACAACTGCGCGCCACGCAAGGTGTCGACATTAGCGAACAAGCCGATGTTGGCGTTGCTGCAGAGCGAGCCGTCGGCGGCACGCCGGTTGACACCCACTCCGATGTTTGCCGCCATTTTCTTCTCCTGTGCATGACAGGGCACAAGGGCCGTCAGCAAGACCGAAAGCAGTCCGGCCGCCATGCAAATGGATATTGTCCCATACCGTTTAGCCTTCATTCCATTGCGTTTGGATGTTTCTGCGGCAAAGATAATCATAAAAAGTGAAGAACGAAGAGTTTTTAAATGAAGAATGAAGAAGAATTTGCTGCCGCCGTTCAATTCCCTTCACCCTATATCTGTCCCATGTACTTGGCGGCAGCAAATTACTCGCTACGCTCATCAACACGTCTTCACTCTTCGTTTTTCACTCTTCACTTAAATAATAAGTTTGCCGCGGACGTACCATCACTGGCACACCCGCGGCGGTGAATCTCAGACATGTTGAATTCTATTCTAATTCTCTCTATACAATTATGCCGTCATGCGACACCTATTCTGCAGCCTTGACCATGTCCTGGGGAGCCGCCTTGACCGTGTCGGCAGCAGCCTTCTCGGGACAATCCTTCTTGCACTCCGTCTTGACCGTGTCGGTCTTCACCGGCTCGTCGGCCACCGTAGAACGGCTGTTGGATGTATATGCACTGCTTACTGAAACCATCACAACGGCAAGAATTGCCATAATCACTAACTTTTTCATACTTTCTTCTATTTTAAATTAATAAATCAATTGTTTCTAATGATATAATGTCAATAGCCGTGCCAGAAACACAAGGAGCAGCGGAAACACTTGATTTAAAGGAAGATAAAGAAGAAGCGGGTGTCAAAAAGGTGTGAAAAAGAGTGTGGAAAGGTGTGGAATAATGTGGAGTTTTTCCACACCGGACGTGTGGAATGGTGTGGTGACACACACTACCGACAATGATTTTCGCATCTTGAAAACCGGTAATGCGAGGTCTATCGTGCGTTTATCAGACGTTTATCAGACGCCTACCAAACGTTTATCAGACGCTTATCAGACGCTTATGCCATACCTTTCCAGCTTGTTATAGAGCGTCTTGCGGTCTATTCCGAGCATCCGTGCGGCGAGACTCTTGTTGCCGTTTGTGGCTTGCAGGGCGTGGCGGATCTGCTCTGCCTCCGTTCCGGCGTCATGAAGCGGGGCTATCGGCGTTGTGGCCGGAGCGACCGATGGCGCAGCGACGGTCGCGGAGATGTCCTGCGGGGGTACGGTCATGGCGTTCATGGCCTGTTCGAGATGTTGCCGGTCGACGACACCCGACTGTGTCAGAAGGGCGGCACGCCTGACGACATTCTTCAGTTCGCGCAGATTGCCGGGCCACGGATGGCGGGCCAGCAGTGCCGAAGCGTCGGGGGCAAAACCCGAAAGGGAAAGGTCAAGCTCACGGCCGGCTTGCCGGAGGAAAAGATCGGCAAAGAGATAGAGGTCGGCGCCGCGGTCCCTCAAGGCCGGCATCTGTATCGTAAATTCGTTGATACGGTGATAGAGGTCCTCACGGAAAGTGCCGGCGGTCACGACGGCGAAGGCCGACACGGCGAGCAGCACCACATAGCCGAAAGCGACTTTCAGGGGTATGCCCCAGAAACCGGAGGACTTGTTCATCGGCCGGAGGCTATTGGTAGATGGTGGCCACAATGGTGCGCGGACCGCCGAAGTCACGGAACTCACAGAGGTAGATGCCCTGCCACGTGCCGAGGGCGAGACGGCCGCCGGCGATGGGGATGGTCAGGCTGACCCCGAGGAGCGAACTCTTGGCGTGGGCCGGCATGTCGTCGGAGCCCTCCATGACATGGTCGTAGTAGGGCTGGTCGGCCGGCACGACGCGGTTCATGATCTTCTCCATGTCGCTCCTGACGTCGGGATCGGCGTTCTCGTTGATGGTCAGCGCACAGGAGGTGTGACGGACGAAGAGGTTTAGAAGGCCCGTCTCCGGAAGCGGCTCGGGCAGCTGCGAGAGGATCTCGCGGGTCACGAGATGATACCCGCGACGATGGGCGGGAAGTGTGAACTGTATCTGACGTATCATGGTCATTTGGGGTTTTTAAAATCGTTACATCGTGCAATATTCGCCAAAAAAAGCGAGATATGCAAGGGTTCGGACGATATATGGGATTAAGAAACGTTAATGGCCCCACACCGGCACTCCCCAAGGGGAGGTGTAAGACACATCCCCAAGTAGGGTCGCGACCCGTCGCGACCGCCTCCGTGTCTCGTGGTTTTGACTTGCACGGAGGAATTGTGTGTATGGGTGGTTTTGTGGCACGGAGGCGGTCGCG
>JAFULM010000044.1 GCA_017483185.1 Prevotella sp. | reverse complement strand
TGAAATATATAACCCAAACGAGCATGTTAAACCACATGGCACGGAGGCGGTCGCGACCGGTCGCGACCCTACGGCGGGATGTGTTCATATCCGGCACCCTCCCCTTGGGGAGGACCGGGGTGGGGCCGTAATTTATCAGATTTTTGTGTTGATAACTCTGTTGATAACTATTTCATTATCCACAGTTTCCCCGCACACCCTTGTGGACAACGGGATATCAACAGGGTTATTACATGTTTATAATCAAGTTTTCAACAGATTGTTGACGAAAAAAGATATAAACTTATTAAATTTGCACCAAAATGGGATATTGTTGATAACTGCGTGATACGTCTCATTATCAGCAAGTAAGTATCAACAACAGATGTTGGTAACTGCTGACCACAAATTGATAACGTAACGGCCAAGAAAAAGGACGAAAAGTTATTCACGTATCAACAGCACATCATACTTAACATTCTATTTTTAAAATAAAGAAAAAGAAAATTATAATTATTATAAGATGTTGAAAACCGAATGGCTCGAAAAGGGCTACATTGATGAGCCCGTCGCCGAAGGCACGGACTTGAAGAGCGAAATCAGACGGATGTGTCGTGAGAAGAAGGCCGTGATCATGGCCCACTACTATACGCAGGGAGAAATCCAGGACGTGGCCGACTTTGTCGGTGACTCGCTGGCGCTGGCGCGCAAGGCGGCCGAGACGGACGCACGGATCATCGTCATGTGCGGTGTCCACTTCATGGCCGAGACGTGCAAGATACTCTCACCGGACAAACTCGTGCTTTGTCCCGACCTCAATGCGGGATGCTCGTTGGCCGACTCCTGCCGCGCCGAAGACCTGAAGCGCTTCAAGGAGGAACATCCCGGCCACACCGTCGTCAGCTATGTCAACACGACGGCGGCCGTCAAGGCACTGACTGACGTGGTCGTCACGAGCGGAAACGCACGCCGGATTGTCGAGGCGCTGCCGAAGGACGAAAAGATCATCTTCGGTCCGGACAAGAACCTCGGCTTCTATATAAATAATGTGACGGGACGGCAGATGTTGCTCTGGAACGGCGGATGTCATGTCCACGAGCGTTTTTCCGTGGCCGAGATACTGAAGCTGAAGGCAGAGCATCCCGGAGCCAAGGTGCTGGCCCATCCCGAGTGCAAGGGCCCCGTGCTGCAGGTTGCCGACGTTGTCGGTTCGACGGCCGTGCTGCTGAAGTATGCCACAGAGAGCGACGACCGGGAATTTATCGTTGTCACCGAGTCCGGAATACTCCATGAGATGAAGCGTCAGTGTCCGGACAAGACCTTCATCCCCGTGCCCCCGGAAATCGGTGAAGGCACGACGGGCTGCTCCTGCAACGAGTGTGACTATATGAAGATGAACACGATGCTGAAGATATATAACACGCTTCTCCACGAGTGGCCTGCCGTCGAGGTCGATCCGGACGTGGCCCGTGAAGCAGTCAAACCCATCACCCGGATGCTGGAGATGAGCTGATGGGAAAGTCAGTGCACACGGTATTTCCTTGTCTGGGTGATAGTATGAGGTGCTATTACTTTATAATAAGTTTTTTGAACACAGAGGCACGGAGACACAGAGGACAATATAACTCTGTGTCTCCGTGTCTCTGTGTTCAAAATATAAACTAATTATTGCAACATACTTATGCAAAATAGCGATGATAAGATAATAGGGTATTCCGTCGCAATATATACCGTACTTTTGTTCTTGGTTCTTGTCTTCTTCGGATATACACCATATCCGGATAGTGAAGGATATATATACTGTGCGCAGGAGTCTTTGAAGCATAATCAGTTTTATCCTTTCAAAGAAGGACTGTACGAGCTGCCGTTTCTTTGGAACATAGGAGCTATAAATGCGGTGGCTGCGTCGCTATGGCTTTTCAACTCCGTAACACCGCTTCTGGTCGTATATACGCTGATGAAAGGCTTCAGTCTGCTGTTGACCTATAAAATAGCCCTGACGTGTTTCGGAAAAAGGACGGCGTATATAGCATGTGTCCTGTATATGCTTTATCCTGCCAATTACGGAGAGGGGACAAGCCTGCACAGTGAGGTGCCGTTTGTCTTCTTTACCCTTTCGGCCGTCTGGTCTTCATTGAAAGGACGGTACGTTCTGAGCGGACTGTTGTTTGGATGTGCCGATTATATAAGGCCTTTTGCCTTGATTTTCATTATGGCGGTGATACTTCAGGACATGAGAAACTATAAGGCGTACTTAAAGATGCTGGCGGTATATGCGGCTTTCATAGTATCGATAGGACTTTCCAACTACTGCAGCAAGGGGGAATTTGTATATAAGGCCAAGACCGGATGGATGGCTTTGTCACAATATCATTGGGATCATGATAGCGAGAAGACAACGTCCGACCCGCAATGTGTGACTGGAAACGATAAGCTCACTTATACGCAAAAGGATGAGTTGTGGAGAGATATGTTTATCGATTGGCTGAAAGACAACAAGTTGGAATACATCAGGCAAATACCCGTTAAAATATTCAATACGTACGTATCGGATAACATAGGCATGTGTACTTTTCTCAGTAAGGAAGAGAAGCAATCGCAATATATGTATCAGTCTTTGTCTCTACACGCATTGATAAGGGATTTTCCACATTATTCGGCTGTGCAGTGGCTGACGGTTGTCAATCTGTTGTTCTATTATGCCGTTATGATAGTGTTCGTGTTGAGCATAAAGTACATAAAGGAACTGCGACTGCAATGGCTTGTTATCATTCTCGGCACATTGTTCATAGCTTTTGTCGGACATGGTGAGAGCAGGTTTCATATTCCGTTTATGCCTTTTGTCATCATGGCATCTTCTTATTATATAAGTAAAATGTGGATGATGTGCCGTGAATGATATGCGGTTATACCATCTTTTTTTTGTTTGTGACGGTCTTACAACAGGTGTCACTTGTTTTGTGAAGATTGCTGGATGTTGCTTTTTCGCCGCCCTGTGACGAATGGGATATAGCGGCAGATAGCCCATGTAGCGATTGTAGCGACGGCACAGACGATAATGAATGTTATGACGACCGTGAGGTGGTTGCCTCCGTATGGCAGTCCTATTCGTCCCATGCCGTATGACACCGTTAGCGGTATGCCTCCGCAAAGGAAGTAGTAGACGATGCTGTTGCGGCCGATGAAGGTTAGCAGCCGAGTAGCAGGTGCAATCTTTGAGATGCCAATGATGAACACTACCGACAGCATGGTGTCAATGAAGAAGACGGGAAAAGAAGTGATGTCGAGAGGAAAAACCAACATGCTCATATTGTCGGAACACTCATACCATTTTATCAATATGACGGCAATGAGTATCGGGAGCAGTCTTATACCATATATATAAGACGCTATTTTCGTTTCGTTCTGGTGGTAGACATAGCCGCAATAGAGGTAAAGAACGGCCATGAGGGCGATATTTGTGTTCCATACGAATATTGCCTCACAGTGGATATGGAACGCTGCGACGGCGGTGATAACGGCCGACAATGGCAAAATCCATCGGGCTTTATATCTTTCGGAGGCTGCGACGGCAATGGCAAACAGGATTTCAGCCACTGCCAACGCCGTCACGAACCACGAAGCGCGGCCCATGATGATGTTGGCGGCGAGTTCGCTCAGTGACGTGAAATTGTTGTGGGCGACGGCTTTCGGCAGTGCCATTGCGGTGGTGAAAATGAAGTATGGCATGATGATGCCGCGGGCAATGGAGCGCAGTTTTGTGCTTAAAGAGAAACTGCTACCATTGTCTTCCTTGTAGAAAAGATAGCCGGAGATGAAGAAGAACGCCATGAGTACATTGGATACATAGAGTCCGTAGGGGATGAAGTCATAGCCGATGTAATACATTTCCGTGTGGAAATAGAGTATAAGAACCATCGATATGCCTCTCGCGGTGTCTATCCAGCCTATTCTTTTTCCCATAATTGTGGTCTTGGATTATCTTATGACGGCAATCTTGCAGACCGTTCCTTTCTTTCCTTCGCTTGTCGCTGTGGCCACCATATAGACTCCTGAGGCTACGCGGCGGCCGTTGAGGTCTTTTCCGTCCCATTTGAACGTTCCTCCGACAGACGTTCCCTGGGCGACAATCTGGCCTGAAGAGGTGAGAATCTTGACGTCGGCATTGCGCGACAGGCCGACGATGGTTATATATCCGGTGTGCTCCGGTTTCACGGGATTGGGATAAGCGTAGACGTTGTCCTTCGTCATGTTGTCATTGGGGGTTGTGGCGTCGCTCATATAAGAGCACAGTCCCTTGTCCGTTCCGATGAAAATCTCGCCGTTTGAGCCGTTATAGGCGATGTCGAGGACATTGTCCGAGAGAATATCGCTGTTGACGGTGGTGAAATGTTGCTCCTGGGTGAGGTTGTCACTGCTGATGAGGTAGACGCCGTTTTGGTCGGTTCCGAACCATTTACGGTTGCCTCCGTCGATACAGATGGACTTGATGGGGATGCCGGCGAGCAGGTAGTCGGCTTTGTCAGTGCCGTCGTTTCTTGGTACTTTAAACTGTGTGAAGCCGTCGTTACCGCTCATTATATCATCATTGGTCAGATATAAAGGGCCTTTTTCGGTTCCGATCCAGATGTTGTTTTCGTGGTCCTCGGCAATGCACGGGATGGTATATATTTTGATTTCTTGTCCATCCTGATTTACGAATTTGTCATAAACCTTTATTGCGTCGTTAGCCTTATCATAGCAGATGAGTGCCGGATATTCCCAGTTATTGGCAACAAACCACAGCAGATTGCGGCTGTCGAACATGAGTCGGCACATGTTTTTCAAACTGTTGTTTTTGTATAAGAGTTCCGTATGGTCTTTAGGCTCCCACGTTCCGTCTTTCTTATATACCAGAAGAGCATGGCCACGACATTGGCTGTTGGTGACCCAAAGATTACCGTCAGTGTCGAATTTGATGCCATTTATGATGACATGGTTGTTGCTCAGTTCTTCTCCTTCATCCGATATGGCCGGCTTCAACGGGCTGTTGTCCTTGTTGAAATAGTTTTTGAGTTTACCGTCATAAAATTCGTAGAGTCCCGTGCGTCCTCCGGCAAAGACATGTCTCGGGTCGGTCGGGTCATAGTCGATACAGTCGATATCCTTGTAAGTGTAGCCGGTGATTTTGTCGATATCGTCCTGATAGATAGTCCATGAGCCGTTGTTGTCAAGCGTCTGTATCGTTCCGGGGTAGTCCATGTCGACTATGCCTTCAAAGACACCGCCACAAGAATACAGTGTTTCATTGGCGTATTTCAGTGAGTAGAAGTAGTTGTATTTCGGCCCTCCGGGGGTTATATCCCTGCGTGTGATTGTTTGAGTCCCGTCTTCTTCCGTCTCCGTATAGCTTTGCAGCCGGCCGTCTTCCTGATTGCTCCACCAGCATCTGTTCTTCCGGTCGTAAATGCGGCGTTCGGTATAACCGTGTTTCGTGGTGGTCTCGATGCCGTCGTCGGAGCGGAATATATCGGCCGTCACGCTGCCGTCACGCTGCCAGTTGTTGCGGTCAAGCAGGTTGGCGGACATGTCGGCGCTGTAGATACCTACTTGTGTCTGTGCATATATCCTGCCGTTGGCGATGGCGCATGCCGTTGTCTTCAGGTTGAGAATGTACGTATCGCTGATTTCGGCACTGCCCATGTTTATCTTCAGTATGCCGAAATTGGTGTATAAGTATGCGAATTTGCCGTTGATATATATACCGTTGACTGTCTTGTCCAGATTGACGGGCTTGGTATAATAGTCGGAGATGTTGGTTACGTTGCCGCTGTTGTCGAGCAGGTCGATGTTGTAGTTGTCGTAGACGATGATCAGTCTGCCGGCGGCCGTGTTCCACGCGATGTGGTTTATGGTGCAGTCACTCAGGCTGTTCACCTTATTATATGCGCTGACTTCTCCGTCGTCGGCATTATACGCGAAAAGACCGCCCGAGCTGAGCACGTACACCATGTTTCCGGCAGGGTGGATATCCGTAATGTCGTGATACGCCATGTAAGCGTTCCATGAACCTATTTCTGCGGCGAGCGCTCTGCCCTGTGGCAGGCACAGGGATAGAATGAGGTTCAGAATGGATGCAATGATGATTCTCTTCATGTCTTTCGTGTATAATTGTTATTATGTGACTGTCTCTGATTATAAAGTCTTCAGATATTCCGCCAGTCTCTCCACGGCTTTTGCCCTGTGGCTGATCTTGTTCTTGATGTCGAGTCCCAGTTCGGCGAAAGTCTTGTCATAGCCTTGCGGCATGAATATCGGGTCGTAGCCGAAGCCCTCCCCTCCCCTTCTTTCACGGATTATCTCCCCTTCGGCGATGCCTTCAAATAGTTGTTCGTCGGGTTTCGTCCGGTTGTTGTCGGCGGCAGAGTCGTCTTTCAATAATAACGCGATAACGGTGCGAAATCTTGCCTTACGGTTGTTATTTTCTCCTAATTCGGCCAAAAGTTTGGTCATATTAGCCTCGCTGTCGTGGCCTGCGCCGCCTGCATAGCGTGCGCTGTATATGCCCGGCGCACCACCGAGGGCATCCACTTCGAGACCGGTGTCGTCGGCGAAGACGCTCAGTCCGTAGTTGTCATAGATGTAGCGCGCCTTCTGCATGGCGTTTTCTTCGAGCGTCGTGCCGGTCTCGGGGATGTCGACATCGCATCCGATGTCCTTCAGTGATACTATCTCAAATCTGTCACCGAGTATGCTGCGTATCTCGGCGAGCTTGTTTCTGTTGTTTGTTGCGAATACGATCTTCATGTATTGGTAGAATAAAAGTAGGGACATATTCTTGTATTTGTCCGCAAATAATGATTGATAATCATTGCGGACAAATACAAGAATATGTCCCTACGAATTGTTTCATCTGTATATTGACACACCATTATCTGTGTGCATCCTTATATATACTCCTGTTTCGGAATGTTTTTGAAAGGTTTTCTATTTGATTACAACGTTCACCATGCGCTTCGGCACGACGATGACCTTGACCACCTGTTTGCCTTCCGTGTACTTCTTTGAGCGCTCGTCGGCCAGCACTGTGTCTTCTATGGTCTTGTTGTCGGCGTCTGCGGCAAACTGCATTTCGAAACGGCGTTTGCCGTTGAAGGCCACACCGAGCTGCACGGAGCTTTCGACGAGATACTTCTCTTCACATTTCGGCCATTGTGCGTCGCATACGCTGCCTTCTCCTTCGAGAGCCTCCCAGAGTTCTTCGGCGATGTGCGGAGCAAAAGGCGCGATGAGGACGACGAGCGTGCGGAGCAGATCGCGGTCGGTGCACTTCAGCTGCGACAGTTCGTTGACGCAGATCATAAATGCCGATATGCTCGTGTTGTAGCTGAAGTTCTCGATGTCCTGCGTCACCTTCTTTATCAGTTTATGGACGGACTTGAGCTGTTCTGGCGTGGCTGTATTATCGCTGCAGCTGATTGTTTCTGCGCCTTTGGGATAGAACAGACCCCAGAACTTCTTCAGGAAGCGGTGGCAACCGTCGATGCCGTTGGTGTCCCAAGGCTTGCTCTGCTCCACCGGACCGAGGAACATCTCGTACAGACGCAGCGTGTCGGCACCGTAGCGCTCGACGATCATGTCGGGATTAACCACGTTGTACATCGATTTCGACATCTTCTCGACTGCCCATCCGCAGACGTACTTGCCATCTTCGAGGATGAACTCGGCGTTGTTGTACTCCGGACGCCATGCCTTGAAGGCCTCCACGTCGAGCACGTCGCCGCTGACGATGTTGACGTCGACGTGTATCGGGGTTGTGTCATACTGGTCTTTCAGGCCGAGAGAGACAAAGACCGGGCCGTGGTCCCCTTCAGTCCCCCCAAGGGGGGATGAAGTGCTTCCGTTATTTGATGACAGGCTTATATTATTTGTTTCTGAACCCGCAGGTCTCTCCCCCTTGGGGGAGTTGGAGGGGGCCGTCATGTTTATTCTATATACGAAGTTACTGCGGCCCTGTATCATACCCTGGTTGACCAGCTTTCCGAACGGTTCTTCCTTGCAGGAGTAGCCGTAGTCGAAGAGGAACTTGTTCCAGAAGCGGGAGTAGATGAGGTGACCGGTGGCGTGTTCTGTGCCGCCGACGTAGAGGTCGACGTTCTGCCAGTATTCATCCACCTTTTTATCTACGAGCGCCGTGTGGTTGCGCGGGTCCATATAGCGCAGATAGTAGGCTGAGGAACCGGCGAAACCGGGCATGGTGTTAAGTTCAAGCGGGAAGACGGTGACGTTGTCGATGAGCGTGTTGTCCACGACCTTGTTCTCCTTCGTGTCCCATGCCCACCGTGTGGCGTGACCGAGTGGCGGCTCGCCCGTCTCCGTCGGCAGGAACTTGGCCACTTCGGGCAGCTCCAGCGGCAGACACTCTTCGGGAATCATGTATGGCATATTCTCCTTGTAGTAGACCGGGAACGGCTCGCCCCAATATCTCTGACGTGAGAAGATGGCGTCGCGGAGGCGGAAGTTGACCTTCACGCGGCCGAGATGGTTCTCCTCTACATATTTCTTCGTGGCGGCGATGGCCTCCTTGACGGTCAGACCGTTGAGGGAGAAGCCCCCCTCAGTCCCCCCAAAGGGGGATGAAGTGCCTGAACTGTTGTCCGAACCCACAGGTCTCTCCCCCTTGGGGGAGCCGGAGGGGGCTTTCGGGCTGTTCATCACGATGCCCTCCTTTGCGTCAAAGCTCTGTTCGCTGACGTCGGCGCCCTCGATGAGCGGGATGATGGGCAGACCGAAATGACGGGCGAAGGCATAGTCGCGGGAGTCGTGGGCAGGAACGGCCATGATGGCGCCAGTGCCGTAGCCGGCGAGTACATACTCCGAAATCCACACCGGTATCTTGTCGCCTGTGAAGGGATTGATGGCGTAGGAGCCGGAGAACACGCCCGTCACGCGGTGGTCGCTGATGCGGTCGCGCTCGGTGCGCTTCTTCACGTAGGCTATATATTCGTCGACGGCGGCGCGCTGGTCGGCTGTGGTCAGCTGGTCGACGAGTTCGCTCTCGGGTGCGAGCACCATGAACGTGACGCCGAAGATGGTGTCGGCGCGGGTTGTGAAGATGGTGAATTCGATGTCGCTGTCGGCCACCTTGAACTGCATCTCCGTTCCCTCGCTGCGTCCTATCCAGTTCTTCTGCGTCTCCTTCAGCGAGTCTGTCCAGTCGATTGTCTCCAGTCCGTCGAGCAGACGCTGTGCGTATGCCGACACGCGGAGGCACCACTGGCGCATCTTCTTCTGTACGACGGGATAGCCGCCGCGCTCGGATACGCCGTCGACAACCTCGTCGTTGGCCAGCACCGTGCCCAGCTGCGGACACCAGTTGACCATCGTCTCGCCGAGATAGGCTATGCGGTAGTTCATCAGAACCTCCTGTTGGCGCTTCTCGTCCCATGAATTCCACTCGTCGGCGGTGAACGTCAGCTCTTCGGAGCATGCTGCGTTGAGTCCCTTGGAGCCGTGTTTCGGGAAAGCCTCGATGAGCTCTTCGATGGGGCGGGCACGCTTGGTGTCGTTGCAGTAGTAACTGTTGAACATCTTCTGAAAGGCCCACTGTGTCCAGTGATAGTACTCCGGGTCGCAGGTGCGTATCTCGCGGCTCCAGTCGAACGAGAATCCTATCTTGTCCAGCTGCTCGCGATAGCGCTTGATGTTGGCATCGGTCGTCACGGCCGGATGCTGTCCCGTCTGGATGGCATACTGCTCTGCGGGCAGTCCGTAGGCGTCATATCCCATCGGGTTAAGGACATTGTAGCCATGCTGACGCTTGTAACGGGCGTATATGTCGCTGGCGATGTATCCCAGCGGGTGGCCCACATGCAGTCCCGCTCCTGAGGGATAGGGGAACATGTTGAGCACGTAGAACTTATCCTTTTCGGCGTTTTCCTCAACGCGATAGGTATGTTGTTCAACCCACCGCTGCTGCCACTTCTTCTCGATTTCTCTAAAGTTATATTCCATCGTCAATATACTTGTTTATCCTTCTATATATAAATAATGTGCAAATGTAATACAAAAAAACGAGAAAAGGGGATAGTTTTGGAGATTTTCGAGGATGAAGGAGTGGGACCGTGGTGATACGTGCATTAATGTACTTTCAGTACAAGATCCTTGTACCAGCAGTACAATGGCCTTGTTACCAAAAATACAGCACGCTTGTACTGACCAATGTAAACGCAAAGATGCCAAAATGCAAAGTATTATTGCGACAGAATGGATATAACAAGCAGAAACTTTGCGTTTTAGCGTCTTTGTGCTTTGGCGTCTTTGTGTTTTTTTCGTATATTTGCGGGCAGACAAATTATAACCGACCTAACCTTTCGACGAAATGCCAAAACCGACAAATTGGTCAGACGAATACTGGCTGTTGCTGCTTCAGCTCTACCTGAGCCGCCCCGTTGGCGTAAAACCCGTTTATAGCCGCCCAATGGTGGACTTGAGTCTCGAACTCCATGTCCATCCGCAAGTGCTTCACGAACGCATGGGTGCCATCGCCCGGCTCGATACGCCGCGTGTGGAGCACATCTGGCGGACCTACGGCAACAGCCCGCGGCGGTTGGCGCGTGCGGTGAAGTTGATCAGGAGCATGAACGGATTCAACAATGCCGGCGATTTCTACGACGGCGTGGATACCTGTGAGACATTTGAGCTTGACTTCCGTCCCATCGACGGATGTGACGGGCTGACACCGGTCGTGCTCATCCTCACGCTCGACCTATACTTCCGGCTCGTGCCCGATACGATGGTTGCCGCCACTCCCGAGGTTGTCGCTTTGGCTCATCTCACGTCGACACCTGTCGAAACGATTGTCAAGGTGATGGCTTGCTTCCGCAATCATGACCCTTACTACAGTCGCTATGTCGGGCGTCCCGCCTCCGAAACCGACGGAACTCCGCTCGACGTCGCATGCCGTACCATCTGGCAGCGTTTTGGCAATGGCAATCCGGAAGAACTGGCGACATTTGCAAAGGAGCTGGGAGAATACTACAGGAAAATTAAAAATTAAAAGAAATAGTCATCCGGGCGTTGTCTTTAATGACCTTAATGACCTTAAAGGCCTTAAAGACTAAAGAAGCCCTCTAAAAAAACAAGCAATATGAAGAAGAACATCATTACCATCATCCTCTCTCTGATCATCATCATGCCCGCGGCTGCACAGCAGGCACTCACCCATCCGTGGCAAGGTAAGCGTGTCGCATATCTCGGCGACTCAATCACCGATCCGCGCAACAAGGCTGCAAAGAAGAAGTATTGGAACTGGTTGCAGGACTGGCTCGGCATAACGCCCTACGTATATGCCGTCAGCGGACGCCAGTGGAACGACATACCGCGGCAGGCCACGCAGCTCAAGCAAGAGCACGGGGATGATGTCGATGCCATCCTTGTCTTCGTCGGAACCAACGACTACAACAACGCCGTGCCGCTTGGGCGATGGTGGGACGAGCGTATGGAGAGCGTCGAATACGGTCATGGCTATGTCAAGCGCAAGGAAGACCGTATGCGTCGCATACCCGTGATGAACAAGGATACCTATCGCGGACGCATCAATATCGCTCTTGACAGCCTTAAGCGCATCTATCCGACCAAGCAGATTGTGCTCCTCACACCCATCCACCGTGCCGGTTTCTATGCCAACGAAAAGAATTGGCAGTGCACTGAGGACTACGCCAACCGCTGCGGCAAATATCTCGATGCTTACGTCAAGGCTACATGTGAGGCCGGCGGCGTGTGGGCCGTGCCCGTCATAGACCTCTATTCGCTCTGCGGCCTGATGCCCATGCTCGACGAACATGCGCAATACTTCAATCGCGCCGATACCGATCGTCTCCATCCTAACGACCGCGGTCATGAGCGTATTGCCCAGACGTTGATGTATCAGCTGATGATGCTGCCGTAAGAAAACTAAGAACCCACCTAAGACCCACCTAAAAAAACACCTAAGACCCACCTAAAAAACCACCTAAAACCCACCCCAACCCTCCCAAAGGGAGGGAGCTTAATATGTCATTGAGTCCATTCCGTAGCTCAAAGAGTAATCAAGCTCGAGGGTTCTGTAACATCCTCGTTGGGGTGGGTCTTAGGTGGTTTTTTGGTAGGTTCTTAGTTGTTTTTTAGCTTATTGCAACATTCTTTTTATCACCACCTGTGCCGAAATTTCGCGGTTGGCGGCTTCGGGAATGACGAGCGAGTTGGCGCTTTCGATGACATCGTCGGTGACGATGAGACCGCGGCGCACGGGCAGACAGTGCATGAACTTGCCATTGTTGGTCACGGCCATGTGCTTGTCGTCTATTGTCCAGCTCATGTCGCGGGAAAGGATTTTGCCGTAGTCGGCCGGATTGGTGACGCCCGGACAACTCCAGTTTTTCGCATAGACGAAGTCCGCACCCTCCAATGCTTTCATCTGATCATATTCTACGCGCGCGTTGCCCACAAAGCGCGGGTCAAGCTCGTAGCCTTCCGGATGGGTTACGACGAAGTCGACGTCGGCCGCGTTCATCCACTGAGCAAATGAGTTGGGCACGGCCTGCGGCAGTGCGCGGCAGTGAGGAGCCCACGTCAGGACCACTTTCGGACGGCGCCCCGGGGTCTCGGGGACGTAATTCTCGCTGATGGTGATGAGGTCGGCGAATGCCTGAAGCGGGTGGACCGTGGCTGTCTCCATCGCGAAGACAGGCTTGCCGCTGTACCGGATGAACTGATGGAGCACGGTCTCGGCGTAGTCATATTCCCTGTCGGTCAGTCCGGCAAACGAGCGGACACCGATCATGTCGCAGTAGGACGCCATCACGGGGATGGCCTCGAGCAGATGTTCGCTCTTGTCGCCGTCCATGATGACACCGCGCTCCGTCTCCAGCTTCCACGCTCCGGCGTTGACATCGAGCACGATGACGTTCATGCCGAGGTTCATCGCAGCCTTCTGCGTGCTCAACCGGGTGCGCAGAGAGTTGTTGAAGAATATCATCAGCAGCGTCTTGTGCTTGCCGAGATGCTCATATTTGAACCTGTCTTTCTTTATTTCCTGTGCCTCGGCCAGCGCTGTGCGGAGGTCACCGAGGTCTTCTACGTTGATGAATGTTTTCATATTGACGGTCCCCTCCGGCTCCCCCAAAGGGGAGAGAAGCCTACGGGGTTCTATTTTTTATAATTGGTTATTATTAAATAAAACTATTCTCATTTTTTCTTTTCATAAATCAGCGCCCTTCACCTCGTAGGCACCCTCCCCTTGGGGAGGGCCGGGGTGGGGCCCCTCACTTCTCGCTGAACAGCACCTGTATCACCGTCTGTCCCACGGCCTGGAGCGTTCCGCGGTCGATATGGTCCATGTCGTCGCTGACGGTGTGCCATGTCGGGCCGAACGAGCTTGCCTCGCAGTCGGGATAGTGGGGGATTATGTCGATGGTAGGGATTCCGGCGATGCGGTTCACGGGGACATGGTCATCGTTGACGCCGCCGCCGTCGGTTGCCGGGAAGATGTTGCCGTAGCCTATCGCTGCCGCTGCCGCCCACACCTTGTCGACTATTGCCGGTGCGAAATGCTTCGAGACGAGTTCCTTGTGGAACCGTGCGTCACTGCCGCCGACCATGTCGAGCAGTATGCCGTAGCGTGCCTCATAGCCTTGGCGATGCGGATTTGCCGCCCAGTGCTGTGACCCCAAGGCCCATGTGTCACTGTCGTCGCCTGTCGATTCGACCCACTGGGGTGTGCCCCAGTCCTCCGCGTCGAAGCAGATGAAGTCCACTCCGAGGGCGAGCGAGTCGCCTCCGGCTATGAGCCGGGCCAGTTCGAGCATCACCGCGATGCCGCTCGCCCCGTCGTTTGCCGCCATGACAGGTTTCCGCCAGTTGGCCTCGTCGGGGTCGTTGTCAGCCCACGGACGGCTGTCCCAATGGGCGCAGACGAGTATGCGTGTGGTCTGCTCGGGGCGATAACTTGCTATGATGTTCTTGCAGCGCAACGGTGTGCCGTCATATCCTTTGACGGTGAAGTTCTGTTCGACGACTTCGAGGCCGTAGCCGCGGAACTTCCCGGCTATCCACTGTCCGCAACTGTCGTGTGCCGCACTGTTCATCGTGCGCGGGCCGAAGGCACATTGGGCTTCGCAGAAGGCGTAGGCGCTGTCGGCACAGAACGTCGGTCCGACTGGCTGGACACTCTCCGAGCCTACTGAAGAGGATTTCTTATTGCTGCAACCGATGAGACATAGCAGAACTAAGACCCACCCCAACCCTCCCGAAAGGAGGGAGCCTGATATGTCTTTGAGGCTTCTCAAAGCGGATTTGGGTCTCCGTGTCTCCGTGTCTCTGTGTTCTGAAAACGAAAATATATTGCTCATTTGATTGTCTTCGCTTTATATTAATAATGTATCAGATTACGTTTGATGTCCCGTTTCCGGTCACTTTCCGCCTTCGCGGGACCGCTGTACGATGGTCATGACGCGCAGGAAGTTTCCTCCCCATATCTTCCGGATGTCGCGTTCGCTGTAACGGCGGGCTAAAAGCTGTCGCGTGAAGTTGATGATTTCCGACGAGTCGGCCATGCCGCGGATGCCTCCGTCGCCGTCGAAGTCGGTGCCGATGCCCACGTGGTCGATGCCCATCACGTCGATGGCGTGCTCCAGATGGTCGATGGCGTCGGTGATGTCGGCCTCTCCCGCTGTGCGCAGGAATCCGTGATAGAGCGTCGTCTGGGCCACTCCGCCGCTCTTGGCGAGGGCGCGCATCTGGTCGTCGGTGAGGTTGCGTGGATGGTCGCACAGAGCGCGGGCGCTGCTGTGGCTGCACACTATCGGTGTGGCGCTCATCTCGATGGCGTCATAGAAGCTCTTTTCCGAGGCGTGGCTGAGGTCGACCATGATGCCCTGACGGTTCATTTCGCGTATGACCTGCTCGCCGAGGCGGCTCACTCCGTTGTGTGTGTTGCATCCGCGGGCACTGTCGCAGATGTCGTTGTCGCCGTTGTGGCAGAGTGTGATGTAGACCACGCCGCGCTGTGCGAAATGCTTTATCGTCGCCGCGTTGCCCTCGAGAGCCAGTCCGTTTTCGATGCCGAGCATGATGGAGCGGCGTCCGCGCCGCTTGTCCTCATAGAGGTCTGCCGGCGTGCGGGCTATGCTGAGGTAGTCCTTGTTGTTGCGGACGATGTCTTCTATCTTGTCGAAGATGAGGTCGGCATATTCCGTCGGGCCGCTGACATCAAAAGCTACCTTCTCCGAAAACGTTTCGCCGATCTTCGGTTGCGGCAGATAGGCCACCATGATTGTCGCGTCCTGCCGTCCTTCGGTCATCTTGTGGAGGTCGACGAGCAGCTGCGGGTCGCGATGGTCAAATCTCACCCCTTTTGGGAAGAACATCGGGGTGTCGCAGTGGGTGTCGAGCGTGAGCACGCGTTCGTGCACGTCGCAGGCCTCGCGGAAAGCCGCCGCCTGTCTGACGAGCCACCGGAAGAGCGGCTGTCCGTCGTCGCCGAGACATTCCGGATGCCACTGTACGCCCATTATGGACTTATATTCGCTGCTCTCGATGGCCTCGATCACACCGTCCGGCGCCACAGCCGTGACGCGGAAACGCCGGCCCGGGTCGCTCACCGCCTGATGGTGAAACGAGTTGACGGCGATGCGTCCGCTGCCATACAGTTTATATAGCGTGCTGTCGCTTTCGATGATGACCGTGTGTGTCGGTTCGCTGCGGTCGGCTGTTTGGGAGTGTTTGAGAGACCCCATCCCGGAAGGCCCACCTATATCCTGTGCCACCTTGCCGTCCAGCGCCATAGCCAGTGTCTGTATGCCGCGGCAGATGCCGAGCATCGGTATCTGGCGGTTGTATGCCAGTCGCGTGATGAGCAGTTCCGGCAGGTCGCGCTTGCTGCAGATGCCGCCGAGACGTGGCGACGGTTCTTCGCCGCAGTAGAGCGGGTTGTAGTCGGCCCCGCCGCTGAGCAGCAGTCCGTCGATGTGTTCCAGTGTGTTGATGATGACATCCTTGTCGGCCACCGGCGGTATGATGACGGGTGTGCCTCCGGCTGCCACCACCGACTCGTAGTAGCCTTCGGCGATGCGGCTTGTAGCCTCGTCATAGTTGGCCGTGATGCCGATTACGGGCTTGCGCTTAGCTTCCGGGAATGTCGCGTAGATGTCATTCAGGCGCGACTGCCAGTCAAAACGATTCATGATGGTGTATAAATATAGTTCAGGCTGTCGTGACGGTCTGTTGTCAGTCGACCTTGACCGGTATTTCGCGCTTGATGCTCTGTTCGAGCGAGATGAGTGTCTCTGTTGCCACGACGCCGGGGATGTCCTGAAGCTGTCCGTTGAGCAAGTGCATGAGTTGCTCGTTGTCGCGTGCGAAGAGTTTGACGAGCATGGTGTAAGGGCCTGTGGTGAAGTGACATTCGACGATTTCGGGAATGTGTGCGAGTCGTTCGACGACCTCTTTGTACATGCTGCCGCGCTCGAGTGTGATGCCGACGTATGTGCATGTGGTATATCCGAGACTCTTCGGATTGACGTCAAATCCGCTACCCATGATGACGTTGCCGTCGATGAGGTGCTGCACGCGCTGGTGGATGGCTGCGCGTGACACGTTGCACTCAGCCGCAACATCCTTGAACGGGATGCGTGCGTTCTTGGACAGGATGCTCAAGATTTTCTTGTCCAGATTGTCTATCTTTTCTGTTGCCATGATGTGTGATTGTATTCAAATAGTTAGCAAAAGTACGTATTTTTATTGAAGCTTGCAACATATTGTCACCGAAAAAATGTGAAAACAGTGCAAAATGGTTACAAAAAGCAAAAACAGTTCTACTACAACCCACCTACAAACCACCTAAAACCCACCCCAACCCTCCCGAAGGGAGGGAGCTTGAATACCTTAAAGTATATCAGACGAGGGTGTTGCAGAACTTGCATGGACGCCTTTAAGTGGGGTATTCTCAGTCCCCTCCTTTGCAAGTTACTCTCTGCACACATCTTTAGCTCAGTTTATACACCAACATAGCATGCTCTTCGGAAGCCTTTAAGTGGGGTATTCTCAGTCCCCTCCTTCTGAAGGAGGGGTTAGGGGTGGTTAGTCATATTCTGTTATCTAAAGTGATGATTTATAGAATGTTATTGTTTAACCACCCCTAACCCCTCCTTCGGAAGGAGGGGACTGAGATTACCCCACTTAAAGACTTCCATGTGAGTTTTGCAACACCCTCGTTGTGTTGTAGAATGGTTGTGTTGCAGAATAGTTGTGTTGTAGGAGATGTTATGCATGATATATGTTTACAAAATCGTGTTCGGAAAAATGCTCAAAGATTTGCGTTTTCGGGGGCAATAAGGGCCGAAAAGGACCTAAAAAGCCCCCTCTAACTCCCCCAAAGGGGGAGCCTGGGCTACCGAGAGGCCCTTACGGCTTTTCAAAAACACAAAAGTTCGCGAGTTTTTGATTGCTATTTTGAGGCCGAAAAGTGGGTTTCGTCGAGCAACGGGGCCTCCGCGGGGTTGCAACGAGCACGCCGTCATGTTGCAACGGGGCCGCCGTTGCAATGCAATAGCGGCCCCGTTGCAGAGCAATAAGGGCCTTACGGGAAGCCCAAGCTCCCCCTTTGGGGGAGTCAGAGGGGGCTGCCTGATTGTAAGTGGTTATGTAACAACATTTTGCAAAAATGACGATTTTTTGACCGTAAAAACCGTGAGATTTTGACCTTCGCAGGATTTGAAAATTTGGGAGCGAGGCCGAAAAATTTTCAAAAGTGCCTCGAATTTTCGGCCTTAAATTCAGAATTAATTTGACAAAGGCCGCACAGCCGATGCTACACATAAGTAGGGTCGCGACCTGTCGCGACCGCCTCCGTGTCACGGGGTCAATTATATATATCAGATTTCAGGGCTTTCGTCTTTCATCTTGTAGGCACCCTCCCCTTGTGGGAGCCGGGATGCCGGGATGGGCATCCCACGCGAAAAGGAGGCGGTCGCGACGGGTCGCGACCCTACGGCGGGATGTGTACATATCCGGCACCCTCCCCTTGGGGAGGGCCGGGGTGGGGCCCTGGCCCCTGAGTGTGTTAAACTAACAAAAAACAACTTATTAATATGGAAAACTAAGGTTACCCATCGAGTTTTTTAGGTATTTTTGCAGAAGTTTTTTATACAGTGTGTTATAATTTATACGCTAATGAGATTATCAAGATATCTGCTGGTTGGCATGGCCTGTCTCTCCCTTTCTTCGTGTTTCAAGGAAGAACCGCTCAACGCCGAGTGTGACATCGAGACGGCGTGGGTGCATGTCGACAACCCTCAAGACGTCTTCTTCAACATCACGGACACGCTCGTCGACGTCATGTCGGCCGAAAACACAATCGTATTTACGAAGAAACCCGATGCCGACGTGACGGCTATGGCGCCACGGTTCCGGCTCACGCCGGGAGCAAGGATAACGCCGGAGAACGGGTCCGTCCATGACTTCAGCAACGAACAGGCCGTGACCTACACCGTCACGTCCGAGGACGGCTCCTGGACGCGTACCTACCGCGTCATGTTCGCACCGCCGAAGGTCATGCTCAAATATGATTTTGAAAACTACCGCCTGGACGAACAATACGGAAAATATTATGTCTGGAACGAGGTGGACAACAACGGAAACGTCATCAATGACATTTGGGCAACCGGCAATCCGGGCTATTTCAAGGCAAAGTCTGCGACGGCCAAGCCAAACGAATATCCTACCATTCCGATGGAAAACGGATACGACGGCAAAGGCGTCATGCTCGTGACGCGCAGCACCGGACCGTTCGGAATGTTGGGCGGACGCAAGATGCCCATCGCCGCCGGCAATCTGTTTCTGGGACGCTTCGTTGACGAGTTTGCACTCACACAGACACTCAAAGCTACGGAATTCGGAATAAGGTTCAACAAAGAGCCGCGGACGTTCATGGGATACTATAAGTATCGCCCCGGCGACGTGGTCACCAACAACGAGAACAAGCCTATGGAGGGCGTCCGCGACAGCGCCGCCATCTACTCGGTGCTCTATCTGAACCATGACGCCGACGGCAATTCCGTCGTGCTCCACGGCGACGACGTCATGACCAACCCCAACATTGTGGCCGTGGCACGATTGTGGAACGTCAGATATACGGACGAATGGACACCGTTTGAGGTCAATTTTGTCTATCGCAAGGAAATGGACAAGAAGCTGATGGAGAATTTCGGATACAACATCGCCGTGGTCTTCTCGTCCAGTCACAACGGAGACATCTTCCAAGGGGCTGTCGGCAGCACGCTCTGTGTGGACAAAATCAGTATAGTATGTATAGAATGAGAACAGCAATGAACACGATAAGCAGACTATTCGCCGCGACGGCGCTCACCGCTACCGTCATGACAGCCTCGGCACTGGAACTCCCCGACGGTCTCAACTACAACGTCCGTTTGGGCTACAACATCGGCGGAACAGCCCCCGTGGGGATGCCGGCGACGATACGCAAGCTGAACAACTACGAGTTTCAGCCCAACGTCTCTTTCTGTTTTGACGTGCAGAAGGACCTCCGCGACCGCTGGGGCGTCATGAGCGGAATCCATCTCGAGAACAAAGGCATGGAGACCGACGCCAGCGTTAAGAACTATCACATCACCATCGAGCAGGGCGGCGACTTCATGGAGGGATATTTCACCGGCCACAATGTCACCAAGGTGGAGGAATGGCTCATCACCGTGCCTGTCATGGCGACCTGCCGCGTGGGCAGCAATGTGATGCTCAAGCTCGGCCCCTATCTCTCCTACGTGCTGACACGCAAGTTTGAAGGCAACGTCTACGACGGCTATCTGCGCCACAACACGCCCACCGGACCGAAGATAGAGTTCGGCACAGGCGACAACGAGCGCGGCACGTTCGACTTCTCCGACGACATGCGTCGTTGGCAGTTTGGCATCGACTTCGGTGCCGACTGGTATTTCAGCCGCCGATGGGGTGTCTACGCCGACATCACATGGGGCCTGACGGGAATACACAAGAGCAGCTTCAAGACCATCGAGCAGACCCTCTACCCTATCTACGGCACGCTCGGCGTGACATACAAGCTGAAATGACCGTGAACCGCGGCATCCGACACGCATGTATGGCAGTGGCATACGTGCGGGAAGACGGCACGGCGTAGACATATAAACCAATTTATAATCACTCATAAAAAAGAAAGGAAGCTTATGAAGAAACTTTTTACGCTTATCGCCATGCTCGCCGGAACAGCGGCAGTCATGGCAACAGACTACACCGACAAGCTGGTCGTGACAATCGACGGCACCTACACCCCGGCTACTGACAACGTCATCAGCGTTGAGGAACAGGCCGACGGCACATACAATCTTCAGCTGAAGAACTTCATACTCAAGTTCAGTGAGGAAAACGTGATGCCAGTGGGAACCATCAACGTGCCCAACGTCAAGGGAACGAAGAACGGCGCGTCAACTCTGCTGATCTCAAACCAGGACATTCTTATCGTTGACGGAGACCTTCCCGGAATCCCCTATTGGGCCGGTAAAGAACTCGGTCCAGTGCCCGTGAACGTCAACGCCGACATGAAGGACGGTCATCTCTATGCCCTGATAACCATTGGCTTCATGGGAATGAACATCGAGGTGACGTTCGGCGATGTCTATCAAATCTGTAACTCAGGCTTTGAGTATTTCCACACGGCAACGGTTTATAGTCCCGATGGAGAGAACAGTGCCACCAGTGACGAGCCGAACAACTGGCACTCGTTCATGAGCGCATCCGGTAATCCGGCGTTCGTTTATCTCGCAGGATACACCCCGCACACATTCAAGAGCGATGTCACATGTCCCGGAAGCAAAGGTAGCAGCAGTGTTTTGCTGACTTCTTCTGACATGGGCTTTTTCGGTGTGGCCAACGGGACCCTTACTACGGGACGTATAAATACGGGTAGTGTGACGGCGGCGGACCTTGCCAATCATGCGTGGAACGATATGAGCCAGACGGATGTCGATGCCAACGGTGACCCCTTCTTTGCTGCCATGCATGGCTGTCCGGACTCATTGGTGGTATGGGTGAAGTTTACTCAGGGCACGCCCAGCGCCGAATTCCCTTACGCCACGGTAAGTGCAGTGATAAATGACGGTACTTACTATCAGGATCCGGAAGACAAGGAGTACACCAACGTGCTGGCCAAGGCTGCCAATGCGCAGATAGAGAGCAACGATGGAGCTTGGCAGAGACTGGCCATACCGTTTGATTATGATACATATAAGGCAAACAATGTGGAAGGCAAGGCCATTCTCGTTACTATGTCCACCAATGCAACACCGGGCAAGGGCAGTACGGACGAACTCTATGTCGACGACATGGAGATGATTTATAACTACTCTGCTACGGCCATCAGCGTCAAGGGTACGCCCATCGAAGGCTTTGGTAAGGCAGAAGACAACACCTACGAGGTTCTCATCAACGGAGAAAGCGCTGATGTCAGCGCCGACGACATCGTGGTTGAGACCGACGGTAAGGGCGCGCGCGTGCTAATCGAGACAGTTGATGTTGATCTGATTGGCGGCGGAAGCGACGTGACAATCACCGTCATGTCGGAAGACCTGAAGCACAGCAACACATACGTCATCAGTACACGCAATGCCAAGTATGCCGGCATCAACAACGCTTCTGTCAACGCCGGCGGTCGTGCCGAGGTGAAGGCGGTCTACAACATGAACGGCCAGATGGTCGAGACTCCGCTCAAGGGCAATGTCTATGTAGTGAAGTACACCAACGGAAAGACAGCGAAGGTTACGCTGAAGTAATCGGATAAAGCGATTATAGTTCAATCGCTGAAATAATCGGATAAAACGATTATTATTCAATTGTTGAAATAATCGGATTGAATGATGAATTTCCGGTAGGGACATATTTTTCGCTATGCTCAACAACTCGTCTTGTATTTGTCCGTCCTCCATTTGTTTGGCGGACAAATACAAGACGAGTTGTTGAGCATAGCGAAAAATATGTTCCTACTTTGTATCAACGAATTCATAACTGAATAAATCGTCAGAGGGTATTGCAGAACTCGCTTGAAAGCCTTTAAGTGGGGTAATTGCAGTGAAAGTGTGTCAAAATGCAACGGAAGCAACTTGGTAGGGACATATTCTTGTATTTGTCCGCTCGTAACATATTGATATTCAACGTTTGTTTTGCGGACAAATACAAGAATATGTCCCTACCAAGCACCATGTGGTCTTTTGATACACCCTCTTAGGGGTGGTTAGTCATTCGTTCCGTCTAAAACAATAATTATCAGTGAATTGTTGTCTAACCACCCCTAACCCCTCCTTCGAAAGGAGGGGACTGCAATTACCCCACTTAAAGACTTCAATACGAGTTCTGCAACATCTTCCAACTCATAATTCATAATTTATAATTCATAATTGTTCAGCAGTTTTATAATGCTGAACAATTCCTCGTCGGTCAACACCTGATTGCACGGTATGCTCAACTCCTCGCGGTGGATGCGCTCGGTGACGGGCAGCGAAAGGTCGTTCCACGAGGCGTAGCACTCCTGTTTGTGCGGCGGTATGGGATAGTGGATGACGGTCTGGACGCCGTTGTCGGCAAGATAACGCTGCAGTTCGTCGCGGCGGGGAGTGAGCACGGGGAAGATATGGAAGACGCTGTGACGCCAGTAGTCGCGGGACGGGAGCGTCAGAAGCGGGTTGCGGACTTCCTCTATATACCGCAGGGCGATGCGGCGGCGCTCGGCGTTATCCTCGTCAAGATAGCGCAGACGGACGCTGAGCACAGCGGCCTGTATCTCGTCCATGCGACTGTTGCGGCCACGGTAGCGGAAGACATATTTACGGGCGGAACCGTAGTTGGCCAGTGCCCTCACTGTGGCGGCCAGTTCGTCGTCGTCGGTCGTCACGGCACCGGCATCCCCCAGAGCTCCAAGATTTTTGCCGGGGTAGAAGCTGTGGGCGGCGGAGCCCCCCTCGGTCCCCCCAAGGGGGGATGAAGTGTGTGAAAGGATGGAGGCTTTGGGGGAGTTTGTATTTGAAACGGTGATAGCGTCCTTTTGATTAATCCGTGAGTTGTTGCTGACGCATTGGGGATTAATTTGTGAGTTGTTGCTGATACCTTGAAGATTAATCTGTGAGTTGTTGCTGATACTTTGAAGATTAATCTGTGAATGAGAGTAATCATTCATCCCCCCTTGGGGGGATAAGAGGGGGGCCAACCCGTGCGACTGCGCGCAGTCCTCGATGAGCTTCAGTCCGTGGCGGTTGCAGATGTCGCCGATGCGGTCCGTGTAGGCCATGCGGCCGTAGAGATGGACAATCATGACGGCACGGGTGCGCTCGGTGATGGCTTGTTCGATGAGCGCGTCATCGATCTGGAACGTATCGAGACGCGGTTCGACGAGCACGGGAACGAGTCCGTTTTCCGTTATGGACAGGATGGTTGCGATGTAGGTGTTGGCCGGCACGATGACCTCGTCGCCCTCTGCCATCACACCCATCTCAATGTAAGCCCGCAGAATGAGCGTAAGGGCGTCGAGTCCGTTGCCGCAGGCTATGCAGTGGCGGACACCGCAGTAGCGCGCATATTCTTCCTCAAAGCGTGCCACGGCTTCGCCTTGCAGATACCATCCGCTGTCTATCACACGCGCCACGGCCTCGTGGATTTCCTCTGCGTGACGTTCGGTGACCTTCTTTAAGTCGAGATATTTGATTGTCATAATGTCTTAATATAAAGCCCTCTCCGGCTCACCCCAAAAAAAAGAGGGAGAAACCTGCGGTTTGATAATTATTCTTTATGTCTGCTATTGTCTTTAACTCCTGAGCGGGCTCTGCCCGCGATAACTCCCTTTAATTCCTTTAACTCCTAAACAATATCCCATTCGTACGTGTCATAGCACACTCCGCGGCCACCGTAGCCCTCCTTGTGGGCTATGAGACCGGCATTGATGACGCTGCCCTGCTCCTCCGTGGAGCTGCCGAAATCGAGATACGGGATGTCGGGGTAGTCGTGATACATGACTTGCTCATAGATAGCCTCCATCGCGCCGGCCTGTTTGCCGAGGTCGGTGGTGCCGCTATATTGTCCGTGGAGCACCTGAGGGGTGACGTAGAACGTGATACCGCCGATGATTTCGTCGCCGATGTATGCGTTGTATTGGATAATATTGTCCGGAAAGCGTGACTTCAGCAGTTGCATTTCCGCCAAAGAGTGGACGGGTTTGGCGTTGAAACGCTTCGCCAGATTGCTTTCCAGCACCGGCCAGAACTCGGCGATGTCGGCGTCACGTTTGACCCATACGCCACTCTCGTGGGCTTGCTTGAGGCGCCGCCGGTGGTCTTTGCGCCATCTGAGGTGCTGCTGCATGGCTATGGTTGTACCGATGTTGCGCAGATGCAGTCGTGCGTTGCACTTCCAGAAGATGGCGTAGAGATCTTCTTCCGACGGGTGCTGATGGTATATCCACGGTATGGGGCGATAGATGACGCGCGTTATTCCACATTCGCGGAGATAACCGTTGAGCTCTGAAAACAATTCCACGACATCGCCGATGGTCACGTCGATGTTCATCACGAGCCCGCCGTAGGTCAGTCCGTAGTGCGAATAGAGCGTCGTGTCGACGATGTGGGCGGGCAAAAGCGAGTGCAGCCGGCCGTCCTTGTAGAACATCAGCGAGTGGTCGGTGAAGCGGTCTGCGTGGTAGTCCATATAGGCGCGGTAGAACAGGAACGTGGCGTTCCTTGCCTGAGAGACGTATCGGTCCCAGGCAGCGGCGTCGGCGGGGGTGTATCGTTTTATCTCAAACATGTTAAATGTCAGATGTTAAATGTCAGATGTCATGGCCTTCTTCCTTCACATCGTAGGCACCCTCTCTTTGGGGAGGGCCGGGGTGGGGCCATTTCATATATTCTCCGTAGTCCCTTATGTAGTCCTCCTCCTCAAACGGGTCGGACGCCAGTACGAGGCAGACCGCTCCTGAGGAGAAGTCGTCGAGTGTGCGCCATACTCCCGTCTCGACGAGCAGGCCTTGATAAGGATGGTTGAGGTGATAGGTGGTGCGCTCGTGACCGTTGTCGAGCGTCACCTGAAAGCTGCCGCTCACGGCGATGATGAACTCGCGGCAGTGCTTGTGTGCGTGTCCGCCGCGGCTCTCTCCGCCCGGCACGTCATAGACCCAATAGGCGCGGGCGATGTCAAACGGTATGTTGCGGTTGCCTTCGGCTACGGTCAGATTGCCGCGCGGGTCAAATATTTTGGGCAAGTCGATTATTTTTCCTGTCATATTTTATTCTTTATTCTTCACTCTTCGCTCTTTGCTCTGCCCCTATCTTTAGTGCCAGCGTCGCGGCCAGCAGCGTTGTTGCCGCACAGAGCGTCAGCATGCCGGTGTACGACGGTTCTCCGACGAACCCGCTGAGGATAAAAAAGAATGAGACACCGCAGTCGCCGCCGGCATCGAATGTCGGTCGTCCGTCATATCCGAAGTGAGACATGAATATCATCACAAAGAATATGAACCGCAGTGACTGCAGTGTCTCTATCATCTATATACGATATGTGTCTTCCGTGGGAAGACCGCTTTACTTCTTCATGTACGGGTCGGTGCCGAGCACGGTCTTTGCCAGGCGCTTCGCCTTGTCGCGCAGAGCGTCCGTGTCGGCGTCCGTGTCGCCATAGCAGAGCACCACTCCCATGCGTCGTCCGACGTGGGCTTCGGGTTTTCCGAAGATGCGGATGCGGGTGCGGTCCTCCTTCAGAGCGTCGATGAAGTTGTAGTCGAGCGGTTCTGTCGACTCTGTGGGCGACAGGATGACGGCGCTCACTCCGGCGTGCTCGAGATGGATGCCGGCAATCGGCAGCCCCATGACGGCGCGGAAGTGGAGCTCAAACTCGCTCAGATTGGTCGTGTGGCCGAGCGTGACCATGCCCGTGTCGTGCGGGCGGGGTGACAGTTCGGAGAATATGACCTCGCCCTGACGTGTCAGGAAGAACTCCACGCCCCAGATGCCGGCACCTGTCAAGGCGCGTGTCACCTCGTCGGCCATGTGTTGCGCCTGACGCAGAGCTTCGTCGGAAATCTTATACGGCTGCCAGCTTTCGCGGTAGTCGCCGCCCTTCTGGACGTGACCGATGGGCGGGCAGAACAGTGTCGGGCCGTTCTTCTGTGTCACGGTGAGCAGGGTGAACTCCGATTCGAAATCGATAAACTCTTCGATGATGACCTCACGGACGTCGCCGCGGCTGCCTTCCATTGCCTCACGGAACGCCTGTTCCAGCTCGCTGTCGTTGTGGACGTAGCTCTGGCCGTGTCCCGAGGACGACATCAGGGGCTTCACCACGCAGGGGAAACCGATTTCGTCGGCTGCAGCCTTGAACTCATCGAAGGTCTTGGCATAGAAATATTTGGCCGTGCGCAGACCCAGTTCACGTGAAGCGAGGTCGCGGATGGCGCGGCGGTTCATAGTGTAGTTGACCGCACGGGCGCTCGGAACGACCTGGACGCCCTGCTCCTCGAACGCAAACAACTTCTCCGTGCGGATGGCTTCGATTTCTGGAACGATGATGTCGGGGCGGTGTTTCTTCACAACAGCCTCCAGAGCGTCGCCGTCGAGCATGTTGAACACTTCGCGCTCGTCAGCCACCTGCATGGCCGGAGCGTTGTCGTAACGGTCGCAAGCAATAACATACTGGCCCGCACGCTTGGCGGCGATGACGAATTCCTTGCCCAATTCGCCTGAGCCTAACAATAGTATTTTCTTCATATCACGCTTTGTTTTCTGTCTTGTTTCAGTCGCCGGACAATCCAGTCTCATCGTGCCGGCTGCTTCAGTTCTCCTTTCAGAATCCCCCACTCCGGTGTGACGGCAATCTTGCGGATACACCGGTCGATGCGTGCCATCATGTCTTCCGGGCTTTGTCCGCATCCGGCGGCAATCTCGTCGAGTGACAACCGTTCCGCTCCGAAGAGTCCGTAGTAGCTGATGACGGTCTCCTCGTCTTCCGTCTCGAGCAGATGGAGCAGGTGTTCCATGCCGTGGGAGACCTTTTGGGGGATGTCGTCGGGCGTATATCCCATGCTGACGAGGACTTGATGGAGTCCGTTGGAGATGTTGTCCATAGTCTTATCTCTTGCTGTACATGCTCTCGTAGTACTTCTCGTATTCTCCGCTGGTGATGTTGTCGAGCCATTCCTGATGGTCGAGATACCACCGTACGGTCTTCTCTATGCCCTCTTCAAACTGCAGTGACGGCTCCCATCCCAGTTCGCGTTGCAGCTTGGAGGAGTCGATGGCGTAGCGGAGGTCGTGTCCGGCGCGGTCGGTGACATAGGTGATGAGGTCGAGGTCCTCACCCTCCTTGCGTCCGAGCAGCCGGTCGACGGTCTTGATGACGACCTTGATGATGTCGATGTTCTTCCATTCGTTGAAGCCGCCGATGTTGTATGTCTCCGCTATCTTGCCGCGGTGGAAGATAGTGTCGATGGCTCTCGCATGGTCTTCGACGTAGAGCCAGTCGCGCACGTTTTCCCCCTTGCCGTAGACGGGCAGCGGTTTGCGGTGGCGGATGTTGTTGATGAAGAGCGGGATGAGTTTTTCCGGAAACTGATACGGTCCGTAGTTGTTGGAGCAGTTGGTCACGATGACGGGCATGCCGTAGGTGTCATGAAAGGCGCGGACAAAGTGGTCGCTGGACGCCTTTGATGCCGAATAGGGCGAATGGGGGTTGTATTTTGTCGTCTCGAGAAAGAACTCCTCGCCGTAGGCAAGGTGATGCTCTGACGACGAGGCTGTCGTCGTGAACGGTGGCTCGACTCCCTCGGGGTGTGTGAGGGCCAGTGCGCCGTAGACTTCGTCGGTGGAGATGTGGTAGAAGCGTTTTCCCTCATACTTCTCCGGCAGGCTTTCCCAGTATGTCTTGGCTGCCTGAAGGAGTGATAGCGTGCCCATGACGTTGGTCCGGGCAAAGGTGAAGGGGTCCTTTATCGAGCGGTCGACGTGGCTTTCGGCGGCGAGGTGTATGATGCCCGTGACGCCGTTGTCACGAATCAGCGCGAGCATGGTGTCGAAGTCGCAGATGTCCGCCTTGACAAACGAGTAGTTGGGACGGTCCTCGATGTCCTTCAGGTTGGCCAGATTGCCGGCGTATGTCAGTTTGTCGACATTGATGATGCGGTAGTCCGGATATTTGTTGACAAAGAGCCGTACGACGTGGCTTCCGATGAAACCGGCTCCGCCGGTGATGATGATAGTCTTCATAATGCTATATTTTTGTTATTGTTTTCCGTTGATGGTTGTGTGACCGTATCGCTGTCGGGTTGATTTTGTCCCCTTGGAGAGTCATCTTCCTAATGTAATAACTTCACAATCACTGAATTTATTGCCTTCGACGGTCAGTCTTATCAGTGTGCGCTCCTTGTGCCAGCCCTGCAGTCCGGCGGCACCGGGGTTGATGTGTAGCAGATTGAGCGTGCGGTCGTATTTCACTTTGAGTATGTGTGAGTGGCCGCTGATGAACAGTTGTGGCGGCGAGGCGTATATCTGGCTGCGCACGGAGGCGTCGTAGTTGCCCGGATAGCCTCCGATGTGCTTCATGAGCACGTCCACGTCTTCACACCGCCACCTCAGACGTTCGGGATACATCAGCCGCAGGTCGCCGCCGTCGCAATTGCCGCAGACGGCGCGCAGCGGGCGGAAAGCGGCCAGCCGTTCGGCTACTTCGGTGGAGCCGATGTCTCCGGCGTGCCATATCTCGTCGCACGGTTCGAAGTAGTGGAGATATTTGTCGTCCCAATGGGCGTGGGTGTCGCTGATGATGCCGATCTTTTTCATAATGGGGGCCCCCTGTGGTCCCCCAAAGGGGGACACTGAGTGGGGATGTTATATGGGAGTTGTGGGAGTTATGGGAGTTATGGGAGGGATGGGATTTATGGGAGAGATGGGAAGCCCTGAGACATATCATGCTCCCTCCCTTTGGGAGGGTTGGGGTGGGTTTTGGGGTGGGTTTTTGAGGCTTTGCTTCACAAACTCCCTGATGTATTCTTCCGTCCGTTCGGGTCCGAGTCTGCTGGAGTTGATGCAGAGGTCGTAGCTCTCACTGTGTCCCCATGTCTTGCCCGTGTAGTAGTTGTAGTAGGTTGCGCGGTCGCGGTCCCCCTTTTCTATTATCTTGCGGGCGGTGTCGGCGTCACAACCGTTGCGCTCGCAGATTCGTCGGATGCGGCAGTCCGTGTCGGCCGTGATGAAGACGTTGACCACGTTGTCGCGGTCGCGCAGGATGTAGTCGGCGCAGCGTCCCACAAAGACGCAGGAGTCTTCTTCGGCGGCGTGGCGTATGGCGTCGCTCTGGAACTTGAAGAGGTTTTCTTGCGAGAGATTGTTGTTGTAGAAGTTGACGTCGCTTATGTGTGGGACGTGCATGTGGAACAGTGAGCGCAGGAAGCCCCTGTTCTCGTCGTTCTGTTCAAAGAACTTCTCGCAGAATCCGCTTTCCTTTGCCGCCAGATTGAGCAGTTCGCGGTCGTAGAACTTGCACCCGAGGTTTTCGGCCAGCTTTGCGGCTATCTCTCTGCCGCCGCTGCCGAGTTGGCGGCCGATGTTGATGATAATTTTGGTCATTCTTTTCTTTATGGGAGTTATGGGGGTAATGGGAGTTATGGGAGTAATGGGAGTGATGGGAGTAATGGGAGTGATGGGGGTAATGGGAATAATGGGGAACTGCTAAAAGCATATCACTCCCCTCCCTTTCGGGGAGGGGTTGGGGGTGAGGCTTTTACCATAACTATCGCTGTCACGACCGATGCCACCGTGTCCGACACGGGCATGGAGAGCCACACGCCGTCGGCGCCCATGATTGGCGGGAGGATGATGAGCATGGGCAGGAGGAAGAGCATCTGGCGTGAGAGCGAGAGGAATATGCTCACGCTGGCACGTCCGATGCTTTGGAAGAAGTTGGTCACCACCATCTGATAGCCGATGATGGGGAAGGTGAACATGACGATGCGCATGCCGTGGGCTGACATGTCCAGCAGCTGGTCGTCGGACGTGAAGAGCCGTGCGCACTCTCTCGGGAAGATTTCGGCGATGAGAAATCCCGTCGTCGTCACGGCTGTGGCGGCCATCATCGACAGTTTCAGAACGCGCATGAGGCGGTCGTTCCGCTGTGCGCCGTAGTTGTAGCCGGCAATCGGTTGCATGCCCTGGTTGATGCCCATGACGATCATCACGAAGACGAAAGCCACGCGGTTGACGATACCGTAGGCACCCACGGCGAGGTCTCCGCCGTAGGCGAGCAGTCCCTTGTTGATGAAGATGACCACGATGCAGGCGCAGACGTTCATCAGGAATGGTGACATGCCGATGGCGATGATGTTGCGGACGAGCCGGCCATCGAGGCCGAACGTGCCCCGTTGCAGATGTAGCAGTTCCCGCCGGTCGGTGAAGAGTTTCATCTGCCACGTCAGGGCCATCATCTGTGAGAGTATGGTGGCGAAGGCGGCGCCCTGTATGCCCATGTCGAAGACGTAGATGAAGAGCGGGTCGAGCAGTGTGTTCATCACGACGGTGAACATCGTGGCGTACATCGCCTGTCGGGGTTTGCCCGCGGCGCGCAGCACGGCGTTCATACCGAAGTACATGTGTGAGAAGACGTTGCCCAAGAGGATGATGACCATATAGTCGCGGGCGTACGGAATGGTGCGCGGGCTTGCTCCGAAGAAGTAGAGTATGTCGTCGAGAAAGAGCAGCGAGACGATGCTGAAGAGCAGTCCGACGATGACGTTGAGTGTGACCGTGTTGCCGAGTATGCGTTGCGCGGTGCCGTAGTCCTTCTGTCCGAGTTTGACGGATATGCACGTGGACGCTCCCACACCCACGGCCGCTCCGAAAGCAGCGCCGAGGTTCATGAATGGAAATGTCAGGGCCAGTCCGGATATGGCCATCGGTCCGACGCCCTGACCGATGAAGATGCTGTCGACCATGTTGTACAGCGACGAGGCGGTCATGGCGATGATGGCCGGCATGGCGTATTGCATGAGCAGCCGACCGATCGGTTTGGTTCCAAGTTCGAGTGTTGCTTTGTTGTTGTCCATTATGGATATTAATAATGTGCAAAGGTAACAATTTTAAGTGAAGAACGAAGAACGAAGAGTGAAGAATTTGCTGCCACCATGTACTTGGGATAGATATAGGATGAAGGGGATTGAACGGCGGCAGCAAATTACTCGCTACGCTCATCACATTCTTCATTTAAATTCTTCATTCTTCACTTAATTTCCCCCAGTGTTAAAAATTTAGAACTATTTTTACAAATGATTTGAAAAAATCCCGTCGTTCGGAAAAAATCGTCCGAAAGGCCGAAAATCGTCGATTTTTGACATTTTTGTTAAGTCGCTGAAACACTGCGAGTTGCGTAAAGAGTGATTTTCGCGGCCGATTTGGGGTCGAGCCGTAAGGGCCTCCCGGCTCTGCAACGGGGCGCTCGTTGCATCATGACGGGGCCGCCGTTGTGACATGACGGCGTGCCCGTTGCGACCCCGCGGGGCCGCCGCGGCTCGACCGTCGCAATTTCGGCGTCGGAAAACGAGGGTGAAATGTCAGGATTTTTGCTGCCTCGCGTCTTTTTTGGAGAAAAGCGAAATGTTAAAAATTTGATATTTTCATGACACCAATCCGGCTGCCGGCGTGGCGTGACGGCCGTCGTGTGAAAATACGAAAGGGGTGAGACAGCTTCTTCCGAAGCGTGCCCCACCCCATTCGTGATGATTCTCTTAAAATATTGTCGGACCTTATTCTTCTACCGAAAACTCGTCCTTCCCTACTCCACACAGTGGGCATACCCAATCTTCGGGCAGGTCTTCAAATGCTGTTCCGGGGTTGATACCGTTGTCGGGGTCTCCTTTTGCCGGATCGTAAACGTATCCGCAAACGTCACAAATGTACTTTTTCATGTGTCAAAGATTTAAATGATTAATAATGTTTGTTATCCCAAATCGCCCCGTTTGGGGCTTTCTTTACTGTTTCAAAAATGCCTCTTTGCTCATTCGGCCGTCTTTCCGGCCATCGAGAGCACGGCGTCCACCTTGTCGGCGATCTGCTCCGGTGTGATGGACATCATGCAGGCGAAGTCTCCCCGCACGCACGGCTTGTTGCCGTAGATGCTGCAAGGGCGGCATGGCAGGTCCGTCTGGACGACCGTCTCGGGGCTTTGGTTCCACCCGAGGAATCCCGCGAAGGGATGGGTCGCGCCCCAGACGCTCACCACCGGTATGCCGCAGATTGCGGCGAGGTGCATGTTGGCGCTGTCCATAGAGACCATCAGGTTCAGCCGGCTGATGAGTATCAGTTCCTGCCGCATGGTCTCGAGATGGCGTCCGACGTAGACGCAGCGGTCCGACTCGGCTGTCCATCTGGAGAAAGTGGCCTCTTCCTGATTTCCGCGGCCGAAGAGGAATATCCTTATCCGGCTGTGGCGTGCGGCCAGCAGGCTGATGACCTCGTGCATCCGCTCCGGCGGATAGGTCTTGCTCCGGTGGGCGGCGAATGGCGCTATGCCTATCCAAAGCTCGTCGTCGGGCTTTGACGACATCGGCTCGGGCAGCAGACTGAGGTCTCCCCCACCCTCCGGGAATATCGACCGGAACTGCAGCGTGACCGGATAGCCCAAGCGTGCCAGTGTGTCGGCATAGTTTTGGAATGATGTCGGCTGCTGGACGAGCTTCTTGCCCTCTATCATCGTGAGGAGCTTGCGGCCCTTGCGGTGCTTGTCGATGTGCTCCACGGGATAGCGTCCGAGATTGAACCTGAGACGCAGATAGTCCGAGCGCAGGACGTTGTGGAAGTCGGCGACGGCCGTGAAGTTCTTTGCCGTCAGCCGGCGGTAGAGTCTGTTGAGTCCCTTGACGCCGTGGTATTCTCCTTTCAGGTCGGCCTCCATGAAACTCACGTTGGGCGCGAGATTGTCAAAGAACGGGCGGGCATACTCCCGGCTGAGCACCGTGATGCGCACCTTGGGATATGTCTTGGCCAGCGAGTAGACCACCGGCACAGCCATAGCCACGTCTCCGATGGCCGAAAACCTTATTATGAGAATGTGTTCCTTCATCGTTTCAGGCGTTCTTATACAACACCGGGTTTGTCGCCGGGTCGTTGTACATCTTCATCTGACGGTAGACCTTCATGTATTTCCGTCCCTCGGCGATGTCCTCGAGCAACTGGTCGATGGCCGTCGAAAGGTCCGTCTGCTGCTCTGAGAGCACGTTGAGTTTGGCTGTACACTTGGCGCGGTGTTCTTCCGAAGCGTCAGTGCGTCCGACCTGCTCCTTCATGTGATATATCTTCAGTGCCAGAATGGACAGCCGGTCGACGGCCCATGCGGGGCTCTCGGTGTTCAATCGTGCGTCGGGCATGGGCACAACGTCGTTGTATTGCATGCGGAACCAGGAGTCGATTTCCTCTACCAGATCCGTGCGGTCCTGGTTGCTGCGGTCGATGCGGCGTTTCAGCGCGAGGGCGTCGTTGGGGTCGATGTGCGGATCGCGGATGATGTCTTCCAGATGCCACTGCACGGTGTCTATCCAGCACTTGGTGTACAGGTGGAAGTCGATGGATTCGCGGTCGTACGGGTTGTTTATGGCGGTGTCCACGTTGTCAGTGAGATGATAGTCCCTGATGGCCTGACTGAATATAGTGTTGCAATGTTCTGTAAATGACATATTTGGTCTGATTATAGTATTTTGATGTGCAAATCTAACCAAACTTTTTCAATTATCCAACGAAAACACTACATTTTAGCCCTCCGAGGCCCGTTTTATATGGTTTTTTATGTACTTTTGTTTTTAATTTATGAGAATAGTTATTGACGATAAGATACCTTACATCCGCGAGGCGATAGCTTCGTTGACGGATGATGCGGTCTATATGGACGGTGCGTCCATCACTGCCGCCGACGTGAAACGTGCCGACGCTCTGCTCGTGCGGACGCGGACACGCTGTGACGAACGTCTGCTCGCGGGCAGCAGTGTCCGCTTCGTGGCAACGGCCACAATCGGTTATGATCATCTGGACACGGCGTGGCTCGACCGGGCGGGCATCGGATGGACCAACTGCCCCGGCTGCAACGCTGCCTCCGTGGCCCAATATGTCCGTTCGACGCTCATCCTCTTGTGTCGCCGATATGGTCTCGTGCCACAGGAGACGACACTCGGTGTGGTCGGTTGCGGCCATGTCGGGAGCCGTGTTGTCAGGGTAGGGGAGGAGATGGGGTTCCGTCTGCTCGTCTGCGACCCGCCCGTGGGAGCCGAGGGATATGTTCCGCTCAGCGAGATAGAGCGGCGGGCCGACATCATCACCTTTCATGTCCCGCTCACAAAAGGCGGTCCTTACGCCACGTGGCACATGGCTGACGATGCCTTTTTCAGTCGTCTCACGCGCCGTCCGTTTGTCATCAACAGCAGCCGCGGGGCCGTTGTGGACAACACCGCCCTGCTCGCGGCGCTGCGCGACGGCCGCATCCGTCAGGCCGTGGTGGACACGTGGGAGGGCGAACCGGCCATCAACAGGGAATTGCTCGACGCCGTCTTCATCGGTACGCCGCACATAGCGGGCTACTCGGCCGACGGTAAGGTCAACGCGGACAATATGTCCATCGCTGCCATCTGCCGCCACTTCGGCCTCACACCGCCGCCGCCAATCCTTCCGCCACCACTCCCCGAGGATTTTGTCTATACCGGCGACCCGCTCCAGCTCTACGATCCTATGGATGACAGCCGCCGGCTGAAAGCCTCGCCGGAGCAGTTTGAATGGTTGCGGGGACACTATCCGGTGAGGAGGGAATTTAAGTGAAGAACGAAGAGTGAAGACGTGTTGATGAGCGTAGCGAGTAATTTGCTGCCGCCGTTACCACAGGGCATCACTATGAAGCGACTTGGAAACGGCGGCAGCAAATTACTCGCTACGCTCATCAACACGTCTTCACTCTTCACTCTTCGTTCTTCACTTAAATTCTTAATTCCTCCGGCAGTTCGGGCATCGCACCGTTTTGCGTGCAGACATACGCCGACACCTGTACGGCCAGCCGGTGGGCTTCCTTGACGGGCAGCCCGCGCAGGATGGCGGCGCAGAACGTACCGGTAAATGAGTCGCCGGCACCGACGGTATCGGCCACTTCGACGTGTGGTGTCTCCTGATAGTACATCTCGCCCGGCGTGAAGACATAACTTCCGTTGACACCGCAGGTCAGCACGAGCATGTCGAGATTGTATTTGCCCAGTATCAGCCAGCACTTGTTGCTGATGTCGAGGCCCGGATATCCGAACAATCGGCCGATGAGCACGAGCTCCTCGTCGTTTATCTTCAGTACGTTGCAGCGGCGGACAGACTCCTGGATGACCTCCTTGGTGTAGAAATTCTGGCGCAGATTGATGTCGAATATCTTCAGGCAGTCGTCCGGCGTGGCGTCAAGGAAGTGGTTGATTGTGTTGCGCGACACGACGTTGCGCTGTGCCAGTGAGCCGAAGCACACGGCCCGGCAATGGCGGGCGACATCTTCAATCTCCGACGTGAACGGAATGTTGTCCCACGCCACGTTCTCGCGTATGTCGTACGTTGGCACGCCGTCGTCGTCAAGCTCTATCTGAACCGTGCCCGTCGGGTAGGGGACGCGCGGCATGACGTAGCTGAGCTTCTTCTCCTCCAGTGCGGCGACGGTCTCTTCGGCCAGCCGGTCCTCGCCGAGGGCGCTTATCGCCACCGACTTCATGCCGAACTGTCCGACGTGATAGGCGAAGTTTGCGGGTGCTCCGCCGAGCTTCTTGCCGTCGGGAAGCACGTCCCAAAGGGTCTCGCCGAGGCCGACGACGACGGCTTCATCTCCAAGAGCCTCACCCCTCTCCCCTCTCCAAGGGGAGAGGGGAGTGGAGTGCTTCTGCTGACTCATATTATCATTACTACTATTATTACTGCTATTACTATTGTTTGCCGGGTCTGTTGCGTTCTGTTCTGCGTTATTGTTCAAATCCTTGTTATTCATAATCGTTGTCTTTATGGATTGTTATAGTAATACTATTGTTATATTTATTGTTTCTTTCATAAGTCCATTACACGAGGCTATCTACTCCCCTCTCCTTGGAGAGGGGTCGGGGGTGAGGCCCCTTGTCGCCATACCTAAATACACCACTCCTATGGCCATCACGGCTACGGCGCCCACCTGTCCCACGGCGTCGGCGGCGAAGCCCATGAGCAACGGGAACACCGTGCCGCCGAAGAGGCCCATGATCATCAGGCCCGAAACTTCGTTCTGCTTGTCGCTGACAGAGAGCAGGGCGTTGGAGTAGACGAGCGAGAAGACGTTGGAATTGCCGTAGCCTACGAGGGCAATCGCCGTGTAGAGCACGAGGCGGTCGGTGCCGAACGCCAGTCCGGACATGCTAAGCGCCATCATCGCCACGCTGACGATGAAGAACGTACGGTTGGGCATGAGGCGCAGCAGCAGCGAACCGGTCAGGCAGCCGACGGTGCGGAAGATGAAGTAGAGGCTCGTGGCGAAGGCGGCGTCGTTGAGCGACATGCCCAGGCGCTCCATCAGAATCTTCGGCGCCGTGGTGTTCGTACCGACGTCTATGCCCACGTGGCACATGATGCCGACGAACGACAGCAGCACCACCGGACGTCCAAGCAGACGCAGACAGTCGGCCATCGACGAGGCGCGGCCCACGGCGGGTTCCTCTTCTATCGGTGTGGCCACGAGCAGCAGCGTGGCCAGCAGTCCCACGATGAGGTAGATAGCGAAGAGCACGCGCCAGTTAAGCCCGAACGACGGAATGGCCGCCGTGGCTCCCCATACGGCTATGTAGGGGGCGAGGAACGAGGCGATGGCCTTGACGAACTGTCCGAAGGTGAGTGTAGAGGCCAGATTGCCGCCGCGCACCACCGTCGAGATGAGCGGATTGAGCGACGTCTGCATCAGGGCGTTGCCGATGCCGAGCAGCGAGAACGACAGAAGCATGGCCACGAAGCTGGCGCTGAAGAGCGGTACCATGAGCGATACGACCGTCACGGCGAGCGAGAGCAGCACCGTGCGCTTGCGGCCGATGCGGTTCATGAGCATGCCCGTCGGCACGGAGAAGATGAGGAACCAGAAGAAGACGAGCGACGGAAGCACGTTGGCCACAGTGTCGCTCAGGCCGAGGTCGGCCTTGACGTAGTTGGAGGCGATGCCTACCAGGTCGACAAATCCCATTGCGAAGAAGCAGAGCATCAGCGGGATTAAGGTCAGATATTTGTTGGAATTGGTTGTCATTGGGGTTGTTTTGGTTTTTAGGTTATTGTAGCTATGATAGCTATTTTAGCTAAGATAGCTATTGTAGCTATTTTAGCTCACTATACACCGTCGTGGCGGCCTTGCCTCCGCTCACCGTCACCGTGTTGTAAGGCTCCGACGGGAAGACGAGGTTCGTCATGGCCATGCGGCCCTCGCCGTCGAACGCTTCGATGCTGCAGCGGTCGACGAAGAGGCGCAGCGAGCGCATCTGTCCGCCACGGACCGGGGCTGTCGTTACAACGGGGAAAGCGTCGCTGAAGCCGGTCAGTCCGCTCGCGGTGCGGTCCATCGAGAACGTGCGGGCGGCGGGGTCGTAGGTCATCACGACCTTCTCGCCACGTGCGTTGCTTAGTGTTATTGTCAAAGGTTTGCGTATTGAAGATATGAAGTCGACATTGATTTCGTATGCTCCGTCGCCGGCTGCGAATGTCCTGTGGCGTGACGATGACCGCCGGGCGAGCACCTTGCCGCGGGCCGCCGTCATCTCCGTCGATGGTGTGGAGCTGAGATAAGTCTCGCCGCCGTCGGTGAAGAGACCGAGGTCGCGGGCGATGGTGTTGGCGCTGCGGTACTGCATCGTCGGCAGTTGGTTTGCATACTGCCAGTTGCTCATCCAGCCGATGGCCACGCGGCGGCCGTCGGGCGCGTTGTCAAAGGTCACGGTGGCGTAGTGGTCCTTGCCGTAGTCCATCCATTTGGTCACTTCCGGCGCCGACTCGCAGGTGAAGCGGTGGCCGTCGAACGTTCCGGTGAAATACTGCGTGGCCGAACCGCCGAAGGGTCCGCCGGGGTTGATGTTGCACAGCAGCACCCACTTCTTCTCTCCCGTTCCGCTTACGGGCAGCTCCATCAGGTCGGGACATTCCCACACGCCGTCGTGACAGCCGTAGCCGTGGCCGAACGAGCTTTCGTATGTCCAGTCCTTGAGATTGGCCGACGAATAGATGTTCATCTCCTGACCGGCGGCCAGTATCATTATCCAGCGGCCTGTCTCTTCGTGGCGGAACACGTGAGGGTCGCGGAAGTCGGGCACGGAGGCCGTGACGATCGGATTGCCGGCATACTTCGTGAATGTCTGTCCGCCGTCGGTGCTGTATGCCAGACTCTGCGTCTGGCTCTCGCCGGCCGAGGTGTAGAAGGCCACGATGGCGCCGCGGCCGAAGCCCGCCGTATTGTCATGATCGACAACGCAGGAGCCGCTGAAGACGGTGCCCAGTCCGTCGGGCGAGAGAGCCACGCCGCGGTCCTGCCACGTCACGAGGTCACGGCTGACGGAGTGACGCCAGTGCATGTTATCCCACTGTGAGCCGTAGGGGTTGTACTGATAGAAGAGATGCCACTCGCCGTCCTTATAGAACATGCCGTTGGGGTCGTTCATCCAGCCGTAGGGCGGCGTGTGGTGGAACGCCGGACGGTAGTGTTCGCGGTTGGCGGTGTCGAACGTATCGGAATATGTTATCGCCTTCCAGCACGCAAATTCGCGCAGCGCGCCCTCATTGCGGTTGTTGCCGTTGCTGTGGATGTCGAGCATCACATGCTTGTCCTTATACAGTGACAGGTCGAGCGGTACGTAATAGTCGATATGGTCTACGGCCATCCGCACGTTCAGCGTCTTGACAACCTCGCCGTCGGCCAATACGCGGAGGTTGCACATCTCGGCCTTTTCCTCTACGGGCAGCAGCATGTAGCGGGCGGCGTTGTTTGTCCTCACCATAGCGTGGGAGCCGCTGAGGAACATTGTCTCTCCCGGGGCCTGTGCCGGCGCCGTCATGGCGGAGGCGAGGAGAGCGGCGGTGATGATGATGTTTCTTATTGATCGTATCATGTCGTCAGTTGTTTTAAGTTAGAGTAGGGCCGCGACCCGCCTGAGAGGCCGTCAGGCCAATCGTGTCAGTTGGCACGGAGGCGGTCGCGACAGGTCGCAACCCTACTGCAAAGATAGTCAATCACTGTTGTCCGGCAAAGACAAACCCTTCGTTTTCTTCATTCCGTCAGTCTTCTTCCTCGTCGTCAAAGTCCCAGACAGAGCTGTGACCCTTGGCGCGGAACGAGCCGTTGAAGGTGTTGCCGCTGTCGTCGAAAGCCACGTCTATGGTGTTCAGACCGTCGGATGCCGCCATGATGGTCTCTGCCTCTATCTTCATGACGACGATGGCAGGTGATATATATTTCTTTTTCATTTCATGAATATCTTTTTGCCGTTGACGATATATATACCTTTCGCAGCCTTGTCCAGTGCGTTGATGCCTCCGGCGAGCCTCATTCCGCTGAGAGTGTAGACCTCCGTTGCGGCCGTCCGGGGGTCGGAGTTGATGTTGCTGATGCCTGTCGTCGTGCCGAACGTGACGCTCTTGGCCTCGGCCGGAGCCTCCAGATAGGCATGGAAGGCTTTGATGGTGGACTCGTCGCCGCCTTTCATGAATGTATTGTTGTCGGCCACGCCCCACAGTCCGTCGCCGCTCTGTGGAACATAGACGCCGCAGAAAGCCGTATGCGACTGTCCGTCGGAAAGCTCGGTGACGTATTTGTCGGTGAAAGTGAGTGTCTCACGGCCGTCGGCCATGCTGACGAGCAGCGGTGTGTTGGCCTCGGCATATTCAGCTTCGAGGAAAGAGACAACGGTCTGTTCGCCGCCGTTGATGCCGTTGAATGTGGCAAGAGCGGTTGCGCCGAGGTCCGCCTTGGAGACGAAGAAGGGCAGATAGACCGTGTTGTAACCCGCATAGAGAGGTCTGTTCATCACGACTTCGGCAGCATCAAATCCTGTCAGCGCGCCGAAGGTATATCGCTCGTCGAGAACGATGCGGCCGGCACGGTTGCCTTCGCCCGTGCATACCACCACGTTGTCGCCGTCAACGCCGCCGTCGGTGTAGACGAGGATGTTCGGATTGACACCGCCGAAAGCGTTGTAGGCGTCTTTCATGACGGCTCCGCGCATGTCGACGGTCACGCTGCCGGCGTTCATCTTCGTTGCCAGCAGGGCGAAGTCGTCATAGATATTGGCCACCCAATCGTTGTCGGCGTTCTGACAGTCGCCCTTCATCCATGCTCCCGTCAGGGTTACGTTGCCCGTCAGCGAGCCGTCCACGATGTCCGTCAGCAGCTGTCCGTTGGCGCGTGTGGCCGGTTCTATCGTCACATTGTCTATATATACATCCTGCTCACCGTCGACCCCTCCGGTCTGTGCCGTGATGGAGATGACGCCGGGATGGTCGAAAACCGGGTTGGCTGAGAAGTCGAAGACCACCTTCTGCCACTCGCCGCTGCCGCCGTACCATACGGCCACTTTCTCCCAATAGCCGTTGCTGCCGTCGGTCGGGTCGGAAACTTCGATCATCAGGTTCTCGCTTTGCGCCTTCCTGACCATCATCGAGATGCGGCGGCTGCCGTCCATCGCCGGCGTCACCCAGTCGCGGAAAGGAATCTTGATCACTTTACGGTCGTTCGTCATCGTGAACTTCAGACATCTCTCCGATGTGTTGATGCCGCCTCGGTCGGGATTTTCCACAACCACGGGACTGCCGTCGTCCCAGCATCCGCCCTGCGAACCGAGTTCAAAGTTTTCTCCGTCCCAAAGTGTCGTCTGGGCAAAACACGATGCCGAGAACATCATGGCTGCTGATAAAAGCAAATTCTTCTTCATTGTCATAATTGTTTTATGGTTATTATTCGTTAGGTTCCGATTTCCGGTTTGTTTCAGGTTTCTGCCGCAAAGTTATATTCAGGCGAGGTTGCGGGATAAAAAATATATTTCAGATGATACCAAAAATCGTTCATGTAACATTTTTGATGCAGAATGAAACATCATTGGTATGTGGTATTCGCACACGTACATAAGTGTTGCGACAGCATAAGCGTGTCGCACTCTGAAAAAAATCGGGCGTAAGAGCAAAGTGTTAAAAACTCGGAATTATCATGACAAAACGCTCGCAAAATGCGCGTCATTCGGAAAAATCCTGCTCTCGGGTCAAAAATCGCGATTTTTCGGCGATTTTCATAACCTGTTGACGGTCAGTCGAATATGTCGAACTGAAAGATTTTTACATATTCCGCGTCTTGCCGTAAGGGCCTTATTGCATCCTGGCGGGGCCCTCGTTGCATTGCAACGGCGTGCTCGTTGCGAGCCAACAACCATGCCGTTGCGATGCAATAAGGCCCTTACGGCTCGGCCGCCAAAATTTTTCGGTCGGAAAAAGACGTGGTGATGTTAAAATCGCGGCGTTTTTGTCTCGATTTTGAAGAAAAGCGAAATGTTAAAAAATTGATATTATTCTGACGCTTCCGCGTCCCTGCCGTCCCGCCTCCCGTCCTTCGCAGGCTACTCTCAGCACACATCTTTGTCGCAGTTCGTACATCCACAAGTAGGGTCGCGACCTGTCGCGACCGCCTCCTTGCCAACTGATACAACACGTTCCGTCTGGCTTGTATGCGCGTTCCGTCAGCTTGTATGCGCGTTCCGTCAGGCGATTGATTATGTGCCCACGAGGCGGTCGCGACGGGTCGCGACCCTACTACACATAATATGTATGAACTGCGACAGGGATGTGTGGAGCTTATATACCAACACAACATGCCCTTTGGGACGCCTTTAAGTGTGGTATAATCGCAGAACGCGCACGAAGGGACATATTTTTCGCTACGTGTGCGTTCTGCAAAACCCTCCCCCAATGGGGGGGGGAGGGCCGGGGTGGGGCCCTTACTCAAACAGCTTCACATTGCTGATCTTCACGCTGCCGTCGGAGCAGAACAGCGACCAGGGGTTGCGCTGCATGCCGTAGACGCGGTTGGTGAAGGCATACTGACCGTTGATGTAGACGACGCAGACGCTCTGGTCGGCGGTCATCGTGACATGGTAGCGGCCGTCGTCGGGCGAGATGAAACTGAGGGCATTGATGTTCTGACGCTGCTCGCTGCCGTCGCTGCCGACGGAGCGGCGGTCGAACTTCAGGTTGTTCCAGCGGTCCTCGATGTATATGCGGTAGTTGTGGTCGCGGTCGGAGCAGTCGGCAAGGGCGATGCCGAACACAGCCGTGTGCGGGTCGGCCACCTCGGCGTCGAACTCAATGCGGCTCTGATAGCCCAAGCGTGCGAAGCGCACTTCGTCGCCGGTCGAGAGGTTGTAGCCACTTTCGGCCGCGCCCTCGGGTCCACCCGTGCGTCCCGTTTCGGCAAGGTCCGCCGGTCGGGAGATGCCGGCCGCAATGGCGTCGGGACAGGTCAGTCCGAGCGTACCGTCGGCGTTCTGGACGAGCTTGTGGGCCACGAGCGAGCCGGCCCAGTCGGCCGTGCCCTCAGGAAGACTGCCCTGACGTGTGGCGCACCATCCCCAGATGTAGCGGTCGGTTCCGTCGGAGGCCGTCTTGCCGGCATAGAACGACGTACCTTCGAGCTTGCCCTCGTCGCGCCACGGGAACTGCGGGTCGTCGCCCATCGTCATAAGCTCGCCGAGCGTGCGGGCATAGAAGTACTGAACCTGACGGGTGATGTCCTTGTCCGAATAGACCAGATACCACCAGTCGCCCATCCGGAAGACGTCGGGACACTCGTAGAATCGGCCCCACTTGTTGAGGAAGAACGGTTCGGCCTCGGTCCAGCGGGCGAGGTCGGTGGACGTGAACTGTGCCAGCACCGAACGGCCGTTGCGCAGCGTCGCCACAATCATGCGGAACAAGCCCGCCTCGTCGTCGAAGAAGACATACGGGTCGCGGAACTCGTCGCGGTTGTATCCCTCGGGAGCCTCCATGCGGAAGGCGCGGTCTTTCGTCCAGTGGCGGCAGTCGTCGCTCGTGGCGCGCAGGATGACCTCGCGGGGAGAGGCGGCCTTGTGGCCGGTGTAGAACGTATAGTATCTGCCGCCGGCGAAGACCGTGCTTCCCGTACCTATCGCCGGGTCGTCTTCCGTCGCGCCGCCGCATGCAATGGCCTCCTCGCCGCCCGTATATGAGGCGGCATCGGCGGTCTCAAGCTGGTGTATCGGATGATAGACCGTGGAGTTGCCGTCGCGCATGTCCTGAAGATAGAGTATGCGGAACGTCCGTGACTGCGGGTCGAAGAAGGGCATGGGGTCGCCCACGTAGCCGACGAACGGCTTATAGTAGATGTCGGCCTTGTAGCTCTCGCCCGACGAGAAATAGCCTGTTGTGGCTTGCATGCCGGCGTCGGGAACGCCCATTGTGTCGTCGTCGTTGCATGCTGCGGCTGCCAGCGTCATGCCGGCTGCCAGTATGATATTGATGAACTGTTTCATAATGGTTCCTTTTTGATGTTCTCTATTCTGTTCCCGCCAGATACTTCAGCGCGTTCACGGTCAGCGTGATGCGGTTCTGCCGGTATGTGTTTGCGTCGCCGTTGGCTATGTTCCACTCATATCCGCCCGTACCGATGAGCACCACGCGGCCGGCCGTTGCCGTGCGTGCGGGGAACTCGACGATGGCCGTCTTGTTGGAGTCGTCGGTCTCGTGGGCCAGACGTCGGCCTCCGGTCGTGCGCTCCCAGCCTTCGAGCGAATGGTCGGGATAGTCCCAGATGTTCCAGTCGACCTGCGTGTTCTTCGTCGCGAAACCCGCGTCGACGAGCCAGACGGGAGCGTCCGTCTCGGTCTCCATGCTGCTGAAGATGGGGTGGTCGGGCGTGTCGACCGCAAATCCGAGCGGCGCGTCGATGATGGAGGCCACGTCACTCTTGTTCTGGGCGTTCGGTTCGCGCTGGTCGATGGCTATCTGATAGACGTCGTTGATATACTTGCAGGCGTATCGCGAGAGCAGCAGACTGCCGCCACGGGCGTAGTATTCCTTTATCGCGTCGCGCGAATCCCATCCTTGCGACGGCCAGGTGTCGTCGTCACAGTGCCACCAGAGGGCCTTGATCTCCGACGGGTCGAGCTGGACGGCACCGCTGATGATGTCCTGCATGGATATGTAGCGTGAGCGGGCCACGTTGGCCAGCATCCACTCTGCGGCGGCGCGCTCTTCGTCCTTCAGTCCGCTGACGGTGGCGGCAGTGCCGATGAAGGCCGTCACGGGCATGTCGGAGGCCACGGCAGAGACGGTATAGGCCACGCTGAGGCCGTGGTTTGTCACGGTGAAGGTCACCGGCGAGGTAAAGTCGACCGTGCTGCCCGCAGCCGGATCGGCCGTGGCACCCTCGCTGAGGACGTATGAGACGGTCAGGCGGGTGACGTCCGTGCCATACGGCAGATATACCGTGATGGTGCGGGCGGCGTTGTCGATGGTTCCCTCGTAGCGCGCTCCGGAGGCATCCGACAGCGTGAACGACCCGAAGGCAGCCTCATAGCAGCGTGCCGTGACGGTATAGTCGATGTACGTATTGCCGTTAGTGATCTTATAGACCACGGGAGATGTGAAGTCAACCGTGCTCCCCGACGGTATGTCCGACACGGCACCGGCCGACAGGGTCAGCTCCGGGCGGAGCGCGGTGAGGTCGGTCCCGGGCGCGAGGCGCACCGTGACGGTCTTGCCGATGTTGTCAATCTCTCCTTCCTCTCCGTCGATGACGAAGCGGGTTATGTAGCAGTCGCCGTCCATACGGAGGTCGCTGCCGTCCAGCCCGTCGGTGCATGCGCCCATGAGGAGGGCGAAGAGACAGAGCACGAGGGCCGATAATGATTTATTCTTTCTCATTGGATGATTCTTTTTTAGGAGTTAGATGAACCTACTCCCACCCGCAGTTCTGCACATAGATACCGTTGCTGTAGTTGATCTGCTTCTGCGGTACGGGGCAATATTCGTTCTTGTTCTTTGTGAAATAAGCGTCGTTGAGATATGAGCGGCGGTTCTTCTCGCTGCCGTAGTAGGTGTTCATGACCTCGTCGGCCACGCCCCAGCGCACAAGGTCGAAGAAGCGGCCGCACTCCATAGCCAGCTCCAGACGGCGTTCCGTGCGTACGGCCCGGCGCGCTTCGTCCACATTCCATGCCGTGTTGTACGTCCCTATCTTATACTTCGCCGGATAGTCGAAGATGAGCGTGGTGCTCTGTGCGGCACGCCGGCGCAGAGAGTTGACGATGCTGCGGGCATCCTCCAGATTGCCGCCGGTCTCGCCGAGCGCGGCCAGCTCCACTTCGGCCTCGGCGCGCATCAGGAGCACGTCGGCGTAGCGCAGCACAATCCAGTTTTTGGAGTTGGCGTAGAACGGGCCGTTCTTCTTCAGACAGTCGCACTCCTTGTCCACGTTCTCCTTCATCGAGGCGTAATAGCCGTAGATCTGCGGCGCGCGGGCCCACGCCTCGGTGTAGTCGACGTTGACATTATACTTATAGGGGAATCCCGGCATGGCCACGGTGTGGAACAGACGCGGGTCGACGTTGTCGCTTGCGGCGTCATAGTTCTCCGCATTGGCGTTGGCGGCGGGCAGTCCGTCGATGTCCGTCTTGAAGGCGTTGACGAGGTTCTGGCTCGGCTTGTTGAAGTCGCAGCAGCCGATGCCCTGCGGTGCGGTCAGCTCGTAGGCGAAGTTGAGATTGCCGTATTTGGTGCCGTCGTCCTGCGAATACTGTATTGCCCAGACCGACTCGCGGCCGTTCTCATACGTTCCGGGGAGGAAGTTGAAGGCAATGTCGTCCTCCAGTGTGTTGCCGTTGGCGGCGTAGATGTCCGCCGCGGTAAGTTCGATGACCTTCTTCAGGTCGGCGGCGTTCATCGACGTTATCTCATTCGTCTGCACGTCGTCCTGCCGGTAAGCCTTGAAGAGATAGGTCTTGGCCAGATAGGCGGCCGCTGCGGCGCGCGTGGGACGGCCCTTGTCGGTCGGCTGCGTCTCGGGAAGATTGTCGTAGGCGTACTGGAAGTCGTCGGCAACCTTCTGCCACAGCTCGTCGTTGGTGTAGACACGGTTTGAAATCCGGCGGTAGGCCTCGGTGTTCTCCTCGATGTTCTCGTCGATGACGGGGACATATTTATACAGTTCTTTGAGCTTGAACATGAAGTGGCCGCGGATGAACCGCATCTCGGCCGTGCGCTCCTTCTTCTTAGGGAACTCCTCTTCGGTCACGCCGGCGAGGCTCCGCAGGGCGTCGTTGGCGCGGTTGACGCCGCAGTAGAGGCGGTACCAGAGGTCGTCGAAGACCCACAGGTCGGTCGTCAGTCCGCGGGCAATCTCGGCGTAATACATGTGTGAGCCGTCCTCGGTGTTTGCTCCGCCCTTGTAGGCGTCGTCCGAACGGACGTTGCCCAGCTGCCACAGCTGGAACGAACTGTTCATGTCCTCGCCCGTGACCATGTAGGCATAGGCCGAGACGACCATGCTCTCGATGTTCTCCGGAGTGTAGACCTGCTCGTTGTCGAGTATTCCTTTCGGCTTCGAGGAGTCGAGGAAGTCGTCGCACCCCGTCAGCGACAGGGCCATTGAGCCAAGCATCAGCGATGCTATGATATATCTTGCTTTCATATGATGAATGTCTGTTGATTGGTTATGACTGAGGTTCAGAAGCCCACGTTGATGCCGAACGTGATGTTGAGCGGTATGGGATAGCCCGTCGTGGGGTTCTCCGGGTCCATACCCGTGAACTTGCTGCTCTTGATGGTCAGCAGGTTCTGGGCGCTGAGATAGACGCGCAGGTTCTGCATGGCGGCCGCCTTCGCAATCTTCTCAGGGAAGGTGTAGCCCAGCTGGAGCATGCGCAGCTTGAGATAGGAGCCGTTCTCGATGAAGTAGGTAGAGAAGCGGGCTTCGTTGTTCAGGTCCGACATGCTCACGGCGGGGATGTCGGAACCGGGATTCTGAGGCGACCAGGCACCGAGCAGTCGGGTCGTGCGGTTGGCGTTCATGTCGCCGAGCGACCAGAAGTCGGAGTTCTTCTTGATGGCGCTCACGTCCACGTCGGCCCCCTGGACGCCCTGCCAGAACATGGTGAAGTCGAATCCGCGGAAGCGCAGGGTGACGTTAAGTCCGTAGGTGAAGTCGGGATTTGGGTCGCCTATCCACGTGCGGTCGTCGGTGTCGATGACGCCGTCGCCGTTGACGTCGCGGTAGCGTATGCGTCCGAGGCCTGGCTGGCCGATGCGCACGTCATAGAGGGCCATGTAGTTGTCGACTTCTTCCTGTGTGCGGAAGAGTCCGTCGGCCACGTAGCCGGCATAGCGGTTGATGGAGTTGCCGATGATGTTCATCGCGCCGTTGCCTCCGAAGTCGCCCGTCGAGGCCACGTCGTCGGGCACGAAGAGCACCTTGTTGCGGTTGAGCGAGAGGTTGCCGTTGATGTCGTAGGACAGTCCGTAGGCGGTCGTGTGACGGTAGCCGAGGTTGAACTCAAATCCCTTGTTGCTCATGCGGCCCACGTTGCGCCACTGGCCGCCACCCTCGCCGATGACGGCGATATAGGACGGCTTGATGAGGATGTCCTTAGTGCGCTTGTCGTAGTACTCGAAACTGCCGTAGAGGTCGCCGCCGAAGAGCTGGAAGTCGACGCCCACGTTGGTCTGCGTCGTCGTCTCCCACTTCAGGTCGTCGTTCCTGAGCTGCGTGCGGCGGAAGCCCGAGGGGAGCTGTGAGCCGCCGTTGGAGCCGGTGATGTCGTATGATGTGCCGTAGGTCGGGGCGTCGCCCGTTCCGTAGTTTGCGTCGTAGATGGAGTAGCGGGCCGTGTTGTCGATAGACTGATTACCGGTCTGTCCCCATGCGGCGCGCAGTTTCAGGTCGCTGACCACGCTGCTGATGCCCTTCATGAAGCCCTCCTCGCTGAGACGCCAGCCGAGCGAGAATGCCGGGAACGTTCCCCAGCGGTTGTTCTGGCCGAAGCGTGACGAACCGTCGCGGCGTATGGTGAACGAAGCCAGATAGCGGTCGGCGTAGGAGTAGTTGACCTTTCCGAAGAACGAGGCCAGCGAGTATGTGCCGGCACCGCCGCCGGCGATGGACTGTCCCGTGCCGGCGCCGGGATACATATAGTCGGTGGAGATGATGGCGAAATCCTCGCGGTAGGCCGACAGGTTGATGTCATCCTCACGGTTCAGCTCCGTTCCGGCCATGACGTCGAGCTTGTGGCGGCCGAGCGTCACGTTGTAGGTGGCGATGGCGTTCCACATCCACTTTGTCCAGTGCTCCTGTCCCATATAGACGGCACTGAGGTCGTCGTTGAGGAAACCGTTGGTGTAGGGCAGCGTGTAGCTCATTGCCAGCTTTTGGGCGTAGTCGAGACCGAAGGTGCTGCGGAGGTTGAGGCCCTTCAGCGGGTTGATGTTGACGTGGGCGTCGCCGAAGAGCCGCCAGTAGGTATATCTGTTGTCCTTGTTGTATTCGTTGACGCGCACGACGTTCTGACGGTCGGGCATGGTCGTGCTCGGGCCGCCCCATCCCTTGCCGTCGACGGTGTGGACAGGAATCATCGGCAGCGAGATCATCGCGTCGTTGATTATGCCGCCCGGGGCCTGCACTTCGCTTGTGCGGTTGACGGTGAAGTTCTCGCCGACGGTGACGATGTCGCCGATGAGCTTGTACTCGGAGTTCATGCGGGCCGAGATGCGGTCGAACGAGCTGTGCTTTATCAGACCGTCGTTCTTGTAGTAACCGAGAGAGAAGAAATAGCTGCCGCGGTCCGTGCCGTTGGTCATGGAGAGGTTATACTGCTGTATGACACCCGTCCGCGTGACCTCGTCAAACCAGTCCGTGCCGGCCGACGTGGCGATGGTGTTGTCCTTGTCGAGATATTTCGGCAGCGACATGGAGTGAAGCATGGGATAGCCCGAGGCGTCGTATCCCCAGTCGTAGCGGTAGCCGATGGGATTGGAGTTGGGGTTCGTGCCCGAGTTGGTGTATGCCGTCCAGAGCGTGCGGCCATACTGCTCGGTGTTCATCATGTCGAGCTTTGTCTGGAAGAGCGAGACGGACACGGAGGCATCGAAGTTGACGGCCAGTCGTCCGGCCTTGCCGCGCTTCGTCGTGATGATGATGACACCGTTGGCTGCGCGCGAACCGTAGATGCTGGCCGAGGATGCGTCTTTGAGCACCTGGATGGACTCGATGTCGCTGCCGTTTAGCTCGTGCATGCCCGACTGCGACGGCACGCCGTCGATGATGTAGAGCGGGTCGTTGTTGTTCATCGTGCCGATACCGCGGATGCGCACGGTGGCCGCACCGCTCGGATTGCCGTCAGCCGTGACATACATTCCCGGCACGCGGCCCTGAAGGGCTTTCACGGGGTTGTTTTCGCCCTCCTTCATCATCTCGTCGACCGAGACCACGGAGACGGCGCCGGTCAGGTCGGCCTTGCGCTGGGTCATATAACCCGTCACGACGACCTCGTTCATCATGCGGCTGTCGTCTTCCATCGTGATGTCAAGCCTCGGAGCGGCCTTGACCGTCATCGTCTTCATACCTATATAAGATATGACGAGCGTGGCGCCGCTTCTGGCTTTCATGTGGAAATTGCCGTCGTAGTCGGTCACCGTGCCCGTTCCTCCGTCGCTCTCGTTGCGCACGGTGGCTCCGATGACACCCTCACCGTCGGCGGTCTTCACCGTTCCGGTCACGTCGATTTGCTGCGCAAGGGCCGTCATTGAGCCCGCGAGCAGGACAATCGTGCAAAACAGGATTCTCTTGATCTTTTCCATTGTTTGCTGTTTTTGGGGTTAGTTGTTTTTGTTAATAGTAATAAAAAAATCTGCCGCAAAGTTATCGTGAACCGGCTCGCAAAGATAAAAAATATATTTCAGATGATAAAAAAAATCGTTCATGTAACATTTTTGATGTCTTTTGAACGATTATTGGGATACTCCGGCGGAATGCCGCGCATGGCTGGGATATGTTACAAGGCCCATGTAACGTTGTTACACGGCTTTTGTAATGATGTTACACGGCCCATGTAATAACGTTACACGGGCCGCGTAATAAATCCGTTGCCCCCTGCCGTTATGTCGGGACATGTGAGGCGGCGGAAAAGTGAAGGTGCTTCGGCAACACCTATCTGTCATTAGGAGTGTGTCCGAAATGGTCCTTATAGCATTTGATGAAATACGACGGCGATGAGAAGCCCACCTCGTAGGCCACTTCCGATACCGTCTTTCCGCCTTCGGACAGCAGTTCCTCGGCACGGCTGAGACGGCTCAGGCGGATCAGCTCTACGGGCGTCGCTCCGGTCATGGCCTTCACCTTGCGGTAGAGCTGGACTCGACTGAGGTTCATTTCGGCGCTGATGGTCTCGACGTTGAGGTCTGAGTCGGAAATGTTTGCGGCAATGAAGTCGCGCAGACGGGTCATGAAACGGCTGTCGGCAGCATTGAGCGCAGGGGCCGCACTGCTGCAGCATCCGTCGGCCGGGGGATTGTCGAAGATGTCGTTACTGTCGGCAGTCCCGATATTCCCATTGCTCTCATCATTCTCATCATTCCTATCACTCCCGTTCTTCCCGTCCTTTCCTTTCCTTCCATAAACCCCTGCGAAGAGTTCCCGCAGCCGTCGGCGGCTTTCGAGCAGGTTCTCCACCCGCGAGATGAGCACCTTGCCGCTGAAAGGCTTGGTTATGTAGGCATCGGCACCGCAGTCGTAGCCCTCGGCGCGCTGCTCTTCGAGCGTGCGGGCCGTGAGCATGAGGACGGGAATGTGGCTCGTGGCCGTCTCGCCCTTTACGCGCCGGCACATCTCCAGACCGTCCATGACTGGCATCATGACGTCGCTGACAATCAGGTCGGGAACGCGCTCCACGGCCATGCGGAGTCCTTCGCTGCCGTCGGCGGCCGATATTATGACATATCTGTCCGAGAGCAGCGACGATATGTATGTGCGTATGTCGTCGCTGTCGTCCACGATGAGTATCTGCGGCCGGTTGTCGGATGACTCGGCCGGAGCGGAAGTCAGAGACTGCGGGTCGGCCGTGGTGGCCGAATCTGAATCTGAATCTGAATCTGACTCCGAATCCGAATCTGAACCGGATGGCGGTGTGGTGGCACCACTATCGCTCTCATCATTCCCATTCTTCCCATCACTCTCATTATTCTCATTCCTCTTCCCACTCCGGTCTTTCTCTCCCTTTTTCTCCTCAATCTCGGCCGGCAGCAGTACCGTGAACGTCGCGCCGTGGCCCGGCTCGCTCTCCACCGTGACGCGGCCGCCCATCATTTCGGCAAACGCCTTGACCAGAGCGAGCCCTATGCCCGTTCCGTCGGCGGCACTGCCGCTGACCATGAAGAAACGGTCGAAAATGTTCTGCTGCTTGTCGCGCGGTATGCCCTCGCCCGTGTCGCTGACGCTCAGGGCCACCATACCGAGGCTGTCGTCCGACGTTACGGTCAGCGTCACCGTGCCGCCGCGGCGGGTGTGCTTGATGGCGTTGCTCAGGAGGTTGTAGCAGATGCGTTCCACCTTATACATGTCCGTCACCACTTCGATGCCGTCGGCCGTGCGGCAGCACAGTTCTATGCCCTTGCTCTCGGCCACGGGACGGAAACTGTCGGTCCACACGCGGGCCTGTTCGGACAACCGGAAGCGTGTGACCATGAGCTCCATCTTGCCGTTCTGCAGCTTGCGGAAGTCGAGAATCTCGCCTATCAGCCTGAGCAGAACGCGGGCGTTGCGGCTCACAATCTCCAGCCGGTCGCGCTGACGCGGGGTGAGATTGTCGTCACCGAGCATCTGTTCCACCGGGTCGGCTATGAGCGTGAGCGGCGTGCGGAACTCGTGGCTCATGTTGGTGAAGAACACGAGCTTTGCGTTGGCAGCCTCTTCGGTCATACGCCGCCGCATGAGCATGGCACGGTAGACCATGATGAAGAATATGATGAGCAGGATTACGATTATTACGAACAACAGAAGATATACCTTCTGATGATTATACTGTGCCAGATAAGTGTCTATCTTGCCGTGAAGAGTGTCGAGATATTCGTTCTGCCGGGCCATCTCTTCGGCTTGCATCAGCATGACACCGGCATTGTCGCGGGTGACGAGCGCCGCCCGCAGCGTGTTTTCTTTGTTGTACGGCCGGCCTTCGAGGATGTTCATGGCCAGCTCCATCACCTTGTCACCGCCCGTGGGATAGATGCACGAGACGGTCAGCGTGCCGTCATGAACGCGGGCTATGCCGCCGTCGGCACCCGGCAGGGCGTCCACACCGGCAAACAGCATGCCGTCGACATTGGCTCCATAGCCTTTCATCGTCTCGTATGCTCCCACGGCCATGCGGTCGTTATGGCCGAAGACGCAGTCTATCTGTCGGTCCGTGTCCTTGCGCATCACCGCGTCCATAGCCTCGTTGCCGCTCTCCTGAAGCCAGTTGCCCGAGGGCGAGGCGATGATGTGGATGTCGGGATAGCGCCCCAGCGCGTCGGTGAAGCCGCGGTGGCGCTCCACGGCCGGCGACGAACCGTCAAGTCCCTGAATCTCGACCACCGTGCCGCGGCCATCGAGTTGTGTGGCAACGAACTCTCCGATGCTGCGGCCTATCTCCACATTGTCGGCTCCGATGAACGCCGTATATTTCCCCGAACCGGTCTTGCGGTCGAGCAATATCACGGGTATGCCGCTGTCGTAAGCCCGGTCGACGGCCTCGGAGATGCTGGTCATCGAGTTTGGCGAGACGATAAGGAGGTCCACGCCCTCGTCGATAAAGCTGTCGATCTGCGCCCGCTGCACCGTATCGTTGTCGTCGGCCGACACCACGCGGATGTCAACGTTGTCATATAGATAAGTGGCCGTGCGCAGTTCCTCGTTGAGTTTGGCCCGCCACGAGTCCTCGCTGCACTGTGCCACGCCGATGGTGTAGCGGCGCGGCGAACCGCACGATGACACAATGAGACACATCGTGAATATCGTCCAAAGCCCTGCGGCTGCTGTCCGGCGCATCGTCGATATAAATATCCGGCGCATTATATGCCCGAACAGCTGTCCTGCGACTGTCATTCCGTGGCGCCGCCGCCCTCCTTCCGGTCGTGGTTTCATGCGCCCTCCTTGGCCTTGAAGGCCAGTGCATACATGCGCATCTGCTTCACCATAGCCAGCAGTCCGTTGCTGCGGGTGGGGCTGAGGTGGTCTTTCAGGCCGATGCGGTCGATGAAATACAGTTCGGCGGCGAGGATTTCGTCGGGCGTATGTCCGCTGAGCACGCGGATGAGCAGGGCGATGATGCCCTTGACGATGAGCGCGTCGCTCTCGGCCGTGAAGCGGATATTGCCCTCTTCATAGTCGGCCTGCAGCCACACGCGGCTCTGACAACCGTCGATGAGATTGCTCTCGGTCTTGTAGCGCTCGTCGAGCGGCGCTTGCTCGTTGCCCAGGTCGATGAGCAACTGATACTTGTCCATCCAGTCGGAGAAGTCGGAAAACTCCTCGATGATTTCGTCTTGCAGTTCGTTTATTGTCATAATTCTAAAAAACCGGCCCCCTGTAGTCCCCCAAGAGGGGACGCCTGCGGGCTGAGTTATTTACTATTTTTATTCTTTTATTTAGTATTGTCGTTACTGCATGTCCTTTGTTCTATCCGCAGGTGTCCCCCTTCGGGGGACTACAGGGGGCTTTACAGGGGGCCTCCTCTATCCTGAACAGCTTGTCGCTGGGCCGCACCTTCTCCGGCACGGCGATGCTGATGCGCGTCCCCTTGCGGGCGATGTCCACGGGGCCGTGGTCGCCGTGTATGACATCGGGCGTGACATAGAGCGCGCCGGTGGTCGGACCGGTGATGAGGAGCTTGTCGCCGGGGGCGAACTCGGTGGCTTCGACGGTAAATTCGGCCACGCCGAGCTTGCTGAAATACTTCACGCCCTTGCCCACATAGACCTTGCGCTCGGTCGCGCAGGAGCCGTAGTGGCGGTTCCATTCGCCAAGGGTCTGGCCCTGATAGTAGCCGTCCCAGAAGCCGCGGTTGAAGACGGTGGCCAAACGTTCGTCCCATCCGTCCTTGCGCTCCTCGGTGAACGTGCCGTCGAGCACGGCGGCGATGGCCTCGCGGTAGCACTCCACGACAGTCTTGACATATTCCGGACCGCGGGCACGGCCCTCAATCTTGAACACGCGCACGCCCGCCTCCATCATGCGGTCGATGAAGCGCACGGTCTTCAGGTCCTTCGGGCTCATTATATATTTATTGTCGATGGCCAGCTCGGCGCCCGTCTCATTGTCCGTGACGGTGTAGGAGCGGCGGCAAATCTGGACGCAGGAGCCGCGGTTGGCGCTGCGGTTGGCCTCGTGGAGGCTCATGTAGCACTTGCCGCTGATGGCCATGCAGAGCGCGCCGTGGCAGAACATCTCTATGCGCACCCGCTCTCCCGAGGGTCCGCAGATGTTCTCCTCGCAGATTCCGCGGTAGATCTCGGCCACCTGATCCATGTTGAGCTCACGCGCTAAGACGACGACATCGGCGAACTGGGCGTAGAATTTGAGCGCCTCGATGTTGGAGATGTTGAGCTGCGTGGAGAGGTGGACCTCCTGACCGACCTTGCGGCAGTACATCATCACGGCCACGTCGCTGGCTATCACGGCCGATATGCCGGCCTCGCGGGCGGCGTCGATGATCTCGCGCATCTGACCGAGGTCCTCGCCGTAGATGATGGTGTTGACCGTCAGATAGGTCTTTATGCCGTGTTCGGCGCACGTGGCGGCTATCTCGCGCAGGTCACTGATGGTGAACGTGCTGGCCGAGTGGGCCCTCATGTTGAGCTTCTCAATGCCGAAATAGACCGAGCCGGCGCCCGCCTTGATGGCCGCGGCAAGACTGTCGCGCGACCCCACGGGGGCCATTATCTCAAAATCGCTTATCTTCTGTTGTGTCATTTGTCTCTTGTCGTGTCATTATTAATATATGTAACGACTGCTATGTTCTCATCTCACCACCACCTTGCGCACCGTGGTGTGACGTCCGTCAGTGACTTTGACGATGCAGATTGTGCCGCGTCGGGCTTCATTGAGGCTGCCGAGGCGCACGCCGTCGAGCGTGTAGACCTCCGTGCGGGCGTTTTCGGACAGAGCGGAGGGTGTGTGGTTGATGGCAGAGGGCTCCTTGTCGAGGGCCGGCATGAATATCACTTCGCCCAGTTTCGGGTCGTCGTTTTTGTGGAATACGACCGTCTCGATGCTCTCCTGGTCCTGTGAAGCGACGCTCTTCCAGTAGTTGCCCTGAGCGTAGACCGTGTTGGCGGAGTTGTTGTAGAGGTCGTAGGTGACGCCGCCGTTGCCGTTGTTGAGGAACACGTTGAGCCCGGGATTGTAGTCGTCGGCCGTCGGGTCTTCGGTCTTGCCGATGTTGACGTTGCGTCCTCCGATGACGGTGATGCCCCAGAGGTTGTCCTCGATGTAGTTGCCGGTGACGATTGTGGTCTGCGTCATGTAGGGGTCATAGATGTTTATGCCGCTGCCGCCGTTCATGGCGTTCGTCTCATACTTGTTGCTGACGATGACATTGTTGCGTATCGTTGCCGTCTGCTCGCAGTATGTGGCCACGCCGAAGCGGTTGTTGCGTATCTCGCAGTTCTCTATCAGCGTGTTGAGTTCGCCGGTGAGGTTGACGAGATTGGAGACGACGATGCCTCCGACCTTAGTGTGCTCAGGTGCTCCGACGATGACGCAGTCCTTTATCGTGACGTTCTCGGCCGTGGTCAGATTTATCTGCGGCGTGTTGGCGTTGGCCGTGCCGTTGGCCATGAAGGTGCATCCGGTGATGGTCACTGGGTTGCAGTAGTTGGCGGCTCCGCCGATGGCGCTCTTGGCACATTCCGTGAATGTGCATCCGCTGATGAAGAACGACGCTCCGTTGGTGCCCATGCTGAGGGCCGAAGTGCCCGAAATGCCGTTGTGGCGGGTGAACGAGCAGTTGGTGAAGTCGGCTCCGGCGGTACCGAAGTTGCGCAGTCCGGCGTATTCGAAGTCGATGTCTCTGAACGTCGCGCGCTTCGTGTCGTTCTGCATATAGATGCCGTAGGGCTGGACAGTCTCGTCGATGGCGGTGAACAGGACGCGATCGTCGGCCGCAAAGTCGGCCTCGCCTTCGATGCGCAGCGTCACCCGGTCGCCCATTCTGACGGTTATTCCCTCTTCGATCTTGAAGGCGTCACCGGCTGCTATCACCACGTTGGAGGTCATCGTGAATGTCTTTTCGTCGACGGTGACTCCCGTCCCGTCGGTCTGGGCGAGGCGTGTCATGGTCCATGTGGTGCCGTCGCCGGCCGTTGTGAAGTTGTCAGCCACGGCGGCGAGTGTCGTCATGACGGTAATGATGGTAAGTAAAATCTTTCTCATACGCTTATATGTGTTATATTGTCGATTGCTGATTGACCCTGCAAAGTTACGCTTTTTGTCAGATTATCGGCCTTTAGTAGCACAAAAAGTGCTAACTTTGCCGCGAAATAACAGGCATGATGATATGAAAGTCAATATAATCCGCAGACTTCTGCTCTTGCTGCCGTCGTGTCTCGCCGTTGCCGTGAGCGCCTTCGGCCAATCCGACACGCTGTCGTCGGCCCTGCGTGACTGCGACCTGCTCTTTCAGGTCAACCCCGGGGGCAACGCCATCACGGACGTCACGTCCGGTGTCGACGGGCTCGCCATCGACCATGTGGCCATCTTCGTCCGCCTCGACGGTCGTCCGTCGGTGATAGAAGCGCTGCCCGAACGCGGTGTGTGCGTCACTCCAGTCGACTCGTTCCTCGGTCGCCGCCGTTTTGCCGACGGTCGTCCCGCAGTCGTTGCGGGTCGGGTGGGGGAGCGGCTGGACTGCGCGAAGACCATTGCCGCGGCTCTGAGCTATGTCGGTTGTCGTTATGACAGCCTCTATCTGCCGGACAACGACGAGATATATTGCAGCGAACTGGTACTGCTGAGTTTCGTGGACAGCACCGGCAACCATATCTTCAAACCCATTCCCATGACTTTCCGTGATGCCGACGGCCGCATCCCCGACTACTGGACGGAGTTCTACGCCCGCCACGGCATGTCCGTTCCGGAGGGATGGCCGGGGAGCAATCCGGGGGAGCTGTCGAGGAGGGTGGGGGCCCCACCCCGGCCCTCCCCAAGGGGAGGGTGCCTACGAGGTGAAGGGCGGTTATCCGATGAATGAAGAGTTTATCCGATGAATAAAAAGTTTATCCGATGAATAAAAAAGAGAGAATAGATTTATCAAACAATACAAGTCATAAGTAAATATGGCTCCACCGACTTCTTCCTCCTTTATGGGTGTCGGAGGGATAATATCACCTCGTAGGCACCCTCCCCTTGGGGAGGGTCGGGGTGGGGCCGGTTTTTTATATGCGTAAACTAAGAACAATAGAGATGAAGCGTCTCACGGTCGACGAGTTCCGTGAGGCCGACAAACTGCCTCTTGTGGTTGTGCTCGACGACGTGCGGTCGATGCACAACGTCGGCAGCGTTTTCCGCACGGGCGACGCTTTCCGCATCGAGGCAGTCTATCTGTGTGGCATCAGCCCGATGCCTCCGGCGGCCGAGATTCACAAGACAGCGCTCGGAGCGGAGGACAGTGTCGAGTGGCGCCACTTCGACACGGCCACGGAGGCAGTGCGCGAACTCCAACAGCGCGGTTACACCGTCTATGCCATCGAACAGGCGGAGGGCAGCACGATGCTCCACGATATGCGTTACGACCCGACGGCCCGCTATGCCATCGTCATGGGCAACGAGGTGAAAGGTGTCCATCAGGAGGTCATCGACCTTGCCGACGGCTGCATCGAAATCCCGCAGTATGGCACGAAACACTCGATGAACGTCTCCGTCACGGCGGGCATCGTCATGTATGAGTTTGCAACGAAAGGACCGAAGGCATAACAACCTGACCCACAATCCACACCCACAGCTGGATGTGTCTAAGCCTCTGTGTGTACATCCGCAAGGAGGCGGTCGCGACGGGTCGCGACCCTACCCGTTGATGTTGCGCCCTTTGCGTTTGAAAATATCTCTCAATCACGTCTTTGTTAAATTAATTCTGAATTTAAAGCCGAAATCCAGCCCCACTTTCCAAAATTTTTCGGCCACGCTCCCGAATTTTCAAATCTCACGAAGGTCAAAATCGCGCGGTTTTTACGGTCAAAAAAATCGCTATTTTTGCAAGTTACTATTACACAACCACTTACAATCCGGCGGCCCCCTCGGACTCCCCCACAGGGGGAGCTTGGGCGTCCCGTAAGGGCCCCGAGGGGTTGCAACGGGGCTGCTATTGCATTGCACCGGCGGCCCCGTTGCAACATGACGGCGTGCCCGTTGCAACCTCGCGGGGGCCCCGTTACTCGACAAAACCCACTTTTTGACCTCAAAACAGCAATCAAAAACTCGCCGACTTTTGCAAAATTTGAAAGCCATAAGGGCCTCCCGGCAACCCACGCTCCCCCTTTGGGGGAGTCAGAGGGGGCTGTCTTAGGG